>NZ_CP017479.1:943413-1257884 GCF_001761465.1 Flavobacterium gilvum | reverse complement strand
TGTATTTTTTTTACCAGAATTTCACATACAAAGCAGTAATAACCAATAATGTTATTACGATCATAATCGTTGTTTGTGGTTTTATTTTGAACATTTCAGTATCCAATTCGAATGCTTTTGGATTCACTTTTGGTCCAGCCAAACTCACTAAAATCATCAAAATCATTGTAAACATAAACGATAACCCCATACAGATAAGGAACGGAATTTCATATATTCCTTTTGCATTCATATAAGCAGTGTACAGTATAGTATCGTTTCCAAATAATGATGGTGCAAATTCATTGAACAAAACAGACAATAAGAAACCTGCAATTACCCCAACGATAGCCGCTGCTCCAGTTGTTCTTTTCCAGAACATTCCTAGAATGAACATCGCGAATACCCCTGGACTGATAAATCCTGTATATTTTTGGATATAAGTGAAACCTCCTACTCCACCAATTCCTAGCAAATCATTCCAAGTAAACATAATAGCAAGAATCATAGCTCCAACAACAGCGTATTTTCCGATGCTTACTTGTGATCTGTCAGTAGCATCTTTTTGAATGTATTTTTTGTGTACGTCCAATGTATAGATAGTAGAAATACTGTTTACTTTACCAGCCAAAGAAGCAACTATCGCGGCAGTCAAAGCAGCTACAGACAATCCTTTAAGACCAGTTGGCAAGAATGTCAACATTGCAGAATACGCTCCGTCTTTTCCTCCAACTAGTTGTGGCAAGTGACCATTTTTATATAAAACAAAAGCAGCGATACCTGGCAACATTACGATAAGAGGCATTAATAATTTCAAGAATCCAGCAAATAAAATACCCGTACGTGCAGTTTGCAAATCAGCTCCCAAAGCTCTTTGAGTGATGTACTGGTTACAACCCCAGTAATTAAGATTTACAATCCACATACCTGCAGCATATGCCAATACACCTGGGATAGTAAGATATTTATCTACTTCCAATTGAGAAGAAGCAGCTGTAGGTTTTGGGAAAATCATTTTGAAATGCTCTGGTGCCTGATGCATCAATTCTTTGAAACCAGCAATAGCACCTTGACCAGAATCTGGCAAATATTCAGCAACTTTAGTCAAAGCAATATAAGAAGTAACTAATCCTCCAATGATCAAAACCGCTACCTGAATTACGTCAGTATAAGCAACTACCTTCATACCTCCTAATGAAATTAATAGGGCAAAAAGCGCAAGACCAATCATGATGGCGTGTAGGTATTCACCTCCTGCCAATCCGTTAATAGCAACAGCTCCCAAATATAAAATAGAAGTCAAGTTTACGAAAACGTACAAAAACAACCAGAAAACAGCCATAATCAATGCTGTTGATTCGTTATACCTCGTTTTCAAGAATTGAGGCATGGTATAAATTTTGTTTTTCAAATAAACAGGGATAAACCAAATCGCAATAATAATCAAAGCAACGGCAGCAAGCCACTCGTAAGCAGCAACGGCAACTCCCAAAAAGAATCCTTCACCACTCATTCCGATAAATTGCTCAGCCGATATATTTGAAGCAATCAAAGAAGCTCCAATAGCCCACCAAGTAAGTGTCCCTTCGGCAAGGAAATAAGCTTTGGCATCGTGCTCGTTTTTTTCACGCTTGCGATAAATCATGTATCCATAGGTAGATACGATGACAAAATAAATAATAAATACTGCGTAATCCGCAAAAACTAGGTTCTGGCTCATGAGTTAATAGTTTTATTTTTAAATTAATAATATGGTTGGTTGGTTGATTTTTATGTTTTGCAATCTACTGTTTTATACGTTAAAATCTGCTTATTTTTCGAAAAAATTTGCATTTTAACAATACACTCAATCCTAAAATATCATATCTGTTTTAATTCTGTTCTTTTATTACGAATTATTGAAGCCAAATGTAAAATAAAAATATTTATTTCCAATACTTATAAATGTGTATTTTACATTTATTTTAAAGTTTAGTTTCAAAAAACAAAAAACAGTACGATTATCCTGCTTAATTATACTTTTTTGGCGCTAAATTCAGTACTTGTCCGAATTTTTTGTTCCCATTTCCAAGCACTAGCCATGGCTTCTTCCAGTGTCGAAACCGTTTTCCAACCCAAAACAGTATTAGCCTTATCGGTATTGGCGTAAGCCTCGGTCACGTCGCCTTCTCTTCTTCCCACAATCTTATATGGCAATTTTTGACCGCTTACTTTTTCAAAAGCAGTAATCACTTCCAATACCGAACTTCCTTTGCCTGTACCCAAATTAAAAATCTCCAAAGGTTCAATATTCTTTTTACCTAATAATCGTTGTAAAGCGATGACATGAGCTTTCGCTAAATCGACTACGTGTATATAATCGCGAACACACGTTCCGTCAACCGTTGGGTAATCATTTCCATAAACCGACAATTCGGCACGCAAGCCCATTCCGGTTTGGGTAATAAACGGAACCAGATTTTGAGGTACTCCAATTGGCAACTCACCAATTTCGGCAGACGGGTGCGAACCGATAGGATTGAAATAACGAAGCAATATGGCGTTAATGTTGCTTACTTTCACAACATCTGAAATGATTTCCTCACCTATTTGTTTTGTATTTCCATAAGGAGACAAAGCTGGTTGAATTGGTGTTGTTTCGGCAATTGGCATCACTTCGGCCTGACCGTAAACCGTACAAGAAGAACTGAAAATGAAATGTGCATCTTCCTTTTTCTCTAATTCCTGCAAAATATAAACCAAAGCTCCAAGGTTATTTTCGTAATAAAGCAAAGGATTATGCACGCTTTCGCCAACTGCTTTGGAAGCGGCAAAATGAATTACTCCAGCAACATCATTATGTTCCTTAAAAAACTCCTGAACAGCTGCTTTCTCTCTTAAATCGATTGCGGAAAAAATTGGTTTTTTTCCAGAAATACTTTCAATTCCATCCAAAACTTCAATCGAAGAATTGGACAGATTATCTATTACGACTACTTCAAAACCTTGACTTTGCAACTCCACTACGGTATGAGATCCTATGAAACCCAAACCACCTGTAACAACTATTTTACTCATCACTATTTATTTTTATAATGAACTTCCGGTAATGCTTTCAAAACTGCGGCACTTTTTTCAGGAGTAATATCTCTTTGCGCCTCACCCATCATTTCGTAACCAACCATGAATTTCTTCACAGAAGCCGAACGCAATAACGGTGGATAAAAATGCATGTGGAATTGCCATTCTGGATGTGCTTCGCCGTCGGTCGGAGCTTGGTGGATTCCAGAAGAATACGGGAAAGAAGTTTCAAAAAGATTATCGTATTTTATCGTTAATGCCTTTAAAATTAAGGCATACGCCGAAACTTCTTCATTGGTAAACTCTGTTATTTTGGTGATATGTCTTTTGCTGATGATCATTGTTTCAAACGGCCAAATAGCCCAAAACGGAACCAAAGCCACAAAATGATCATTCTCTATTACGATACGCTCTTTGGCTTCCAACTCAGCTTTCAAATAATCCAGCAAAAGATTACTGTTATTTTTCTCGAAGTAAGCTTTCAGGCTGTTTTGCGTTTTTTCGACTTGCGTTGGCAAAGACGATTGCGCCCAAATTTGCCCGTGTGGATGCGGATTGCTGCAACCCATCACGCTTCCTTTATTCTCGAATATCTGAACGTGGTTGATGTAATCAACGTTTCCTAAATCTGTGTATTCTTTTTGCCAGGTTCTGATAATATTCTCAATTCCTGCAAGATCCATTTCTGGCAAAGTCAAATCATGTCTCGGCGAGAAACAAACCACTCTGGCGATTCCGCGTTCTGGTTTTGCCTTAAAGAAAGTAGGTTTTGTTTCTTCTTCAAATGCAATTGCTTCTTGTTTTACAGCTGCAAAGTCGTTTTCAAAAACAAAACTTGACTCATATTTTGGGTTGTTTTCTCCATTGGCGCGAACATTCCCCGGGCATAAATAACAGGTTGGATCATATTCCGGAAGTCCATCGGTATGGATTTTTTCGTTTTGTCCTTGCCAAGGTCTTTTTGCTCTGTGTGGTGACACCAAAACCCATTCGTTGATTAGCGGATTAAAACGTCTGTGTGGATCTTCGTTTATATCAAAATTTCTCATCTTCTTTCTTATTTATATAATGATGTACCGTTTCCAATTTTTACATCGTAAATTTTCAATTCAATATCAAAAGCCTCTCTGTATAATTTTGAAAATTTATCTTTGATTTGTTGCTCTTGTCCTTTTTTAACTAAGTTAATAGTACAGCCGCCAAAACCGCCTCCCATCAATCTTGAACCAATAACCGCAGTTTCTTTTTTGGCCAAATCAACCAATAAATCCAACTCTTCGCAGCTTACTTCATAATCTTTAGACAATCCATCGTGAGTTGCAAACATTAACTCTCCAAGTAATTCTATATTTCCATTGTCTAATGCTTCACAAGCCTGAATAACACGATTGATTTCTTTTACCACAAAAAGAGAACGTCTAAAAACATCATGACTCATTTTATCTTTCAAATCAATAATTGTTTGTTCGGTACAATCTCTGAAGCTTTTTATTTCCGGGAAATTTGCTTTTGCAATTGCAATTCCTTCTTCACATTGCTGTCTTCTTTCATTATAAGCCGATGTCATCAACGAGTGTTTTACATTCGAATCAAACAAAATCAACGAATAATCATTAAAATCGGCGGTGTGGTATTCGTATTCAAGAGATTTGCAATCAATTCTGATTACTTTATCCTCCAATCCCATCACACTGGAAAACTGATCCATAATTCCGCATTTGATTCCAACCCAATGTTCGGATTTTTGTCCCAATAAAGCGATATCGATTGGTTTAATATTCAAATTGAATATATCGTTCAAACCAAATAAAAACCCACATTCCAAAGCTGCAGAAGAAGACAATCCAGAACCTACCGGAATATTACTGCTGAAAACACAGTTTACGCCTTCAAATTTAAAACCGTTAATTTTCAACTGATTGATTACGCCTCGGATATAATTTGTCCAATCAACCTCATCTAATTTCACCTCGGCAGTAACGTCAATTTCAAACTCTTCATTAAGGTCAAGAGCAACTACTTTTGAAGTATTCGTATTATTTTTTGCAAAAGCAAAACAAATAATCTTATCGATTGCGGCTGGCAAAACATACCCGTCGTTATAATCAATATGTTCTCCAATAATGTTAATTCTCCCTGGAGAAAGCACTACTTTTTCAGGAGCATTTCCAAATTTATCCTGAAAAAATGCTGTTGTTTTTTTAATTAATATATCGTTCATTTTGTCAATTTTTATAAAGTTTCAAATTTATAAGTGGTATTATGCGAGTAAGTATCTCCTTTTTTTAGAATCGAATTCGGAAAATGTTTATGGTTTGGGGCATCGGGAAAGTTTTGAGTTTCAAAACAAATACCGCTCAACGTATGATAATCTGCGTTTTCTTTTCCTTTAATTTTATTAAAACAATTTCCTCCAACATAGATATGAACTCCGGGCTGATCCGTATAAACGGTCATTTTCAAATTATTTTTTTCGCTAAAAAGAATTGCTGCCAATTCCTCTTTACTTTTCAAAACAAAAGTATTGTCTATTGAAGTTGGACAATTTTTTTGTGTAAAGAAATCAAAAGGAGTATTATCTACTTCCAAAACCCTACCAGTTGGAATACAATCTAGTTTAACCTCCAGTACTTGTTTGGTATTTACTGTTAATTTCTGATTAACCACGCTACCGGAATGTCCGTCCAAATTAAAATAACTATGATGCGTCAGGTTTACCGCAGTATCCTCAGTAGTCTTGGCAACATATCCTATAATCAGTTCATTATCTTCAGAAAGGGTATAAGTCAATTCTATAGACAAATCGCCTGGATAATTTCCTTCATTGGCTGGGCTTAAATAAGTCAAAGTAATAGAAGGATTACTGCCTTCGTTTACCGCTTTTACGTCCCAAACCCTTTTGCTGAAATTATTATCTCCTCCATGCAGGGAATTTCCATTGTTATTTTTTTCCAAATGAATGGTTTCTCCGTTCAAAGTAAAAACAGCATTATTGATTCGGCCAGCATAACGCCCAACAGTCGTACCAAGATAAGGTGCACTTGGCAAATCAAAAGAGTTTATATAATTTTCCAGGTTGTCAAATCCCAAAACAACATCGACTAATTCTCCGTTTTTCAAAGGAATCTTCAAGGAAGAAACAGTTGCACCATAATTAATTACTTCCAGCTTTGCTCCTTTGCTGTTTATTAATTCATACGAATTCACCTCTTTTCCATCGGGTGTTTTTCCAAATAATTTCATTTTAGGATAAATTAAATGTGATATATATTTTATTTTGACTCTTTTTTTTAACATTTTGTAAAATGTCGGAAACAAAAATAGAGATAAAAAATTGATACTACATACCAGTACCTACCAGTTTTTGTATCTTTGTAAAAAAGGTCGCCATGAAAATTGTTAACGTTCAGAAAAACAGCGGTATTCCAAAGTACAAACAAATCATTTTTTCGATAGAAAAAACTATTGAAGAAGGCCTGTTGAATAAAGACGAAAAACTTCCATCGGTAAATAAAATCTGCCTTGATTTTTCGCTCTCGCGCGACACTGTTTTACTGGCCTATGACGAATTGAAAAAAAGAGGTATTGTCTACGCCATTCCTGGGAAAGGCTACTATGTAAAGAGTCTGGAAACCAATATAAAACAGAAAATATTTTTGCTTTTTGATGAGCTAAACAGCTTCAAAGAAGACCTTTACAATTCGTTTCTGCAACACATCGGAAAGAACGTTCAAGTAGATATTTTCTTTCACCATTTCAATGTTCAGGTCTTTCAAAAATTGATTAATGACAGTAATGGAAATTACACCAAATACATCATTATGCCGACTAATTTACCCGGAGTAGCATCGATGATTGAAACCCTACCAGCTAACGAAATTATCATTCTCGACCAAACCAATGACGAACTAAAATCGTATCCTGCCATCTACCAAAATCACAAAAAGGACATCTTTGAGGGTTTGTACAAAGGAAAAACAAGACTGGACAAGTATAAAAAATTCATTATGATTTTCCCGGGCTTTAGAGAACCATTGGGAATGAAGGCCGGTTTTGAAAATTTTTGCGCAAAATATTCCATTGATTACGAAATTATCAACGAATTTACAGACAATGAAATAACCCTTGGAGGGGTTTACATTATCCCAAATGACAGGGATTTGGTTCGGGTAATAGAAAAAGCCCAAAAGCAAAAATTAAAACTGGGAACTGATTTTGGAATTATATCCTACAATGAAACCCCACTGAAAAAAGTGGTTTCTTATGGAATTACCACCATTTCCACCGATTTTACCGCCATGGGAAAACTACTCGCCCAAATGGTTCTTACCGGAAAAAAAGAACATATCGAAAACAGAAGTGCGCTGATTATCAGAAATTCATTGTAATACTTTTTTTCTCATTTGTTTTTCTGAAACAATTTTATCTATATTTGTAAATGTGATTTTTACACTTATTTTTCTGTTCTAAATCACATTCCCTAATAACTATCAAGTTCAAAAAAAAACCAACATTACCACAAATGAAAAAATTTAATTTTCTACTTACTTTCAGCATACTGATTTTGGCCGGAAGTATTGCTTTGGCACAAAAAGCAAAATTTCCCAAAGAAAAAGACATGGGCGCATATCTGATGGTTTATTTTAAAGATGATACCCATGCACTCTATATGGCGTTGAGTAAAGACGGTTACAGCTTTACCGATGTAAACAATGCCAAACCCGTTATAGCCGGCGACACCATCTCGGAACAAAAAGGGATTCGCGATCCATACATATATCGTGCTCCAAACGGCTTGTTTTATATGGCGCTAACCGATTTGCATATTTATGCCCAAAAGGCAGGCTACCGAGACACCGAATGGGAACGTGACGGCAAGCAATACGGCTGGGGCAACAACCGCGGAATTGTACTTATGAAATCGCCCGATTTAATCCATTGGTCGCACACCGTTCTTCGTGTGGACAAAGCTTTTCCGGAATTGGCAGACATTGGCTGTGCCTGGGCTCCCGAACTTATCTATGACGATAAAGCCCAAAAGACGATGATATACTTTACCATGCACTTTGGCAACCAAAAAAACAAAGTGTATTATTCCTATATGAACAAGAATTTTACGCAACTGGAAACCTTGCCAAAACCTATCTTAGAATATCCGGATGGCAAAGAATACATCGATGCCGACATTACTAAGGTGGGTAATAAATACCACATGCTTATCGCGTCGCACAATGGCGGTTCGCATATCGAACAAGCCATTTCGGACTCGGTTAACAGTGGTTATCAACTCAATCCGCAACGCGTTGATGGCGAAAAAGTAGGATGCGAAGCTCCAAACGTTTACAAAATCATTGGCAAGGACAAATGGATGCTTATCTATGACATCTATCGCATCAACCCGCATAATTTCGGGTTCAGTGAAACTTCGGATTTTGTGAATTTTAACTATTTGGGACACTTCAATGAAGGCGTGATGAAATCGACTAATTTCACAATTCCTAAACATCCGTCTGTAATTCAAATTACCAAAAAAGAAGCCCAAAAACTGGCTGACAAATGGAACTGCGACATCAAATTTTAAACCTAAAATCTGTATTATAATTTATTTCACAAAGAAACACGAAGTTCCGCGAAATTTTTAAAATCGTTTTCAATAAGGTACTTTTTCTTTTGCGAATCTTCGTGTTTCCTTTGTGTGCCTTTGTGAAATTTATTTTATTGCTTAATTCAACTTAAAACAAAATTGTTTTCTCTTAAAACCATTAAGAAATTAAGATTCATTAAGGCTCAAAACTTAATTTTCTTAATCTCTTAATGGTAAAAAAACAATCCTTTTTTTGGTCTCCTTAGAAAATATTAATACGACATGAACACTTTTTTCAAATTTCAAAAACAAAAAAAATACTTTCTGGGTTTATTGATTGTATGTTTTACGGCAGTTTCCGCTTTCGCTAAAAATCCGACTGAAGCCTATATCTTCTCTTATTCCAATGGAAAAACTTTTGACGGCCTTCATTTTGCCTGGAGCACCGACAAAATCAACTGGCATCCCATAGGCCCGGAATACCACTACATCCATTCGGATTACGGAGCTTGGGGTTCCCAAAAAAGAATGGTCGCTCCTATTCTCTTTCCCGGCGCCGACGGATTATGGCATTGTTTATGGAGCCTGAATGAAAAAGACGGAACTTTTGCACATGCTTCGTCCAAAGACCTTCTTTATTGGGGACGTCAATCCTATCCTATTGTCATGAACGACAATAACTGCCTGAACCTCGAAGTGGCTTACAACAAAGAAAAAGACGAATATACCATCAGTTGGTTGAGTAATCTTCAAAGTGAAACAATAGCTTTTTGCACAACAACCAAAGATTTCAAGAAATTCTCGGAAACCAAAAACATTCCCCTATCCGAACATAAAAACACCCGCGAAAATGTTATAATTTCCGGCAAATCCGAAACAGGTTCAATCAACAAAGTGGCCTGGAGCGTTGTCGAAGGACTGATTAAAACCCAACAAACATCTGTCTATAGAAACCAACTTTGGTCGGAAACTACCAAAACAGACAATGAGCGTTTTACCGACTTAAAACCTGTCGAGGCAAAATTTACGGTTGATGCTTCAAAAAGCAAAAAAATCAGCAATTCGTTGATAGGAATCTTTTTTGAAGATATCAATTATGCCGCAGATGGCGGTTTGTATGCAGAACTGATTCAAAACAGGGATTTTGAATATATCATTGCCGACACCAAAGGCAGGGACAAAACCTGGAACAGTACCAAAGCCTGGAGTCTGAAAGGCGAAACATCAAAATTTGTTATTGATTCTATAAACCCTATTCATCCCAACAACAAACATTATGCAAAACTGACCATCAACCAAACTGGAACGGCATTAGTCAATGAAGGTTTTGACGGCATTCCAGTGAAAGCAGGTGAAAAATACGATTTCTCTGTATTTGCCCGAAGCACTAAAGGTAAACCAGGAAAACTTCTTATTCGGTTTACAGGAAAAAATGGCGAAATATACGGGGAAACAGCAATCCCAACCGCTGGCAAGGACTGGAAAAAATACAACACAATCATCACCTCCAAAACAACTATTGCCGATGCCAATCTGGAAATTGTTCCGCAAATGACAGGAACATTAGATTTGGATTTGATTTCGCTTTTTCCTCAAAAAACTTTTAAAGGACGCAAAAATGGATTGCGAGCTGACTTGGCTCAAACTCTTGCCGACCTGAAGCCCAAATTCATTCGTTTCCCCGGTGGCTGTGTTGCCCACGGCGACGGATTGGATAATATTTATAAATGGAAAAACACCATTGGTCCGCTTGAAAGCAGAAAACCGATGCGCAACCTTTGGAGGTATCATCAAACTGTCGGTTTAGGCTATTTTGAATACTTCCAATTTTGCGAAGATATTGGAGCTGTGCCACTGCCGGTAATCGCTGCCGGTGTTCCCTGCCAAAATTCATCTACAGGTGGCGCCGGACAACAATGCGGAATTCCAATGTCTGAAATGAAAGAATATGTACAGGATATTCTCGATTTAGTGGAATATGCCAATGGAGATATAACGACCAAATGGGGCAAAAAACGTGCAGAAGCCGGACATCCAAAACCATTTAACTTAAAATACATCGGTATTGGAAATGAAGATTTGATTACTGATATTTTTGAAGAACGTTTTACCATGATCTTTAAAGCTATCAAGGAAAAATACCCAGAAATAACCGTTATTGGAACCGTAGGCCCAACTTTTGAAGGAACCGATTATCAGGAAGGCTGGGATATCGCAACAAAACTCAATGTGCCTATGGTGGACGAACACTACTACCAACCTCCTGGCTGGTTTATCTACAATCAGGATTATTACGACAGTTATGATCGTTCCAAACCCAAAGTCTATCTAGGCGAATATGCTGCGCACCTGCCAGGGAAACCCAACAATATAGAAACCGCCTTATCCGAAGCGTTGTACCTCACCTCGATTGAACGCAATGGTGATGTGGTGAGTATGTCTTCGTATGCGCCGCTATTGGCCAAAGACAAGCATACACAATGGAATCCCAACCTGATTTATTTCAACAATACCGAAGTGAGACCAACGGTGGGCTACGAAGTGCAAAAACTCTACGGACAAAATTCCGGTGACCAATACATCCCGACAGAAACAGCCCTTTCTAACAATCAGGAGAATGTAAAAAATCGTATCGCCGTATCAATTGTCAGAGATTCCAAAACAGACGACCTTATTGTGAAACTCGTTAACTTATTGCCGGTAGTGGTAAAATCTTCATTCGATTTAAAAAATTATGGTTTGGAAAACAAAGAAGCTCTAAAAACCGTTTTGAAAGGAGACCCAAATGACAAAAACGCAAAACCGACAACTTCGATTTGTTCCGTTTCAGAATTAACGAATACCGAATTACCCGCCTATTCGTTTACTGTTTATCGCATTAAAGCAAAGAAGAAATAGGTTTTCTAAACCGTAGAGACGTTGCATGGCAACGTCTCCAACCTTTGCGAGGAAAACAAAAAAGGGAGCTTCCACTACAGAAGCTCCCTTTTTTGTTTAGGATTCTAATGCTTTCTAAAAATTGACTGCAAAATTATTCAAAAGTTTTGCATCGTATTTTTCCTTGTCAAAAGTATAGAGAAAGGAACCTTTTCTAGACGAAGTCATGTCTTTCTCGTCTAATTTTATTAAAATATCCAAGGAATTGATTTTGCTGATAAAGTTTCTTTTATCTATTTTCTTGTCCAAAATCGATTCATACAATTTAAGCAACTGACTCATTTTGAATTTTTCTGGCAAAAGTTCAAAACCTACCGGACGCATCGAAGTTCTGTATCTCAATCTTCTGATGGCGTGTTCTAGCATATTGTCATGGTCAAAAATCAATTTTGGCACTTCGGAGACACTAAACCATTTGGCGTGATAATTCTGAATCAATTCCGCATTATGATTTTCAATATTAATCAAGGCATAATAAGCCACCGATATGGTTCTTTCCACAGGGTCACGATCTATCTCACTATAAGTATACAGTTGTTCCATATAGATGTCCTGTAAACCGGTATAAGTATTCAGCACCCTAATGGCGGCATCATCCAACACCTCTTCTTTTTTAAGAAATCCACCCATCAATGACCATTTCCCTCTTTCTGGTTCAAAATCTCTTTTTATCAAAAGAATTTTTAAACCATCTACTTCATCAAAGCCGAAAATAATACAATCCACCGCTAGAATTACTTTATCTACAGTACTATAACTATTTAGCATCTTTACATTTAAAATTTACGGTAAATATAAGAACTTCCTCAGAACTACCAAATTTTTATTAATGTGCTTTTTACACTAATAAAACAAAAACAAGCTATCTCTGAAATATCCTTGTTGTGTTTGAAAATTTTAATTTTTATACGAAAAATCAAATAAAACCTCAAAAAATGGGCAAAATAAAAAAGTAACAACGAACAATTCTGATTTCTACAAAAACTGAAGAACTTTGAAAACGTAAAAAAATATTCAAGCTTTTTTTGCGATATCCGCTTCTATTTCACCGTTTTTACACAAAATTAATTTGTTTTTGTGATTTTTTTTTAATTACATTTACAAATGTTAAAACAACACTTA
Organism: Flavobacterium gilvum; assembly: GCF_001761465.1. Lineage (NCBI taxonomy): Bacteria > Pseudomonadati > Bacteroidota > Flavobacteriia > Flavobacteriales > Flavobacteriaceae > Flavobacterium > Flavobacterium gilvum. The sequence continues at coordinate 1,245,202 of NZ_CP017479.1, read as the reverse complement.
TTTTAAATTATATGTAAACTGATTGCTATTACTAAATTAACCACTAATTGATTGAGGATTCCCCGAAATTGTCTATTTAAGAATTAAACTATCATGAAAAAAACCTTACTATTCTTATCAATTGTTGCACTTTGTTGTCAAAACACTTTTGCCCAAAAAGAAACTACCGTAATCTCCATAAAAAACACTGAAAACACGCCAACTATCAACAAAAACATCTATGGGCATTTTGCAGAACATTTAGGACGTTGCATTTATGGCGGATTTTTTGTGGGCGATACTTCCAAAATTCCCAATACCGCCGGAGTTCGTAATGATATTATCGCTGCCTTAAAAGATTTAAAAATCCCAAATCTCCGTTGGCCGGGAGGTTGTTTTGCAGATACCTATCACTGGAAAGACGGTATTGGTCCAAAAGAAAACAGACCAACTATCGTCAACAAATGGTGGGGTGGCGTTACCGAAGATAACAGTTTTGGAACCCACGATTTCCTGAACATGTGCGAACTTCTAGGTGCAGAACCTTATCTTTCTGGAAATGTGGGAAGCGGGACTGTACAAGAATTATCAGACTGGGTGCAATACACCAATTTTAGCGGCAAAAGCCCGATGAGTGATTTGCGTAAAAAAAATGGACGAACAGAACCCTGGAAAGTAAAATATTGGGGAATTGGGAATGAAGCGTGGGGTTGTGGAGGGAATATGACCGCCGAATATTATGCTGGAGAATACAGAAAATTTGCCACTTTCATATCGGATTGGGAAAACACGGGCGGTATTACCCGCATTGCTTCGGGATCAAACAGCGCCGATTATAACTGGACCGAAGTATTGATGAAAAACATTCCGCTAAATATGTTGGGTGGCGTTGGAGTTCATCATTATGCTGTAATCAATTGGAATAAAAAGGGAGACGGTGTCAATTATACCGAAGAACAATATTTCAAAACTATGAAATCAGCATTGAAAATGGAAGAATTGGTTACAAAACATTCTGCCATAATGGACAAATACGATCCTCAAAAAAAAGTAGCCATGATTGTTGACGAATGGGGAGGCTGGTACGAAGTTGTAAATGGAACAAATCCTGGTTTTTTGTATCAGCAAAACACCATGAGAGATGCAGTTTTGGCAGGATCTACCCTTAATATTTTTAACAATCACGCCGATAGGGTTCGTATGGCAAATTTAGCACAATGCGTAAACGTTTTGCAAGCAGTTATCCTTACTGATAAAACCAAAATGATTTTGACGCCTACTTATCATATCATGAAAATGTACAGCGTTCACCAGGATGCAAAATTATTGCCGGTTAGTTTTCAATCGCCTTTATATACCGTGAATGGAGAAACGCTTCCCGCTATATCGGCTTCGGCTTCTAAGGACAAAAACGGAGCGGTACACATTTCATTGGTAAATGTCGATGCAAAAAACAACAATAAAATTGAGCTCGATGTTAATGAACTTGGTATTAAAAACGTAACCGGAACGATTATAACTTCAGCCAAACTGCAAGATTATAATTCATTTGAAACACCAAATAAAATTGTTCCAACAGTTTTTAAAGATTTTGCAAACAAAAAAGGAAAACTTGAAATTAACATCCCTCCTTTTTCTGTTATTATGCTCGAAGGCAAATAAACCCAAATTATGATTTAAAGGACAAATTGCAAACACAAAAAAATTATTTAAGTTCTAAATATAACTCCCGCAAAGGCGATAAGACGCAAAGAAATAGGTTCCAAACTTTGCGCCTCTACGCCTTTGCGAGAAAACACAAAACTTAACTTAAGAAATCTATTTTTCGAAATACCAACACCATTTATGAAACTTTCGAATTTAAAAAATCATCTCTTGTACTTCTTCATCATATTTTTTCCCCTTTTAGGTAAACTAAATGCACAGAAACAGGATACAAAAAACACAGGATATATCATCACCCCCGTAAACATCCGGAATGTAAAAATAACAGATGCTTTTTGGTTACCAATCATTAAAAAAGTACAGGAAAAAACCATCGATTATGCCATCCATAAATGTGAGGAAGAAGGTCGATTGGACAATTTCCTGATTGCTGGCGGAAAAATGAAGGGAGAAGTAAAAGGACAAATGCCATTTGACGACACCGATGTTTACAAAATAATCGAAGGCGCTTCGAATACCCTAATCAGCGAACCTAATCCAAAACTGGAAAAAAAATTAGATTCCCTTATTGCGATTATCAAAGTGGGGCAGGAAAAAGACGGCTATTTAACGACGTGGAGAACCATTAATCCGGCCAAACCACCTGCAAAATGGGTTCCTGTCATTGAAGGAAAACGTTGGGAATCCCTTCAAATTAGCCACGAGCTGTACAATCCCGGACACATGATAGAAGCTGCAGTAGTTCATTTTGAAGCCACCGGAAAAAGAAATTTTCTTGACATCGCCATCAAAACTGCCGATATGCTGGTACGCGCTTTTGGCGACAATCCCGATCAGGTTCATGGTGTACCCGGTCACCAGATTGTAGAAACAGGTTTGGTCAATCTCTACAGAATTACCAACAATAAATCCTATTTGAAATTAGCCAAATACTTCCTTGACAACAGAGGAAATCCGAAAAATCATAAGTTGTATGGTGCTTACTCGCAAGACGATATTCCAGTGATTCGACAAAAAGAAGCAGTAGGCCACGCTGTTCGAGCTATGTATATGTACGCAGGAATGACCGATATTGCCGCAATATACAATGACAATGACTACCAAAATGCAGTGAATAATTTGTGGACAAATATGGTCAACAAAAAAATGTACATCACTGGTGGAATTGGTGCCAAACATGAAGGTGAAGCCTTCGGTAAAAACTACGAATTGCCAAATCTCACAGCCTATAATGAAACTTGCGCGGCAATTGGAAATGTATATTGGAACCACAGATTGCACAACCAAACCGGAAATTCTGAATATTTTGATGTAATTGAACGCTCTTTATACAACGGTTTAATCTCAGGATTATCATTGGACGGAAAACAATTTTTCTACCCAAATGCCTTAGAATCGGACGGGGTTTATAAATTCAACCGAGGAGCTTGCACCCGCCAATCCTGGTTTGACTGCTCTTGTTGCCCAACGAATTTGATTCGTTTTATTCCATCAATTCCTGGATTGATTTATTCTACAGGCAAAAACACATTGTACGTAAATTTATATGCTTCGAATACAGCAAAAATCACATTGGACAAAACCGAATTGCAAATCGCACAACAAACCAATTATCCTTGGGATGGAAAGATTACATTGACCGTTTCTCCAAAAAAAGAAGGTGAATTCACTATCAAATTAAGAGTTCCGGGATGGGCAAGAAACCAAGTTTTACCAGGAGATTTATACAGTTATAAGTCGGCATCAGCAGCAGTTTCTTCCCTGACAATAAACGGCACTCCTCTCCTCTCTCAAGAAAAAGAAGGTTACTTCACCATTACCCGAAAATGGAAAAAAGGCGACATCATCAATCTCAATTTCCTAATGGAGGTAAAACAAGTAGTGACCAATACCAAAGTAGAAAACAACATTGGAAAAGTGGCTTTGGAATACGGCCCGATTGTGTATGCTATCGAGGAAATTGACAACGCAACCGCCTTTGACAAAATCACGATTGCACCCCATGACACTTTCAAAGTAACCAAAGAAAACAACCTTTTGGAGGGAGTAAATGCCATCCAAAACTCCAAACTAAAAGCTATTCCGTATTATTCCTGGTCAAACAGAGGCATTGGAAAAATGAAAGTTTGGATAGATGAACAGAAATAAACAAAACACAAAAACACTTATCAAATATTATATTTTAAAAGACGTGTTTAACATTCTTTGCAACCTTAATCTTAAATTAAAGTTACGATAGAAATAAATTAAGTGTTTTTTATACACTTATTAAATAATTATTTTTATATTTGTCCGTAATTTAAAAGATTTGTGATGAAAAATTATGTAATAGGATTAGATTATGGCTCAGATTCTGTACGTGCAGTGTTGATAGACACTGAAAATGGACAGGAATTGGCCTCAAACGTTTGTGATTACAAGCGATGGAAAAACAAAGAATATTGTAACGCATCAATAAATCAATTTCGCCAGCATCCATTAGATCATATCGAAGGATTGGAAACAACGATAAAATATGTGGTAGAAAACAGCAAAGTCGATTCTACTTTGATTCGAAGCATTTGTATTGACACCACTGGATCTTCTCCTGTGCCAGTTGCCGAAGACGGAACTCCATTGGCTTTGACCAAAGGTTTTGAACACAATCCAAATGCCATGATGGTGTTATGGAAAGATCACACAGCCATAAACGAGGCCAACGAAATCAACGAATTAGCAGCCAATTGGGGTGGAGAAAATTTTACCAAATACGAAGGAGGAATCTATTCATCAGAGTGGTTTTGGGCAAAAATTCTACATGTTGCTAGAGAAGACGAAGCGGTAAAACAAGCGGCATACACTTGGATGGAACATTGCGATTTGATGACGTATCTGTTAATCGACAATAAAGATTTAAAATCATTCAAAAGAAGCCGTTGCGCAGCAGGTCACAAAGCGATGTGGCATGAAGACTGGAACGGTTTACCTCCCGTTGAATTTCTGGAAAAATTAGATCCATATTTAGCAACGCTTCGCGGAAATTTATATGATGAAACTTATACTTCAGACTTGGTTGCAGGAAATCTAAACCAAGAATGGGCAACCCGATTGGGACTTTCAACAGATACCGTTATTGCAGTTGGAACATTCGACGCCCATTCGGGTGCAGTAGGAGCCAAAATTGCGGAGCATACTTTGGTTCGCGTTATGGGAACCTCAACCTGCGATATTATCGTGGACACCAAAGAATCAATTGGAACAAAAACCGTTCGTGGTATCTGCGGACAAGTTGACGGATCCGTAATTCCGGGATACATAGGTCTTGAAGCGGGGCAATCTGCTTTTGGAGATGTATTGGCTTGGTACAAAGAATTATTACTTTGGCCAACCGAAAATTTATTGACTGCTTCTACCCTTTTGACCAACGAACAAAAAGAACAATTGAAAGCGGAAATCAGTAATAATCTTATCAAAGAATTAACTATTGAAGCTGAAAAAATTCCATTGACCGAAAGTATTCCATTTGCCTTGGATTGGATTAACGGGCGACGAACTCCTGATGCCAATCAGGAACTCAAAAGTGCTATTTCAAATTTATCATTGGGAACCAAAGCACCTCATGTATTCAAATCATTGGTTAATGCCATTTGTTTTGGATCCAAGAAAATCGTTGATCGTTTTGAGGAAGAAGGCGTTCGAATTGACACCGTAATCGGAATTGGAGGAGTTGCACGCAAATCCCCATTTATCATGCAGACTTTGGCCAATGTACTCAACAAACCAATCAAAGTAGCTTTATCCGATCAGGCTCCTGCTTTGGGAGCTGCCATTTATGCTGCAGTTGCCGCCGGAATTTATCCAAACGTAATTGAAGCGAGCCAAAAAATGGGAAGCCCTTTTGAAAGCGAATATTTCCCACAACTAGACAAAGTTGCCGCTTACAACAAATTGCTTTTGGCCTACGAACAATTAAGTGCTTATGCCGATCCATCTATTAAAAAACAACACAATGAGCTCTATATATAAAGATTTAAAACAGGAATGCTACGAGGCAAATATGCAGTTGAACGCATTGAATCTAGTAGTTTACACTTTTGGAAACGTTAGTGCCGTTGACCGCAAAAATGGCGTTTTTGCCATCAAACCAAGCGGCGTCCCTTATGAGGATTTGAAACCAGAAGATATCGTAATTGTCGATTTTGACAACAATATCATCGAAGGAAACATGCGTCCTTCTTCGGACACAAAAACACATGCTTATTTGTACAAAAACTGGCCAAACATTGGCGGTGTGGCACATACCCACGCAACCTATTCTGTGGCCTGGGCGCAATCACAATGTGACATTCCCATTTTTGGAACCACTCATGCCGATCATTTAACCGCCGATATTCCTTGTGCTCCGCCGATGGCCGACGCGCTTATTGAAGGAAACTATGAGCACAATACCGGAATTCAGATTTTGGATTGTTTCAAAGAAAAAAACCTTTCCTACGAAGAAGTCGAAATGATTCTGATAGGAAATCATGGTCCATTTGCTTGGGGAAAAAATGCTGCCAAAGCGGTTTACAACAGTAAAGTTCTTGAAGTTGTGGCTGAAATGGCGTACCTAACTTTGCAAATCAATCCGAATGCCCCACGATTGAAGGATTCATTAATCAAAAAGCATTACGAACGCAAACACGGAAAAGATTCGTATTACGGACAATAATGAGTTTATAGTTTTGGGTTTATGGTTTATAGTTTTAAAATACAATCTTCATAAATCCTCAAACGACAAACGATAAACAACAAACAATAAACGATAAACAATAAACATAATAACGATGAAAATAGATATATCTCAAAAGGAAGTGTGGTTTGTAGTAGGAAGCCAAGAGTTATACGGACCAGAAACATTAAAAAAAGTAGCGGAACACGCTGCAATTATGGCAAAAGGATTTGATGACGCGGCTCAAATTCCGGTAAAAGTAGTTTGCAAAGACACTTTAAAATCGCCTAAACAAGTATTAGATTTATGTTTGGAGGCAAATTCAGCCAAAAACTGTATTGGAATCATCACTTGGATGCACACTTTCTCTCCAGCAAAAATGTGGATTGGTGGTTTGAAAATTTTAAACAAACCATTATGTCATTTACACACACAATACAATGCAGAAATTCCATGGGCAACCATCGATATGGATTTCATGAACTTAAATCAATCGGCTCACGGAGACAGAGAATTTGGTTTCATGATGTCAAGAATGCGTAAAAAACGCAAGGTAATTGTAGGACATTGGCAAGAAGACCGTGTTTTGACCAAATTGGGTAACTGGACAAGAGTTGCTTTGGGCTGGAACGAATTGCAAAACCTAAAAGTAGCCCGTATTGGTGACAATATGCGTGAAGTTGCCGTTACCGAAGGTGATAAAGTAGAAGCTCAAATTCGTTTTGGAGTTTCTGTTAATGGCTATGATTCTTCGGATGTTACAAAACATATCGAAAAAGTAACAGACAAACAATTAGCTGATTTATTGGCAGTTTACGAAGCATCTTATAACTTAACAAATGATTTAAAAGAAGGCGGAGCCAAAAGACAATCTTTGGTTGATGCTGCAAAAATCGAATTGGGATTGAGAGCTTTCTTAGAAGAAGGCGGTTTCGGAGCATTTACAGATACTTTTGAAAACCTTGGTGCCTGGAAACAATTACCAGGTATTGCAACACAACGTTTAATGGCCGATGGTTATGGTTTTGGAGGAGAAGGAGACTGGAAAACTGCTGCAATGGTTAGAGCGTTAAAAGTAATGAACATCGGACTTGAAGGAGGAACTTCATTCATGGAAGATTACACCTATCACTTTACCCCTCAAAAATCGTATGTTTTGGGATCACATATGTTGGAAATTTGTCCATCTATCGCTGACGGAAAACCAGCTTGCGAAGTACATCCGCTAGGCATTGGAGGAAAAGAAGACCCAGCTCGTTTGGTATTCAATTCTCCAGCTGGAGATGCTATCAACGTATCATTGGTAGATATGGGAACTCGTTTTAGATTAATCGTAAACGAAGTGACTGCAGTAAAACCAATGGCCGATTTGCCAAAACTTCCTGTAGCCCGTGTATTGTGGGATTGTAAACCAAACCTTGACGTAGCTGCCACAGCTTGGATTCTTGCCGGTGGAGCGCACCACACGGTTTACAGCCAAGCGGTAACAACAGAATTTATGGAAGATTTTGCTGATATCGCCGGAATCGAATTAGTGGTTATTGATAACAATACGACTATCCGAAACTTTAAAGATACGCTTAACGCAAATGAAGCGTACTTCCATTTGTTTCAACACGGTCTGTAATTTTTAACAGAAACAATAAAGCCCTAAAGTCCGAAAAATAGAATTTAATTTTTATACTTTTGACTTTAGGGCTTTTACTTTTAGTCTTTTAATTAACTAAAAACCCAAATAATTTATGAATCTAGTAAAACGTTGTATTTATGGAATTTCCATTTTAAGTTTAGCAAGTATGAATGTACAGTGTAAAGGAGAAAAAAAAACGGATGGAGCAGAAACTGCTCTTGAGGCCAATGCTGCAGACTCAGTATCTATAGCAAAATCGGTATATGGAAAAACCGATAAAGGTGTACAAATAGACCAATATACCCTTAAAAACCACAAAGGAATGGAAGTTAGCATCATCACTTTTGGTGGCCGAATTTCTTCCCTAAAAGTACCTAACAAAGACGGTAAATCCGAGGAGGTGGTAATTGGCTTTAATTCATTGGAACAATACCAAAAAGACAATCCGTATTTTGGAGCTCTTATCGGAAGATTTGGAAACAGAATCGCAAAAGGAAAATTCACTTTGGACGGAAAAGAATATTCATTGGCAATCAACAACGAGCCAAATGCTTTGCACGGAGGCCCTCTAGGTTTCCACAATGTGGTTTGGACCGCCGAAGAAGCCAAAGGTGGAGACACCGCTTCATTGAAATTAAAATATGTTGCCAAAGATATGGAAGAAGGTTATCCAGGAAACTTAACCGTTTATGTAACTTATACTTTGAACAAAGACAATGCGTTGGACGTATCCTATGAAGCGACAACCGACAAGAAAACGGTGGTAAACTTAACACAACATTCGTATTTTAACCTGTCATCTGATTTCACTAAACCAATTTTGGATCACGAAATCATGATTGATGCCGATAAATTGGTTCCTGTAGATGCAACGCTTATCCCAACAGGACAATTGACTGATGTAACCAATACGCCATTCGATTTCAGAAAACCAAAATTAGTTGGAAAAGACATCAATGCCAATGACGATCAATTGAAAAAAGGATTGGGTTACGACCATTGCTGGGTATTAAATAATCAAAACAAAGGAGATCGTTTGGTTGCTTCTGCCTACTACCCTGCAAACGGAAGACTTTTGGAAGTGTACACAGACCAACCTGGAATTCAGTTCTACTCTGGTAACTTCCTTGACGGAACCTTGCCTATGAGAAATGGAGGAACTTACGCTCATAGAACCGGTTTTTGTCTAGAAACACAGCATTATCCGGATTCGCCAAATCAAAAAAATTTCCCGACTACAGTTTTAAGTCCGGGAGAAACTTATAAAACAAAAACAACTTTCAAATTTTCAGTTAAATAATAAAAACCCTTATCAGACTGTTGCTTCTGGTTGAACATTTAGTTTAAAAATAAACATTTGTTAATTTTTTACCCCGCAAGGCCTCATACTTTCGGGGTTTTTTATTTCTGAATTTTGGTTTACAACGCATTTTAAAATCTGTGCCAATCTGTTTAATACGTGACATCTGTACCCTATTAAAAGAATCTAATAAAAAAAGCACAAAAAAACCTGAGATTTCTCTCAGGTTCAATACCATCGTTACCGGCTGTTATAATTTCACGGTCAAGCCAATTGCAGGAGAAAACCCAGAAATGTTTCCACCGGCAAGCTCAACATATAGCCCCCATTTATCATTCCAGAACCAACGTCCTCCTACTTGAAGTCCAAGGTTTAAATCACTACTATTATCATGATCATTATCACCATTGTAGATTGAGTAACCAAGATTCAATCCTCCGTAAACATCCCATGCAGGATCAGAAATACCAAATGCATGATCAAAATAGTAGTTCCCTTTTACACCCAGATTAATCCAATCTAAGTTAAAATCGGTTCCAACACCTGGAGCAATCGTAATGTCTCTAGAAACTGGAATTTCATAATTAATACCAATAAGCCCAAAATTTAATTCTTTTCTAGCTTGACCAAAAACACTTGCACAACAAAATAATGCAAAAACGAAAAATAAGGATATTTTTTTCATAAAAATAATAGTATTAAAATTAAAAGAAAATTGTTTATACAAAGAACTCGATAATAACTTGAAATTTATTAAAAAAGTATTAAAAAAATAAGAATCCGTTTTATTTTTTATTGAATACGCAGGTAACTCACTAAAAACAAAGAATTTGGGTTTATAAAAAATCTGAAATTTTTTAACAACAGTATAATCTGCAATTATTAAAAAAGATACAAAATCATTTTTTGGTTCACAAAAAACCTTTACAAAACCGAAAGAATCCACAACATTCTTTTGATAATCAATTACAGGTTAAAAAAAACATAATCAAATATAGAAAATTTATCGATTGGATTGTATTTTCCTCGTAATAAAATATTTAGAAAGCCATTTAAAACAAAAAAACCTCTTCTTTCGAAGAGGTTTTGTACCCGGAGCCGGAATAGAAACCATTCGATTTGGCGCTTTTTACAAACTTTACAAAAACAGACAAAAACACATATAAAATTATTCAATTTCAATAGTTTACAACAAAAACTCAACCAAATTTTTACAGAATGAAATGGAATAAAATTTAAAGGAATTGTAAAAATGTTTGGCAAATGTTTGGCAACTTTTGGAAACGTCCTACATATTGAATATCTTTGAATTGTTCAACCGTTCAAAGTTAAAATATGGCATCAATTAATTTCAGATTAAGAAGTTCAGCAAACAAAAATGTTTCAATAAAAGTTTACACCTCCCTTGGACGTGGAAATATGATTGAGGTAAGCACTGGATTTACAATCAATCCAAAAGACTGGAGCGACAATACCGATCGTCCCAAACAGAACACCGCAGAAAACAAACTTCTCTTTAACAACCTCAAAAAACTAGAATCGTTCCTTTTTGACAGCATTAACGCCGTCATGAGTGAAAGTGTTGTAATTGATAATTTTTGGTTAGAAACAAAAATTAAAGAGTGTTTCAACCGTGTAAAAAAAACTGACGAGGGATTGATCACAAATTACATTCAAGACTTAATTGACAATGCAGACACCCGGAAAGTAAAAGTTAAGGGAGGTTTTAAACACGGTATTTCTTTGAGCAGAAAAAACAGTTTTATATCAACCAAACAAATGCTCAGTGAATACGAAAAAAAAACTAAAAAGAAAATTCATTTTATAGACATTACTCAGGGATTTATAGATGGATTTGAACGTTGGTTACTCAAAACCAAAAAGTACGCTGTAAACACAGCCTCAAAGCATATTGCAAACATTAAGACCGTTTGCAATGAAGCTGAAAAGAAAGGCATACAAGTTAATTCGTATGCAAAGCAAATTAACATAGTATCTGAAAGCGATGACGACAGATATATTCAAACATTGTCTTTTAATGAATTGGACGAAATACGCAAAGCAGACATAACAAGTGAAGCCTATCAAAACGCCCGAAAATGGCTTTTGATTGGGTGCGAGATTGGACAACGTGGTGGGGATTTGCTTAACATTACAAAAGACAATATTCGATACAAAAACGGGAAAATGTATTTAGATTTAATTCAGCAGAAAACAAAGAAAGCCGTTACAATTGGAATAATATCCCCGTACATCATTGACCTACTCGAAAATAGTTTCCCTTATAAAATTTCAACTCAAAAACTAAACGACCATATCAAAAAAGTATGTGAGATTGCCAAAATTAATCAAATGACAGAGGGCAAAATATTTGATGCAAAGACCGGGCGCAAAGAATTCAAGGAATACGAAAAATATAAACTCATAACCACGCATTCGTTTCGGCGCTCCTTCTGTAGCAACTACTATAAGAAAATACCCACACCTGTATTAATGGGAATTTCCGGACATTCCAAAGAATCCATCTTCCGCGTTTACATAAATGCCCCGGAGGACACCGACGAAAATGCCGATTTATTTATGAAGTTTTCTGATCTTATACAAAAACAAAGGGAGGCCGAGCAAAAAAAAACAGAGCAAGAACCAAAACCACAATTTACAGTTATAAAAAACGGAACCAACGAATAAAATAAACTTAAAATTAGAGTAAATAGCAGAGGACACAGACGAAAATGCCGTTTTGTTTATGAAGTTTTACAGCGACATACACAAAGACAAGGCTCCTGAAATGAAAGTACTATTTATAACACTAGGACAGAAAAATGAAAGAATCAGATTACTTAAGACTTATAGGGGAAACCTATTTTGAAACAATCTTTATGGTTGGTAGTGTGACTAAGGAACCACGAAACGAAGTCCGAAAAAAATTGTTTCGTCAAATTTTAATGAGAAGCCAAAAAGTTGCCCAAATAAAATACTTCGTTACAAATGATGAATTTCTGTTTCAGTGTCAAAAGGCAGTAGAAACGTTAAGGATATATTGTGAAAAAAAAACACAAGAAATAAGAAAAAAACTACCATTGCTTACGCAAGAAGAGATTGATGATCTCAAAAATGGTTGGTATTATATTGATATGGAATTTTTAATCCCCGAAACGGTAAAGAAAGTAAACGGAAAAACAACTTATACAAATGTAATTTTATGCAATAACGATTTTAAATTTATTGAAGAATGTTTTGAGAATTTTAGCTTTGAACCGTTAGACAGATACCGCCCCGAACCTCCTGATTTGTCTAACACCCCATCATTTGAATTTGCAAACCAATTCGACAGCGTAAATGAAACCATAGTTTATGAATATTTTAAAAAAAACCTTGTTGATACAAAATACTTATCAGCCAATGATTTAAATTTATTTTTAGAATTGGCTTTCGAAAAAATGAAAATACCACAGGAGAAAATGAGTTTTAATCTTAAAACACAAAACAGAATTGTCAAAATATTTTACAACTACTACAAAATAATAGCAGGAAAGCCATACGGCAAGCAACAAAAATACCTAAACTTACTCCGTGATTATTTTATCGGATTTGAGAATCTTGACTTAAAAAACTTCTCAAAATAATACGATTTCAATACGGAATTTACGGAATTGATATGTAATCTACGTATTGATTTACAACCACATACCATATAAATAATATTGCACCATATTAATTTTTAATCAAATTGTTATGAGTGCAACAGTTCAATTTATCCAGTACGACGCAGAAAAACTAGAAGCCAAATTAATGGCAGGAGTTGACAGCAAATTAGACGAATTTTTAAAACACTTCAAACCAGTACAACCCGCAGAATATTTGACACGTCAACAAGTGGCTCAAATGTTTGACGTGGATTTGTCAACGGTTCACAATTGGTGCAAGTCCAAAAAACTTAATCCCTTAGGGATTGGCTCCCGCGTTTACTTCTTACGTTCAGAAATCGAAGCCAGCTTAATTCCACTAAATAAATAAGGGCCATGAGTACGGATAATACTAATAGCCCAGAGAAATCTTTGGTAAATCGACCTATCAAAGATACAAAATTTAATGATTTAAATGAGCTTAGCACTGCTATTGATGAAGCAATGAATAGTAATTTAAGTGAAAATCAAGTTGTTGAACTACACTTACTTAATCGACTTAAATTCAAAATTGACTTAAAAGAAAAAATTCCGCCCCCAAAAATCGCTTGGAGTCTTAGTAGCTCAAAAAACGCAGGGGAAGATATTTTTGGAACTATGGGCAATTTTGGGTTAATAACTGGCAAAGCCAAGTCCAAAAAAACATTTTTTATTGGAATAGCATTGGCAACAGCATTAAACAACAACCGAAGCTTGCTGAATCGATTCAAAAGCCATCTACCAAGCAATAAAAATGAAGTTCTCTACATTGATACGGAGCAAAGCAAATATCACGTTCAGAACGCTGTCAAGCGTATATGCAAGCTAATTAATGTAGACGAACCTGCGAACTTACATGCATTTAATTTAAGAAGTTTAAGTCCAGCCGAAAGGTTGCAATTTGTCGAATTAGAAATTTACTTAAATGATAAAATCGGATTTGTTGTAATTGATGGAATTAAAGATTTAGTGACCTCCATTAATGATGAGACGGAAGCGACAATGATAGCTACGAAGTTATTGAAGTGGACAGAGGAAAGGGATATTTATATTTTAACCGTATTGCACCAAAATAAAGGCGATAATAATGCAAGGGGACATATTGGAACTGAATTGATTAACAAGGCGGAAATAGTTCTTTCTGTTACTGCCTTGGAGAATGATAAAGAAATTTCAATAGTTGAAACCCAACAATGCAGAAACCGTGAGCCTGAAAATTTTGCTTTTAAGATTGATGAAGACGGTCTACCTTTTTTGGTGCCAATGGATGAACTGCCAATTAAAAGAACATCCAGTTCTTTTAACCCAACAGATTTAGAAGACTATCAAAAATATAAATTATTAACTGAAGTATTTAGCCAGGATAAAGAATTTAAATATGGACAATTGATCATCCAAATAAAGCTTGCTTTAAAGAATCAATTTAATAAGGACATAGGCAATAATCGTATTAAGATTTTAACGACTGAGTGCTATAACAAAGGTTGGCTAATTCAGGAAGACAATAAAGGTCCCTACACTCTTGGAGAATATTAAAATTTTATCGGTTTAAGGTTTAGGTGTATATAGGTATCAAACCTTAAACCGATAATACAAAGTTCAAAAAAAAAATTTATCGGTTTAAGGTTTAAGCTATATACACACCTAAACCCTAAACCTTGAATTTGAAGTTTAATAAACTAGTTTAAACCGTTAAACTTATGAGAAATCTAAAACTTAGCAAAAGACGAAATTTAGTAAAATATTGCCGTTGTGGAAAAAGTAATAAAGATGGAAAATTTGTTCCCTTTGAAGGTTATACAGATTATGGACATTGTCATAGTTGCTGTAAAACTTTTTTTCCTGATGTTGGTACAATAGTTGAGCCAATTGATATAAAATATAAAAAAGAAATTCCTTTACCCCCAACTTATTACAGTCCTGAATTGGTGGAAAGTACCGTATTGGATGATGCTATAAGTAATTTTATCAAATTCAATAGAAAACTATTTCCTGATGACATAATAATTGAGAACATCAATAAATATTTTGTCGGCACATGGGGAGGAAAAGTAGTGTTTTGGGAAGTTAACCAACAATGGAAAGCGGTCTACGGCCAAGTGATGGAATATGATCCAGAAACAGGTAAACGTTCTTACCTGGAAAATGGCGATGCTGACATAACCTCTATGAGAGTTAGTTTGAAGTTATGGAAATTCAAAGATGATCGTTGTTTATGTGGATTGCATTTAATCAACGAAAACACTAAGATAGTAGCTTTTGTAGAAGCTTATAAAACACTCTTTATAATGAGTATGGTTAAGCGTGAAATTACATGGGTATCAGGAGGAAATAAAGGTAGTTTTAAATATGATTTATTGAAACCAATTAAGCATTGCACCATTATTGCTTTCCCTGATAAAGGGGAATATGATGATTGGGTGCAAAAAGCAATTGAGCTAAATAAAAAGGGTTTCAAGATAATAGTGAATGATTTTATAGAAAATAGGGATTACCCAAAAGGAACCGATTTGGCAGATGTATATATTGAATTAAGAACAAAATCAAATACAGTAACTGAAAGTACTATATCATATACCGAAAAATTTCCAGAAAAGAATGATGGTGAATTTTCAGAAGAAAGCCTTGAAGTATTTCGGATGTTTCAGGATCGGAAAATCAAAAGGTTAGAAATGACAAAAGAGGAATCTTATAAAGCAATCCAAGATTTTATTGACCACAATACGGATACGTATAGGTTATAATATAAATTATATAATTTTAATTATCTAATCCCACAACTTATTTAGTCATGTCAAAAGAAACCATTCAAGAAGCAATTGGTAAATTCATTTACAACGAGCGGAAAAAACAGAAGTTAAGCCTAACAGCATTATCTATTAAAGTATATAAAAACAAATGTTCGGCAACACGAATCGGAAATATCGAAAAAGGTAAAATAAGAGACTGCTCCGTAAATACCATTGCAGAACTAATTTATGCATTAGGCTATGACTTGAGAGAAATTTTCAAAGAATAAGATTACGAACATTCCTAGAATATAAATTGGTTCTTGTGCACCGACTGGAACAGCCGAACGGAACAAAGCGAACGAGCGGAGTGAGACCGCTTGATTGCTTCGCCTGTTCGAGCTAAAGCTCTCGGGTGCCCATGTTGTTTGAAATGGATATAATCTGGTAAATGATTAACTTGGATTTAAATTGATTTTGCAATTTTATCCATAATGGAATGGTCAGAACCAAATTTGCAAATGGCATCACAATTGGCTCTCAATTCGGAAAACAATATGTATTTAATAATCATTTTTGAATTTTTTATTGCTGGTCTGTTGAGTTGTTGGATTACATCTTTCTCTCTGCTGTCTGGAATGATGATATAGAAAACCTCATCGCCATCAGAAATACTAAAATATAAATCGGATAGGCGGAGAATTCCCGAATAAATACTCGTGCTTTTCTCTACTTCGAATGCTCCAATTATATTATTTGTCCCTTTTTCAAACCAAAGAACATCAATAAGTTTTATTGTGTTTTGGGTATCTTTATCACAAGGCAGTTCAGGAAACTTATTGATGGAAATAAATGAGAAGCTTTGACCATTGAATGATTTGCTTTTATCATTACTCGCTGGGGTTACATCAAAACCTAATGAAACTCCAATTTTCAATAAATGGTATTGCATTTCATTGTGAAGATTTTCTTCTTGCTTTTCCTCCTGTATTTCTTTTTGGCGTTTTAAGATATTTTTTTCAAACTTATTACGTTCTTCTTCACTCAAATATTCATCATTACCGATAAGCATTTTTTGCGTTCCGATTTCAAAACATAATCCTGCTATTGCTCCTAAATCGTTAGATAATTCTGATTTATGTTTACTGTTGATTTCAATTAAGGTTTCTCTAATTTTTAAGTATTCTGACCAACTGCCTAATTTCTTTTTGTCTTTGAATAAAAAGTTAAATCCATTGAGAATAGCTGTATTAAATGGCGGAAACCAAGTTGGATGCAAGAAATATAAAATACTGGCTACAGCAGGGCCCAACCCCTTTATTTTTAAATTATCCAATCTTACAATTTCCTTTACGACCTGTTCTTCGGTTTTGGCATTAATACAGTTTTCGAGAAATTGGCCAAAAGCGATTTTGTTGTTTTGGTTTTCGTAAATATCTGGAATTCGTAATTTGGGTTTCCAATAAAAAGGATGCGCCACACCAACAAATATTTGTTTTTGTTCAGCGATGCAACTCAATACAAATTCTAAGCTACTGCCCTTGAAATCGTTTGGGAAAGTTTTACTTTTAATATCATCAATGACTTGTAAAACACCACGACGGATAGTGCGAAATGCTTTTAATCGCTGGTCATTATCGACAAACCATGTATTGTGAACACTTTCTTTATCTGTTTTGTATTGTTGAATTATTTGAGAGAGGTTGTTCATTTTTTTTTCTACAGTATAATTTTTTTTAAATATTTCTTTTTTCTTGATTATTGCAAATGTATTACATTTTCATCCCCTCCATAGGGTCACTACCTTTACGGAATTTATATTCGCTGTTTATGGCATAGGCTCCTGTGATAACCACTTTTTTGGAGCTGTCTATTTCAGATTTAATTTCAATCATGCCCTCGACTTCGGCTCCTGTTTCTACCATAACATTTTCAAACACACCGGGTCTTTTTTCTACCCAAATATAAGAGGCATTTTCTTCCCGAATCACTGCATCTACAGGTATAAACAATCCTTTTACATTGGATTGGGTCAATTTAACTACGGCTTGCATTCCGGGTTTTAATTGGGAATCGTGATTGGGAATTTCCAATCGAACCAGAAGCAGTCTGGTGTCGGGATTGATTTCGGGATTAATAAATGAAACTTTTGCATTAATTATTTTATCAGGAAAATCAGGAAAAACAACTTTCGCGATTTGTCCAGGATGTACATTTTTGGCATAGGACACATTTACTTGGGTTTCGAGCCAAAGACTGCTTAAATCGGCCAATTTAATCACTGCCGAACCTTCCATCGCATAACTGCCTTCTGTTGCAATTATTTCAGAAATATAACCACTAGCCGTACTGTGAAAAATAGTATTGGGAGAAACTTCAGCCTTGGTCTTTATACTTTCAATTTGTGCATTGGTTAATCCAAAAAACAATAATTTTTGTTTGGCCGATTTGAGCATATTTTGGGCATTTTTGCCAAAATCCCCCGGCATGGCCAATTGTTTGTAGGCTGTTAAATAATCCTGTTTTGCAATAGCTATATCTTCGCTATATAAAGAATAAACCGGTTCATTTTTTTTGACATACTCGCCAATGGTTTTGAAAAACAACTTATCGATGCGTCCCATTGCTCTTGCCGAAACAGTATTGGCTTTTTCCTGATTAATGGCTAATACTCCGGTATAATTTTGCTCCAGACTGCTTTGGCTTTTTGAAATGGTTTGAGTAGTAATATTCCCTAGTCGGATTTGCTGTTTACTCAAACTTATTTCGTTGGCCTCGGAGTTATCATGCTTTATTGGCGTAAGCTTCATGTGGCAAATAGGGCATTTCCCCGGTTTGTCTTCCTTCACTTGCGGATCCATAGAACAAGTATAGAAAACATCCTCAGCTGTCGTTTTGTGTCCGCTGTGGTCTTCTTTGTTTTTAGTATTACAAGCTATCATTGTTGTAAAGAGTAATGATAGTAAACTGATTTTTTTCATTGTATTACTCATCATTTTGATTTTAATTGTATTGGTGAATACTTCGTATTTCATCATTATTCGGTTTTAATAAAGCTTTCGCTGTCGATTAGATATTGTGCATTTTGGGCTATTGTATCTCCCACAGAAAGCCCTTCAAGTATTTGAACAAAATCATCTATTTCCAGTCCTGTTTGGATGGCTTTTGCTTTGAAACCATTGTCCAATTTTATAAAAACAACTTTTTTGTTACCTAAACTAACCAAAGCTTGTTTATGCAACCAAATTGCCTTTGTGGAATTTAATTGCACGCTTCCCTGCAATCTTGTGCCTATGGGCAGTTTTATATTTGCATTATTCAGATATACCCGGACTCTATTGGTCTTGTCAGTTGGATTTAATTGCGTTTCCACAAAATTTATTTTTGCGTAAATAGTATTCTTTTCTTCCAATTCAGAAGTGATGTCAATGGACTGATTGATTTTAATTAGGCTACTATATCCTTGCAAAACATTGAAAATACCCCAAACTTTATCGGTATTCATCAACTTAAAAACAACTTCTCCTTTCTTGATATAACTTCCTTCTTTAACATCCAAAGCTTCTGTAGTATTGCTTACATTCTGCATCGAAGAAGTATCAGGATTAGTCATTTTTTCGGTTCCGGTAATGATTCCGTTAGCAGGACTATAAACAGCAATTACAGGATTTACTTTTTTAGCGGAAGCCAATGCACTTATCTGATTATTGGACATTCCATAAAGCAATAATTTCTGTTTTGCTGAATTGATAATCGATGTATTTTGACTGTCATTGGAAATCAAATAAATAAAATTTTGCTGTTCAGTCAATAATTCCGGGCTGTATAATTCAAATATTTTTTGTCCTTTCGTTACTCTTTGGTACTTATAATTGACATACATTTTCTCTATTCGACCATTGATTCTTGCCGAGATATTTACCGCAGAATTCGAATCGTAAGTGACAATTCCAGGCAAACTGATATTACTTCTTATAATGGTGTCTTTCGCAGTGGTGGTTTGATAATTTCCCACGACAAACTTATCGGTGGGTTTCAGAAGGTCGTCGATAGAATCATTTGTGTCAGAATGGTCTTCGGTTATTTTTTTTACCAAAGCCATTCCGCAAATAGGACAACTGCCCGGTTTGTCTTTAATCACTTCGGGATGCATCGAGCAAGTGTAAACTTCATTTTGATGTTCCATTTCAGAATGATTTCCTGATTTGGTTGCAAGGAAATAGATTGCAATTCCAACAATCAAAATAGCAATCCCAACTAAACCATATTTCGTGTATTTACTCATAATTATTTGACTTCTAGTTGTTTTTCTATTTCTACTTGTGTTGTTAAAATTGATTTTAATTTATCCAATGCATCGATTTGAGTCATATTCATAGCTTCCCAAGCTTCTAATGCAACGAATAAATCCCCGGTGTTGTTTTGCCAAGCTAAAATCGCGGTATCATAATTTCTTTTTAAAGCAGGAATAATGTTGTCTTGGGTAATTTGGTATTGTTTTTTCAGATTCAAAAATTCAGCATTCATGCCTTTTATCATTCCGTTTACTTCGTTGGCAATCATTTGTTTTTGCCAATCCAAACTTTCGTTTTTTAGACGATAACTTTCGATATTCGCTTTATTCATTTTAGTTGACCAAGACATCGGAATTGTCATCATTCCCATTAATGAAAACTGCTGTGGCTGATTCCCGAAAGCAAACATATGGTCGTACTTTACGCCAAATTCCGGTCTGGTTGATACTTTCTCCACCTCAATTTTATAATTATTGATTTCCTTGGTTTTGTCAATGGCTTTGATGTCACTGCGATTGTTGATATAAGAAGACAAATCGGTTTCAAAAAGATTGAAATCCTTAATCTCGTAGTTTGAATCAATGTCAAAATCCACATTTTTATCACGCGACATTAAAGTATTGAGCATGTATTTTCGCTGGGAAATATCATTTTCCAACATCACAATCATACTTTGCAAAGTAGCATATTGCGACTTGGCTTTATAATATGATGGCAATTTATCCATGTTGTACTGATAACGTATTTCCATGCTTTTAATCATATAATCAAGGAGCTGGAGATTGTCTTGGGCTATTTTTATTTTTTTTCTAATGATAATCCATTCGTAATAATAAGTTTTTGCCAATGCGTTTAACTGGTTCAGAGTGAAATTTTTATTTTCATTTTCGACCGATGACATCGCTTTCATCAAATTTTCATTGGCATTTAATTTAGAAGCATTCGGAATCATTTGGGTTACACCCAACATATAGCTTCCCATACCGGGGTTCATTTCATCTGCTTTCCACATTTTGGTATTATAGGGAGTCATAAATAATCCCGTTTCCACTTGTGGAGGCATCCAACTTCTGGCTCCTTTGGCCGAAGCATCCATACTTTGGATATCGGCATCATACATTTTCAATTGTGGATTATTTGTATTGATTGTACTCAAGACATTATCCAACGTAAGTGTTTGGGCTTTGCTGATTGCAACGCATAAAATCAAACAACTTAGGACGATATGAAATTTAATGTTTTGCATCTATAAGATTAATTTTTCCTTTTGTTCTTAATTCGTGAAGTTTTACCATTTCAAAAACAACAGGGGTTACCAATAATACATAAATCGTTGAAGTAATTGTCCCGCCTATGAGCGGAACTGTGATAGGAAGCATTACATCAGCTCCTGTTCCTGTTGCCCAAAGAATGGGAATCAGACCAAACAAAGAAACCGAAACGGTCATCAGTTTTGGGCGTAATCTCTTGGCGGAACCGTCAATAATATATTCTCTTACTATTTCTTCAGTCAAGGTTTCGTTGCTGTTGCCGTATTTTTCGACCATTTTATTCATTGCTTCGTTCAAATAAATGGTAATCAGCATCGCCGTTTCGACAGCCAAACCAAACAAGGCAATAAAACCGACAGCCACGGCAACCGATAAATTAATTCCATAAAAATAGACCATAAAAATTCCGCCAATCAATGCAAACGGAACCGTTATCATAGTAATCAAGGCCTCTTTCATAGAATGATAAGTGAAATATAAAATGAGGAAAATAATCACGACAACAATCGGGAGAATTATACCCAAAGTTTTATTGGCTCTAATTTGATTTTCCCATTGCCCGCTCCATTCCACATAATAGCCTTTTGGCATTTTAGTAATCATTTCATTCAATTTTCTTTGTGCTTCTTTGACCGTACTTCCTAAATCCCTATCCCGAACATTAAACAATACACTGCCTCGAAGCATCGCATTTTCGCTGTTTATCATAGGCGGGCCATCACTTATTTTTACATCGGCAACCGTTTCTAATGGTATGGGGCCAAATTCCATTGTTTGTACTTGCAGTTTTTTCAAGGCTTCAATGCTGTTTCGGTATTCTTGTGCATATCGCGCATTGACCGAAAAACGCTGTCTTCCCTCAATAGTTGTGGTGAGTTTCATTCCACCGATAGAAGCTTCCACAACAGCGTTTATATCGTCTATTGAAAGTCCATATCTGCCTATAACTTCTCTTTTAGGCTCGATATCAATGTATTTTCCACCTGTAATGGGTTCGGAATACAAATCTTTAACCCCCGATGTTCCATCCAATGCCATTTTTATTTTTTGTGATAAAGCATTAATCGTATCTAAACTTTCGCCGTAGATTTTTATACCTACATCGGTTCTAATGCCTGTGGAAAGCATATTGATACGGTTAATAATAGGTTGCGTAAAACCATTAGTAACTCCTGGTATTTGCAGTTTATTATTGATTTCATTTATGATATCGGCTTTCGTCTTGCCTTCTCTCCATTCGTTACTGGGCTTTAGCAAAACAATAGTTTCAATCATACTTATGGGGCTGTTATCGGTTGCAGTATTGGCTCTGCCTGCTTTCCCTAAAACGTGAGCCACTTCGGGAATTGATTTTATCAATCTGTCCTGAATCTGCAAAATTCGTTTCACTTCGGAATTGGAAACATCAGGCAGAGTTACAGGCATAAAAAGAACAGAACCTTCATCGAGCGGAGGCATAAATTCTGACCCCAAACGAGTAAACATCAATATGCCTATTAACAGTGCCACAATGTTGACCGCCAAAACTGTTTTTCTCCATTTTAAACAAAGGGTCAAAATAGGAGTGTAAATGCTTTCCAATTTCCTGTTTATTGGATTTTTGTTTTCTGGACGAAGTTTTCCTTTTAGTAAAAGACTAATCAGCACTGGGGCAAGTGTAATGGCTAAAAAAGCATCAACTATCAGTATGAACGATTTTGTCCATGCCAATGGGCCAAATAATTTACCTTCCATTCCCGTTAGCAGAAATACGGGCAAGAAAGATGCAATTACGATTATTGTCGAATAGAACACACCCGGGCCAACTAATTTAGAAGAGGCTTCTATTAGCTTTCGTTTCTCTTCTGAAGATAATGGGTCGTTTTCTTTTTTGAATATATTTTTGAGTTTGTCTTTCATTTTAAGTAAGATGTTGGTTATTGTCCATTTCTTCCTGTTTTTCCGAAATTGTTCTATAGGCATTCTCTACCATTACGATACCATCATCTACGACAACTCCAATTGCCAAAGCAATTCCCGTCAATGACATAATGTTTGATGAAATACCAAATGCTTCAAGTAAAATGAAGCCAATAGCAACCGATATGGGTAATTGGATGAGTATTATCAATGCGCTTCGCCAATGAAAAAGAAATAGTAAAACCACTATTGATACTGCAATCATCTCTTCGATTAGCGTTCCTTTGACAGAATCGATTGCTTTTTCAATCAATTCACTTCGGTCATAGGATGTTTTAAAAGTCACACCCTCCGGCAGTCCTTTCTCCACTTCTTTCATTTTTGCTTTGACAGCTTTAATGACATTATCGGCATTTTCTCCGTATCGCATCACTACAATACCGCCAACTACTTCGCCAGAACCGTTTTCGTCAAAAATTCCTAAACGCAAATCGCCACCCATTTGCAGGGAGCCAATATCTTTTATTCGAACCGGAATAGAATTGTAATTTTTAATGGCTATGTCCTCGACGTCCTTTATGTTTTTTATATATCCCAATCCCCTTATTATGTATGACATATCACTCATTTCGAATTTCCGTCCGCCTACATCATTATTATTGGCTTTTACAGCGTTCATCACTTCCATCATACTGACTTTGTAATGTTGCATTTTCAAAGGGTCTAAAACCAATTGGTATTGTTTCTCAAAACCACCAAACGAAGCTACTTCGGCAACTCCCGGAACAGTTTGCAATGCAAATTTCACGTACCAATCCTGTAATGCTCTTTGTTCTCCCAAGTCCATACCATTCGCCTTGAAATGGTACCAAAAAACATGACCTACACCTGTTCCATCTGGGCCAAGAGTTGGAACCACACTTTGAGGCAAAAGGCGCTGGGCATAATTGAGTCTTTCCAAAACCCGGGTTCTTGCCCAATAGATATCTACATTGTCCTCAAAAACAATATATACGAAGCTCATCCCAAACATAGAAGCACCACGAATATTCTTGACTTTTGGTATTCCTTGTAGATTGGACACCAAGGGATAGGTTACTTGTGCCTCGATAACCTGCGGACTTCTTCCCATCCACTCCGTAAATACAATTACTTGATTTTCGGATAAATCAGGAATGGCATCTATGGGATTTTGTTGCACAGAATAAACACCCCAAGCAAATAGACCGGCTGAAATGAGCAGGACTATAAATCTGTTTCTTAATGAAAATGATATTAATTTTTCTACCATCACGTTTTAATTTTTTAACAACATTTGTCTCCAGCTTGTATTGGCGGACATTTTATATTCCCATAGCTACAAAAAACACAACAATCGCCTTGTTTGGGTCTCAAAACTGTATTACAATTTTCACATTCATAAAAAAATTGACAAGCATCTGTTGGCATCATTTCATCTTTTTTATGTCCACAGTTTGGACAAGTCAGAGTTGATTTTAGCTCCACAGATTTACCGTTGAATACGATACAAGTTTTACAATTACTTACCATTTTATTTGAGTAATAATTAATTACAGTTCCAATTAATAAACCAAACATCCCTATATAAACATGTGAATAATTAATACTGAAATAGTATCCGAATAAAATAATTATTCCACTTGGAATAGCTATCAATAAAGGATAAAGATTCTGATGTTTTCTATACGAAATAACCAAGCCTGAAATTGATACTAAAATCATTGTCTGAAATATCCACATTGTCCATCCACCAAACAATTCGAAACTACCCAATCCAAAAACTGAACCGATGAATGCAAAAAGAGGAAAACAGCATGGAGAAAATACTGCTGTTAGGAAAAGTCCAAGTGTGCCTAATTTATCTATATTATTGTTGATATTCATTTTGTTTTTTAATTTATAAAGAATAATTCATGTTTGATTATTAGTTGTCTTTAAGGCTATTAATCCAATTGATTACTTCCTGTTTTTGGCCAGTGGAAAGCATTGCATTTTTATGAATTAAAGTATAAGACCTCAAAGGCATTTCATTCAACTTAATTTGTTTACTTATAGCTTTCAATTTGCTATTTTGCTTGCGTTTTGAATAAGTTCCAAATTCATCGAAATTCAAATCTTTTTTCCCATTTTGTATATGGTTTTCCAAAAAAAATCTAACAGGCTGAATATTGGAGTACCAGGGATAATTAGTGTTATTGCTGTGACAATCATAACAAGAGTTTCGCAATATCGTCTCAACTTTAGAAGGGACATGATATGCTTTTGAAAAATCAGCAGTTAAATCCTGCTCGAAAGCAACGTTTCGAGCAGGCTGATATAACTGCAAGAGCAAAAAAATAATTAATCCAATACCTAATATCTTTTTGAAGATATTTTTCATCTTAGAACTCCTTTCTCACAGAACCACAAGTAAGCATTTCAGAACCGAAATAAGGGTTTTTAATTTCTTTTGATTCGCTTATCCAAATTGCACCTTTACCATTATCGGCCATTGGGCAAAAATCCTGATACAGTTTTTGTTCAGATTGAAAATTTTGTACCAAGTCGTTGATGTCTTTGCTCATTAAAACAAAATGTTCTCTTTGGTGGGCAATCTTTCCGGCGTTATCTCCAATATGCTCGGCATGTTCTTTAAGGTCATCGGCAATATCCATATAGGTTTTCATCTGTTCGCCAGACAATTTTTTCATATCCGTTTTCCCTAAAGTTTCCACCAATTTTTTTCCTGCACTTGAAGCTCCATTAGAATCATCTTTGGTCAATGCATTTTTTAAAGACAAATAATCCGTAACAATATCTTTAACGGAAAATGCATTTGGGTCGACTTTTACAGTTGCAGTCTCAGTATTTTCTGTGGCTGGATTAACTGTTTCCTCTTGTTTGTTTTTTTGGTTACAAGAAACTAATGCTAATGATAGTACTACGGCTGAAAGAATTAATTTTTTCATCTTTATTTTTTTTAGGTTTATAAAACTTTGATTAATTATTTGTTGTTTTCTTTTTGAATCATTGCCATCCCACATTTAGGGCATTCCCCTTTGGTGTCGGCAGTTGTGCCGTCCATTGGACAAACATATTTTGTCACAGTTTTAGTTTTAGGCTGGCTACCTTTTAGCGGGTGTAAGTCCACTTTTTCGGTAATTTTTACCATTTCAGTTCCGCATTTAGAACATTTTCCTGCAGTAGCTGAAGTTGTACCGTCTACTTGACAAACATATTTTATCACAGTTTTAGTCTTAGGTTGGCTTCCTTTTTGAGCGTGTGTGTCTACTTTTTCAGTAGTTTTTACCATTGCCATTGCACATTTGGAGCATTTTCCAGGTTTATCCGAAGTTGTGCTGTCCATTGGACAGACATATTTTATTATCGTTTTGCTTTGAGGCTGACTTCCTTTTGTAGCATAGGTCGGTATTTTTTCGGTAACTTTTTTCAATTCCATTCCGCATTTTGGACATTTTCCGGAGCTTAGATTCGTTTCGTCTGGATGCATTGGACACACATACACAATTTTTTGTTCTTCTTCTTTTGTAGCTATTTGTGCTGATGCTACGGTAGTAAATGCAAAAACTGCACTTAATACTATAATTAAATTTTTCATTTTTTTGGATTTTTATTAAACAGAGAATTGACTTCATCGAAAGAATCGATTCAGTGAATTTCCATTTTATTATACGTTTGAAATAATTATGAATTCTATAGAGTTGTAAATAATTGTAAATAAGAGTCTTAAGCTATAAATTTACAAATAATTTTAATCGATAGAATAAATGATTTTAAAGCAAGAATTGCTTTGAATTTGACACACTTATGGCTGTCAAAATTTGATTTAGCTTATTTTAGGTATAAGCCATAAAGAATTGAAACCGGAAGAAATGGCGGTTTCATAGTTGTAAAAATTTGGTTTTTCTGAAGAGAAATTAAAACAATTGGTAGTAATGTACCATTCATTTATAGAAACAGATGAATTGCAAGTAGAAGCACAACCACAATTCGAATGGTTGCATTTACCGCAACCTTGGTGTTTTTTGTTTTTTGAATGACCATCATTTTTACAACAATCTTCATTACAGGTATTTGATGAAACTGCTTTTTGAGAAGAATGTTTTGCAGAATTATTTTCACACGCAAAAGAACTACTTGGCATCAATAAAAAGCCAAATAATACGATTACTATTATGTGAAATTTGTTCATTTTAGTCTTAATTTACACCAAATTTAATCAAATTTTATGGATTGATTATTAATACCGTGTTAAAACTGGTACTATCTATCTTTAGTCAGCTACTTTAATAGTAAATTTTAAAATTATAATTTAAATACTTAAGAAGTAGTCCAGAAGGTGCTTTTAACTAGTTTTCTGAATACTTTTATTAATTACTTTCGACAATTTATACAATTATTACATAAGTCTTATTCGGATTATTAATCAAATTGATTTTAAGATCATTAGCTGTGTTACTTTTTAACATTGAAATTTACTAACTCACTCATTGAAATTTCCAACGCTTCACTTAATCTATAAAGACTATAAACTGTTGGATTTGTTCTGCCAGCTTCAATTCTCGAAATGTTTGTAGTATCAATGTTTCCTTGCATTTTTGCTACTAAATCAACTTGAGACATTCCTCTTTCTAATCGTAGTTCCTTTATCCTTTTTCCTAATAATTCCAATAAATCTGATTTTTCCATTCTTGACATATTTGACAAGGCAAGGAATTGTATATATTAGCATCTTGTAATGCCATATATGACAATATTTACAAATATTTAAAAGAATGGAGTATGAAGGATTATGAAATACATATTGACGAAGATTTAGATGCTAAATCTAAACAGATGCTTAACGATTATTGGCTTATTCAGGATGGTATTTTCTTAAATAAAGTCGCGGGAATTATCAAAATGCATGGTATCAAACAAGGAGAACTTAACACACTGCTTGAAAAACATGCTCATTGTGAAATAAATCATGGCAATTGTTGTGAATGTGATAAAGAAATGAAGGACAAAATTTTCTTAAGAAGCGATTTTAATTACACTTTTAAGAGCAAAGTTAATAACTGTTCAGAATGTAGAGAAGAATTTCGTAGAAAAAATGAAAAGGAGTGGAAGGAACATCAAAATAGGCAGGAAGAAAAAAGAAAAGAAAAGCTCGCGTTTTTTGATGAAGTCGTAAATGAAAAAAAATGGCTTGAATTACCTAAAAATGAGTTAAATATACTTTATAAACTTATTGAAAACAAAACAATGAATAAGATTTTTGCCAATGTTTTTAACGGAAATAGAGGTGATAAATCAATGTGGCGATATGTTTATAAATTTGAAAGTCTAGGTTTTTTTAATGCAATTAGAAATGGTATTTGGGTTGATAAATTAGAATTTGACGAAAGAATAAATGAAGCAATTAAAAACTTATTTCTCAACAAAGCAGATTCTGATAAGGATCGAGAACCATCTACTGCATTGGATGAATTACGTTTTTCACTTGCTAGAAAGGAATATAAGCAAACAATTAACCATCCAGATTATAGTGGGGCATTTACATTACAAAGGGACGTAATATTTAGAGCAAAAGAGAAGTATATTTATAGTGGGTGGATCCAAACCGATGGTTCAATAAATTTAAGATTTACACCAGTATCAAATTTGCAAAGCAGCAATGTAATTCAAGAAAATATAAAAAATGAGCCTCAATTAGTGGGTGAAATTGTGAAAAATATGTTTAACGAAATTCGGAATGATACTCGTGAACTTCCAACCTATGAAGAAGCTTTTGGAATATTGGACTCCAATTCTGATGAAGATGAAGATAAGGATGATGAGAATTGGGATGAGGATGAAGATTGGGATGTTCCATTTTAATTTAAAAAATCTTTTTACAAGGGGTTAAAAATAAGATTAACTGAAAAGGTAGACACCGATGACAACTACAATTAAGCATCCTTGTGACATGTGGAAATATTCCACGCAGTAAATGGCAGGAGAAAATGATAAAGATATCCTGCTGCAAACTTTCTAACTTCGACAAGGATCAGAATGTTGCGTTAAATATTCAGTGAGGAATATTTGGATACAATATTATACCCCTGCATTAACAACAAAACACAAAAAATAAAAGTCGATTATGATTAGTGGTGGGGGTGTTTTTTAATAGGTCTCGTTTGCAAAACTTTTGACTTTTTTACTTGCCTATTTGATTATAAAAAAGGAAGCTATTGGCGATGTTACTCTAGGCAAGAGTACCTTTTTTAAAACTAACTAATTGATAATATGAATAATACTGTGTTTGTCTCTTGGTTTTACCCGACTATTACCCGACAACTCATTAATTAGATTATTAGGTGTAGTGTTTTACTTATAAAAATATTTATGGTGAGTTACGCTATTCAAATCAAAAATACATTCAAAAGTGTTAACGCAAAATAGACGAATTGCGGTAGCAGTTATGTAACCTGATGCAACAAATAAAATAATTTCTATAGGTTTGGATTTAGCTTAACACCATACCCCCATTTTTTTAGCATTCTTTAAAAAAGGGTTTTTATTAATTTTAATAACCAGGCTTAAAACAGCATTTATTTTGATTCAAAAATAAATTGAAAACCCAGTATTCATTATAATAAAAACAACATTTTGTATAAATCACTTTTGGGTTAACTTTTTTTGGAAGAAAACAAAAAAGTAATTTCTGATTTTTAAATCATTTTGATTTTGTGTTCCTCTATGTGGTACTAGATATATTACGAAGAACATTACATAAAAAATAGAAATATAAAAAACGGGAGTTGTTCAGGCTCCCGTTTTACGTTTTTCAAACGTTGGTTTATAATTGGCATCGTAAACCAATACAAATGTATGTTTTTGAAATGGTTTGGCAATAGTTTGGCAACTTGAATAAAAAAAAGCCTGTAATACTTGAAAAACAAGTGATTACAGACTTTTTAAGTACCCGGAGCCGGAGTCGAACCGGCACGGTTTCCCACAGGTGTTTGAGACCAGCGCGTCTACCAATTCCGCCATCCGGGCTTAGCAGACATGAAATAATAAACAATTATTTCAAACGCAATAAAGAGATAAATTGTGTTACAATTATCTTTTCCTTTAACACGGTGCAAATGTAGAAAAAAATTTTAAACATTCTAATAAAAATACTGAAATTTTTCCTTTCAGTGTTGATTTTATTTTCTAAATTTGCACCTCGTAAAAAACATCACACACAACTAACTACATTCGAGGTATTTATATTTTTTCAGGCCAAACAATATTGTATAGCCGAACTCATATAAACCGCAACGAAATAAAAACAACAAATTAAATGTCACACCTAGAACCAGAAGCTAAAATTTTTGCCTGTTCAAAAAGTGAATATCTTGCAGAGAAGATTGCAAAAGAATATGGAATCCCATTGGGAAAAATGACTATGTCTACTTATAGCGACGGCGAATTTCAGCCTTCATATGAAGAGTCCATACGTGGATTACGAGTTTTTATCGTTTGTTCCACTTTCCCTTCTGCCGATAATTTAATGGAGTTGTTACTAATGATAGATGCAGCCAAACGCGCCTCTGCCAGACATATTACAGCTGTTATCCCATACTTTGGTTGGGCAAGACAGGATAGAAAAGACAAACCAAGAGTGCCGATTGGAGCCAAATTGGTAGCCAATCTCTTAAATGCGGCCGGAGCAACCCGAATTATGACAATGGACTTGCATGCCGATCAAATACAAGGATTCTTTGAAAAACCAGTAGATCACCTTTTTGCATCGACTATCTTTTTACCATACGTAGAAAGTCTTGAGCTTACCGATTTAACTATCGCTTCGCCAGATATGGGAGGATCAAAAAGAGCTTATGCTTATTCTAAATTCCTAAATTCTGAAGTAGTTATCTGTTACAAACAAAGAAAAGCAGCCAACATAATCGAAACTATGGAGCTTATCGGAGAAGTAAAAGGCAGAAACGTAATCCTTGTTGACGATATGATTGACACAGGAGGAACATTGGCAAAAGCAGCCGATTTGATGATCGAAAAAGGAGCCTTGAGCGTAAGAGCAATTTGTACTCACGCTATTTTATCCGGTAATGCTTACGAAAAAATAGAAAATTCAAAATTATCAGAATTAATCGTAACCGATTCTATTCCGTTAAAAAAACAATCAAGCAAAATAAGAGTGGTAAGTTGCGCCCCACTTTTTGCCGAAGTAATGTACATGGTACATCACAACAATTCCATTAGTGGAAAGTTTTTAATGTAGATTTTCTTAGTCCTCAGCGATTAGTCCTTGGTGATTAGTCAGCTACTATGGACTAAAAAACTAACCACTGAGGACTAAAAAAAGAGTTTAATTAATAACTATATAAATATTTAAAATGAAATCGATTACAATTAAAGGATCAGAAAGAGAAAGCGTGGGCAAAGTTGCTACAAAAGCCTTACGTAATGCTGGATTGGTTCCTTGCGTATTATACGGAGGAAATCAGGCAGTTCATTTTTCAGCGGAAGTTATAGCTTTCAAGAACTTGGTTTACACTCCAAACGCACACACAGTTGTGATTGAACTTGGAAACGGTAAATCTTACAATGCAGTTTTACAAGACATCCAGGTACACCCAGTATCAGACAAAATTTTACACATTGACTTCTTTCAAATCCATGATGACAAAGAAATCACTATCGAAGTTCCAGTAAAAATTATTGGTAACTCAAAAGGAGTTATGGCTGGTGGAGATTTACGTATGAACAACCGTAAATTAAAAGTGAAAGCTTTACCAAAAAACCTTCCTGATTTTGTTGAGGCTGATATCACACCTCTTGACATGGGTAACAAATTATACGTTACTAAAGTGCCAACTCCAAACTTCAAAATCATGCACCCAGACAATACAGTAATTTGTCAAGTGAAGATTTCTCGTGCGGCGATGAAAGCTGCTCAAGAAGCTGCAAAAGCTGCAAAAGCTCCTGCAAAAGGAAAGAAAAAATAATACTTTTTCAATCACTATACCAAAAGCATCAGTTTCACAACTGGTGCTTTTTTTTTGATTTGAAGCGAATGATTAGGCATCTTCAAAAAACATGGATTCCCGCTGTCCGCTACAATCTCTCCTCTCGTCCCAAAAGACGAGATGCGAGGATTTTCACTCCCATCGGGGCTAAAGAGGTTTTATGGTTTTGTTCTTGTCATCATTTACAAGATTGAGAAAAACCACCCCGCCCTTTGGGCACCCCTCCAAAGGAGGGGAACACAAGCGACTTCCCCTCCTCTGGAGGGGTGCCTGAAAGGCGGGGTGGCCCCGGTGCAACTCCCCAAACCATTTTCCAACACACAAGTTTCTTAAATTAACAGATTAAACCTATTTTTGCAGCATGATAAAATGGATGCAAAACCTGTTTTCATCACCAAAAACAGAAGAGAACACAAATAACATAAAACCGGAGGTTCACGAACACCAAAAAAACAATATAAAAAAAGTGAGTAATAAATTTCTAATCGTCGGTCTAGGAAATATAGGTTCCGAATACGTAAACACCCGACACAATATTGGTTTCAAAGTCCTTGATTTCCTTGCCAAAAAAGAAGGAATCCCATTCGAAACCGTAAAACTGGGAGCGCTCGCCGAATACAAATTCAAAGGAAGAACCTTTTTTCTTTTAAAACCAAACACCTATATGAATTTAAGCGGTAAAGCCGTAAAATTCTGGATGGACAAAGAAAACATTCCTCTGGAAAACATATTTGTCATCACCGATGATTTGAATCTTTCATTCGGGACCATTCGTATCCGCAAAAAAGGAAGCGACGGAGGTCACAACGGACTCAAAAATATCAATCAAATTCTGGGTACGCAAGAATACACCCGCTTCCGCTTTGGTATCAGTGACGAATTTAAAAAAGGCCAACAAATCAATTACGTACTGGGAGATTGGGACGAAAACGAACAAGCCAAACTTCCTGAAAGGCTCGAACTTGCTTCTGAAATCATAAGATCATTCGGAACAGCAGGAGTCGAAAACACCATGACTACTTTTAACGGAAAATAAAAAAGGGGAAACAATTTACAACTGTTTCCCCTTTCTTTAGATTATAACAAATCTATTTCACAATAATTTTAGAAACTTCTTTTCGATCACCGTCTACAACCGTTACAATATAAGTTCCCGCTGCAGCATTCTTCAACTGAATATTCTGATTGAAATCGCCTGTGTTTGCAAATTTTTTATCATAAATCTTTCTTCCCGACAAATCGGTCACCAAAACCTGAATATCGGTCGTATTGGAACTTGAAAAACGAATATTAAAATTCCCTTTGTTCGGATTTGGGTACAACACAAAATCATTGGTTTCAAAATGCTTAGTTGCCAAAGTAGTATATGAACTCGAGCATATCGTTACAGAAGCCGAATTGAGTGTTCCCGAATCGCCAACGCCGTTATCCCTAAACCTTAATATCCAGGTTCCACTTGGATTTTCGCCATTAAAAGCAGACAAATTTCCGGCAGGGGTCACTGTTTGGTTCGCAGTCATACCGCAGGTTAAAGCTCCTCCCGTATCGTCATAAGTCAAGTCTAAACTACTGTTTGTCGACCCGCAGGCCTTGTCAAACAATTTCACAACAGTCCCTTTTGGGCTTACCAACTCAATTTGAACATCTGAAATATATGTATGGGTAAATTTCACATTAACATTAACATCACTAATTTCCGAAGTAGTTGCAGGCACATCAATAGTTCTCTCTGCATAAGTTGTTGATTCGGGTATTGCTGCAGGCAATCCTGTTGAATAGGCAGCCGTATTACACGTAGTCGAAATCGAATATCCCAAAGCAAAAGGCTTACTATTTATGGCATAAAAAACATTTGCTGTTGGCTCAATCAAAATCCTGCAATTCTTGGCTGCGGTTAAAGGAGCTGTAACAACTTCAGAACCATCATTTGGTGTATTAGGTGCCAAAACAATCGGAAAAGTCAAACCACCATCTGTAGACATTTTTATATTCACATTGGATGCCCCCGCCAAAACATCAGATCCATTTACACTCCAAGTAATAGTTTGCGAAGAACCCAAAACCCAACTGGAATCAGCGACATTTTGCGATGTTATTGCAAATGGCCCTTTAGTTGCGTCAACAGTGAGTATCATCACATCTGAATTCGTTTGTCCTGAACCCAAAGCCGCATTGTCACGGACGGTAAATGCAAAACTCAAATTTCTTGCCACCGAAGGAACTGCCTCCCAGGTAGAAACCAACTGACCACCCAAAACTTTAGCAAAAGCCGGAAAATAACGATTGGTAACATTTACAGGTAAAAACGACCTGAAGTTAGGCCCATTGGTTTTTGTCGCATAAGCGATACTCTTGGAGTCACTTTCGGGCGAACTCGCAGAATCATTTTGTTCCCAACAATATGTCATTGTATTACCATCAGGATCGGTAGCAGTACCATTCAAAACAAAAGCGGTACTTTTAGGAATTGTATAATCCAATCCCGCATTGACCACAGGTTTTTGATTGAGAAATGTGGTACTGACGGGACAGGTTTTTGTACTTAAATTACTCTGTATCTGCACGATGCTGGCATAGGCAAAATAATCATCCGAATAATCCTGAACATCATAATCGGTTATTCCAGCATAACCCATAATAGTAGAACCGCTTCCCGGCTCTACACTTACGCCAGAACCTTCAATATCATAGGAAAAAGTATGATTGGCTCCCAATTGATGCCCCATTTCGTGAGCTACAAAATCGATATCAAAAAGATCTCCCTTTGGCGTACCATTGGATGGTGAAGTAAAACCGCTTCCTTTTCCTTTTGGTTCCGCAGTCGTTGGATTAACACAAACACACCCTATACAACCAGCATCTCCTCCACCTCCAGACGCACCAAACAAATGCCCAATATCATAATTTGCATCCCCAATAACCGAAGTTAAATTTTTCTGCAATTCTGTGTTCCATGCACCGGCAACTCCAGCCTTCGCATCAGAATAGGGGTCGGTAGCGGCATCTGTGTATATTATAATCGAATTGTTGGAAATAATTTCAAGTTTAGTAGCTAGGTCTCTATTAAAGATACCGTTAACGCGTGTCATTGTGGCATTCATTGCTGCCAGGGCATTATTTACTGTTCCTCCAAAAAACTGAGTATATTCACCTGTACAAGACAGAGCTAGTCTCAAAGTTTTAAAAACTCCATTAGTGGCCTTGATTTCGGCAGTTTTCTTCACTAAATCTTTATTCAACACCACATCAACCGTTTTACAAGTCAATGGCAAAATTCCCTTTTCTCTTTTCTTCGAACTGGAAAGAACATATATCGATTTATCGTTATCTGCCCGTTCAATAAATTCCGAATCGCTATCTCCTCTCAAAACCATTGTAGAAACACCGTCTGGAGACACACTAAAACTAATTGATGCTTTTGGATCAGTAATCCCTGTCCCAGAATAGGATCTAATTTCTGGATATTTCGCTTGTAATTCGGGTGCAAAATTGGAAGATTCCACAACAGCAAACTCTTCTGTTTTTCCTTCTCCATTAGGAATTGCAACAGCTATGGTTGTTTCAGTTTTGGACTGAAGTGCTGTCAGCGACTGCCTGAATTCGGATTCATTCAAGGAGAACAAAAGCTGATGATTCAATCCCAAATCATTTTCCTGTTTTGAAACAAGTACCTTTTGAGTAGGATTTATGGATTTCCAGGATGATTTAACCTGTGAAAACCCAACGAAATTCAAAACAAATACTATCAGGAAAAATAATAATCTCTTCATAAGCTGACCGTGTTTTATGAATTGACAAATTCATATAATTTCACTCTATTTTTGTTCTATCCGTCCTATTAATTTTAGAATTCATCAACTGCTACCAATACGCGAACAGAAGAATTCATTTCGATTGGGGCCAATTCTCGATACTATTACTTCATGATTATTTTACAAAATTAACTCATTTTACAATGGAATAACCAAAGTTTTGAAAACGATTTAACAAAAGAATAATATAACGTAATTTAAAATATTTATTTAACATAAAGAATGCGGTAGCTAATAAATTTAAAAACTTCTTATCCTGCTTTTTAAAATAGATAATATAAATTTGCAAAATATTTTAAAAAAGGTATTTTGAAAATATTTCATTCTATAAACGATTTCCAAATTGCATCTGGTGAAAATGCAAAAAAGACAATTCTTACATTAGGAACCTTTGATGGCGTTCATTTTGGACATAAAAAAATATTGGAAAAAGTCACTCAAAATACCGAAAACGAGAAATACGAAAGTCTCGTACTTACATTTTTTCCGCATCCGCGAATGGTCCTACAAGAGGATTCAGATATCAAACTACTCAATACTATAGAAGAAAAAATTGAACTGCTGGATAAAATCGGGATTCAAAATTTGGTCATCCATCCTTTTGACGAAAGTTTCTCAAGGTTAACCGCCGAAGAATTTGTAAAAAACATTCTTGTAGATAAATTTCATATCTATAAAATCATAATTGGTCATGACCATCGATTTGGACGTAACAGAACTGCAAATATTAATGATTTAAAAGCTTTTGGAGCACAATATGATTTTGAAGTAGAAGAAATTTCGGCTCAGGAAATCAAAGAAGTATCTGTAAGTTCAACAAAAATTAGACACGCCTTATCCGAAGGAAATATGGCTTTGGCCAATGAATATCTAGGTTATAATTATTCTTTAACTGGAATTATAGCCAAAGGAAAACAACTGGGCAGAACAATAGGATTTCCCACAGCAAATTTAAAAATTGCCGAAACCTTCAAGCTTATTCCCAAGAATGGCGTTTATATTGTAAAAAGTATCATCCAAACAAAAACGGTTTTAGGCATGATGAACATTGGCTTCAACCCTACTGTTGATGGGAAACATCAAACAATCGAAATCAATTATTTTGACTTTGACGAAGATTTATACGACCAAAAAATCACCGTTTCCATATTGGAACGAATCCGATCCGAAGTAAAATTTGATTCGGTTGCACTTTTGAAAGAACAATTAGAAAAAGACAAAGAAACAGCTTTGGCTTATTTCAAATCTAAACTTTAGATTTTAAGCATTTAGCACAGCTAGCGCGAGCGTCCCGCTCGTGCCCGTTCCAATTTACATAATCTTAAAACCTTTGTTTGCGGGCACGAGCGGGACGCTCGCGCTAGCTTCGAATAACATAGCGTTATCGGATTATGCGATTCCTCGTTCCTCGGAATGACAACCCTGAGGCCGAATCATCCAACTTTTTACGAAAATGACAATAATAAGAAAAAACTCTTGTCGTTATCACCTCTTTTTTGTTAAAATTTTTCGTAAATTTATATCAACATACTGAATACCAAACACCTATTGCATTTCTAACTTTTAAAAAAAAACAAGCCATGAAAGTAAAAAAAGAAATTAAAAACGGGTACTTTATTTTTATATCAATAGGAACCTATTTTCTCTTGATGGAATTTTTGGGTTTATCCAATGTTTTCTATTTACGATTACTGAATGTTTTCTTTGTCCTTTATGCCGTAAATGACACATTAAAGTCAAGGGTTAAAAACGGTAACACAAGTTTTTTGCACAATATCAAGGCAGCATTAACTACTTCTCTTGTCGGAGTCACATTATCTATCCTTGGTCTTTTGATTTATAGCTATATGAGAGGTGGAGATGCTTATATTCATAATTTGTCGGAGAGTTTTTTATTCGGAGGTCATCCTTCCATCAATATGTATTGTTTCTCCTTGTTTTTTGAGGGAATTGCGTCGTCCGTAATCGTCACCTTACTGCTAGTTCTGTACTATAATGACAAGTTTGCCGCCGACTAGAACTCATTTAATCTATTTATATTAAGACATTTTAAGACTTGTGCGTTGTGTTACTTTAGAACAATTTGATTACTTTTGGGGCATCAAAAACAAGGATCAATGAGTATCACAAAACATAACTGGACGAAAGAAGAAATTATTGCAATTTATAATAAACCTTTGATGGATTTGCTTTTTGAAGCATCAACAATCCATCGCGAACATCACGACCCAAATGTGGTTCAGGTTTCTACTTTGGTTTCCATAAAAACAGGAGGATGTTCTGAAGATTGCGGATATTGCCCGCAAGCCGCAAGATACAACACCGGTGTTGAAGGAAACAATTTAATGTCTGTAAACCAAGTAAAAGAACAGGCAATTCAAGCCAAATCTGGAGGTTCTTCCCGCGTATGTATGGGTGCTGCTTGGAGAAACGTAAAAGACGGACCTGAGTTTGACCAAGTTTTGGAAATGGTTCGTACCATCAACAAAATGGATATGGAAGTGTGCTGTACTCTTGGTATGATTACCGAAAATCAAGCACAGCGACTAGCCGAAGCAGGTCTTTATGCTTATAACCACAACTTAGACACTTCTGAGGATTATTACAAAGAAGTTATTTCGACACGCGGATTTGAAGACCGTTTGCAAACTATAGAAAACGTAAGAAAAACAAGTGTTACAGTTTGTAGTGGTGGAATTATTGGAATGGGAGAAAGTATCGATGACAGAGCAGGAATGCTTGTGGCTCTTTCTACATTGAATCCTCAACCAGAATCGGTGCCAATCAATGCTTTGGTTGCCGTAGAAGGAACTCCGATGGAAAATGAAAAACCAGTCGAAATTTGGGAAATGATTCGAATGGTTGCAACCACCCGAATTGTAATGCCTGAGACACAAGTTCGTCTATCGGCAGGAAGAATGAACATGAGCCGAGAAGGTCAAGCAATGTGTTTCTTTGCTGGAGCTAACTCTATTTTTGCTGGAGATAAATTGCTTACAACGCCAAATCCCGATGTTAACGAAGACATGAAAATGTTTGATTTATTGGGTTTAAAACCGCAAAAACCATTTACAAAAAAATCACAAAGACCAACCGTTGAAGCTGTAGATTCACAATTTGAAGCTCTTGGCGAAAAGCCAAAATGGTCGCGCCCAAACCATATTATCGAAAAAAATCTTGAAGCCTCTGTAAAAGGGAAATAAGACTTTTTTAAAACTATAAAACCCCCATTTTGAAGATAAAAATGGGGGTTTTGTTTTTTTTGCCAATTAAAAAAAGACCTTATTTATCTGATAATCAGAATTATCGAAAACCGTTTTTACAATTAAAATTTGATGCTTCGAGGTTAAATTAGGAATCACAATTTGCTCTTTATCAATATCTTTCTTTTTATAGAGTAATTTTCCATTCAAATCATAAATAACAATCATCGAAATTTTTTCAACAGCAGAATTAATACTCAATTGTTTTTCCTGAGTATAAATTGCAAGTCCCTGTTTTGTTTTTTCCGTCTCTTGCTTCGAAGTGGACTTTATATCAAGTTCTTTATAACTCAACACAAAGCGACTATTATATTCTCCTTTTGATGCTGAAAACGGATAAGATCTTTCTTTTAAATCGTGGAGTATTCCTGTATTTTTATCTTCTAAAAAAATAGCACAATTGCTTAACAAACCATCGGTGTGGTCAATTTTTATTTCAAAAGCACCATCAATGTTGGTTTTAAAACCTAATGCTACTTTATCTGTATAATCAAAAGGTAAAGCCCGGCCTTGAATAACCAATTTATTTTCTTCGCTAATGCTATAAAAATCGACAAAAGCATTTCCGTCAGAAGTTGTGCCATCGTATAGATTATCCATTTCATTGGTAGCTCCCGTAACATATCCTACCAACAATTGTTTGAAAGCACCTTCGGAATTTGTTAAATTCAACCATAGTCTATTCTTCTCAATTGATGAATCCTTCTTAGTATTTGAAATTTTAAAAAATTGATTATTGGAATTAGACGCCAAAACTTTTCCCGAATTTCGCATGGCGTTATTAAACACAAAATTCCCGGCTACTTTACTCGTCACAAAAAAGGATACTCCTGAAGCAATTTTACCATTTGGAATTGTTCCCGAATCACCGGCACTCGGTGCGGCTGTTCCTGTTCCTCCCGTCAAATTATAAGAAGCATAATCATCTGAATTATAAACATAAAAAGCCCCATCTTGCTTAATAGCTGTATTATGTGTCCAAAAGTTAAGCGTTCCCACAATTATTGCAGAGTTGGCCTTGATAAATTCATCGGCATCAATGGCAGAAGGGTAAGGATTGCCTATTAAATTATCCATTCCAATACCTTCCGAAAGAATTTCGATAACGCCATTATTAGGAATCCCTTTAAACTGAACTGGTTGAGAATAAGTTGATCCTGTCCAATATTCTTTATTGGAGTATTTAGTATCAGGCTTTGGCACACGAATTACAAATCCCTTACCTGCAGGATCCATTGAATTAGCACCATTTTCGTACACCCAATTCCCATTTGCAAAACTAAAATACTTATCCGAAAGTGTATTTGGAGACAATACATTCAAAATCTGACCCTGCACTGGAGACGACCAATAAGTAAAATCAAAATTTTTCATCGGTGAAGTAATGCGATTGTAAATAATCTGACCAATGTTTACTGCAGCATCATTCACCTGAATCAAACTTGAATTGTTCTCAAAAGTTATTGTTCCTGCACCCAAAACATCTAATCTATTTTGAAGCTTTAAAACCCCTCCAGAATCAACATGAACGGCTACACCGTTATCGATTTGGCAAGAACAGGTTTCTAATGATTCATTCAGATTAAAATCTTTTGAAAAGCGTACATTTTTACCCGAATCTGGAAGACCATTAGACCAAGAACCATTATAAATCGTTTCTGGCGGAGCTGCTTTTATAACATTCGAATAACTGATTTCACCACATTCATTGGCTGATTTCAGTCGAACATAATAAGGTCCACCTGCAGCCAAATCTTCAACGGTTTCAGACAAAGTATTTCCTAAAATCTTATTTTTGTAACCTTCTAAATTATTAATAAAACCGGAATCGGTAGCCACATCAATAAAATAATTCGAAGCATTTGAACAAGCCGCCCAATTCAAAATAAAAGAAGTAGAAGTACAAGCAAGGTTCACTTCTGGCAAAGTAGGCGCTTGCGACTTTACGCAGGAAACCACACCATTAAACTGGAAATCATTAATACTAAAAGCTCCCGTTCTCGTTATAGCAGCCCATCCATAAAACCTGAAAGTAATCGGAAAATCAACTCCTTGAAAGGCCGTCGAAGACAAAGAAACCGTTCCTCTAGCTCCTGAAACAGACCCTATATTTGTTGAAAAACCATCAACACTGGAACGAAATGCAAAAAGTCTTGGACCATTAGCCGAAACTTGCCCTGTATAAACAAAACTGATAAAATTTATTTGCCTACCCTGATTTGGAGTAATGGTAAACTCAAAATAAGTGTCGGAATCAGAGTCGTCGACCTTCCAACCCTTCGCATCATATCTATTATTTGCATTTACATAACTCAAAGCCCCACTCCTGCCAATACCACTAACTTTAATGCCGGGATCCACATTTTGTCCTATCGTATAAGGATTTGATTGACCGGGATAAGTTCCCGTAATTGGATTATTAAATATTGATTGAGAAAAAATAAGAACTGGTGAAACAATAAAAAACAAACACGCCAAGAAAAATTGTTTCATAAAATGATAGCATTAATGAATACTCAGAAAACATATTAATACTAAAATAAGAATTTATTTATAATTTAAATAAAATATTAAATTTATTTTCTTACAATTTTTAATTCGTCCTGTTTTTAAAACGAAAAAGTCCCATTCCTATAAATCGGAATGAGACTTTAAAAAACGGGGGTATTGTAAATTAGTTCTTAAAAATAATCTCTTTTGTGACCCATTTCCCGTCAGTCAATTGAATCATAACAATTAAAAACTGGTCGCTGGAATTCAATCCCTGAATCACATATTCATTACTTTTCACATTAGTGTTTTCAAAAATCTTCCTTCCTCTCAAATCATACAACAAGACAGTGCCCATCGTTTTATCAAAAGAGTTGATTTTTATTTGATGATTCTTTACAGAAACAACAAGGGATTTATTTTTACTCTCAGTTGGTTTTTCAATAGTTGGATCCAAACTCTCAACTGGTGGCACGACAACTACTGGCGGTTCGGTCACAATTGGTGGATTCACAACAACTGGTGGTTCTACAGCCACTGGCGGTTCGGTCACAATTGGAGGATTCACAACAACTGGTGGTTCTACAGCAACTGGCGGTTCGGTTACAATTGGCGGATTCACGACAACCGGAGGTTCTACAGCCACTGGTGGTTCGATTACAATTGGCGGATTCACGACAACCGGAGGTTCTACAGCTACAGGAGGTTCTGTTACAATTGGAGGATTCACGACAACTGGAGGATCTACAGCTACAGGTGGTTCTGCTACAATTGGAGGATTCACGACAACCGGTGGTTCTACTGCTACCGGTGGCTCAGTTACAATTGGAGGATTCACGACAACTGGTGGCACTACAGCTACAGGCGGTTCGGTTACAATTGGCGGATTCACAACAACCGGTGGTTCTACTGCTACCGGTGGTTCCGTTACAATTGGCGGATTGACAACAACAGGTGGTTCTACCGCTACAGGAGGCTCGGTTACAATTGGCGGATTGACAACAACAGGTGGTTCTACCGCTACAGGAGGCTCGGTTACAATTGGCGGATTCACGACAACCGGAGGTTCTACAGCTACTGGTGGTTCGGTTACAATTGGTGGATTCACAACAACCGGTGGCTCAATTACAATCGGAGCATTTTTATCAACATAAACCAAAGTAAAGCGATTATCAAAAGTTCCTTTGGCCGTAGTAAATGAATAAGGACCATCATTTAGATTATGAACAGCTTTGGTTACATTATCTTCAAGAAAGACAGTTTGATTAGTCAAAACTCCGTCTACTTTGTCGATACTTATCCTAAAAGTTCCCTGTATTGCAGTTTTGTAACCCAAAGGCACCTTATCCCCTTTATCAAATGGCAAAGCACGCCCTTGTATCGTAAGTTTATCTTCTTTGTTAACACTATAAAAATCAACATAATCATTCCCATCAAAACTAATGCCGTCATACAATTTATCCATCTCATTGGTAGCACCTGTAATATAGCCCACCAACAATTGTTTGAAAGCCCCATCAGAATTGGACAAATTCAGCCAAACTCTACTCTTTTCGACAGCAACCGTTTTTTTGGTTTGAGCCATTCTCAAAAACTGACTATTCGATCCAGCCGTAGAATTACGCATCGAATTCTTAAACA
The DNA here is from genome assembly GCF_001761465.1 of Flavobacterium gilvum. NCBI lineage: Bacteria > Pseudomonadati > Bacteroidota > Flavobacteriia > Flavobacteriales > Flavobacteriaceae > Flavobacterium > Flavobacterium gilvum. The sequence goes on along the minus strand of NZ_CP017479.1, from coordinate 1,201,847 downwards.
CAAAATCACCAGACGCTTTGCTGATCACAAAAAAGGACTGTCCAGCCGCAATTTTACCATTCGGTTTATTATTATCATCTATAGTTTCACCAGCATCGAGAACACCATTATTATTCGCATCAATAAAATTGCCTCTAGTTCCTGCTCCTCCTGTCAAGTTATAAGTTGCATAATCATTGGAATTATAAACATAAAACGAGCCACTTTGCGTAATAGCAGTGTTATGTGTCCAAAAATACAGTGCCCCACCTATGACTGACGCGTTAGCATTGATAAACGCATCGGCATCTATGGCAGAAGGATAAGGATTCCCTATTAAATTATCCATTCCAGTTCCCTCTGTCGCAATTGAAATGGAACCATTATTTGGAATTCCCTCAAATTGAACCGGCTGAGCATAGGTAGCTGTATACCATTTTTCTCCATTAGGGTAAACGACTCCAGGTTTTGGCACGCGGATAATAAATCCTTTTCCAGCAGGATTCATCTTGTTGGTTACCCCTTCAACCTTCCAATTGCCATTGTTAAAACTATAATATTTATCCCAAAGAGTATTAGGTGACAAAACATTCAACACCTGATCTTTTACTGGAGAAGACCAATACGTAAAATCAAAATTTTTCATCGGACTGGTAATGCGCTTGTATATAATTTTCCCATTATTTATTGCAGCATCATTAACCTGAATCAAACTTGCATTGTTTTCAAAGGTTAATGTCCCAGTGCTCAAAACATCCAAACCGTTTTCAATTGTCAAAACTACACCAGAAGCTACGCCAACTGCTACACCAGAATTAATTTGACATGAACAGGCATTTAAAGCAGCCGTTATGGTAACATTACCCGCAAAAACAGCTCTTTTGGTAGCATCCGGAACACCATTATCCCAACTGGAACCACTCCAAGTAGTTGTCCCTGCAACATTTAATGAAATTTTATCTGAAGCTACCGAAACGCAACCTGAAGCATTTTTGGCTGTTACATAATAATCTCCAGCTGGCACACTATTAAATATTCCAGATGTATTACTATAATTAGTTCCATCAATACTATAACTAAGTCCTGCTCCAGTTGGTGATGTTACTGTAATAGTTCCTGTTGAAACTACACAAGTAGGCTGTTTGGTAGCTGATGCTATTGGTTTTATTGGGGAAGAATTTACCGTAATTGTTACTACAGAAGAATTGACACTTGTCCCACAACCACTTTGTGATCTTGCTCTAACATAATACGTTACACCTGGAGACAGTCCGTTTATGGCTAATGAAGTAGCTGCTGCAGAAACTGAAAGATTATTATAACCCGTGAGATAAGTCCCAAATAAAGGATCTGTAGAAACATCAAATCGGTAATTTGTAATACCTGAAATTGCTGTCCAAGTTTCTGTAGCAGTAGTTTGATTACATCCCAAAGTGATATTACTTAAAACGGGAGCTACTGGAGTTGGATTTACAGTAACAACCAAATTGAACGGACTTCCGGGACAACCTGAAGCCAATTTTGGAGTCAAAATATAAGTAACAGTAATAGCTGAAGTTGTTGTATTAATCAAAGTTTCTGTGATTCCTGTAGCATTGGCAACTTCTGTAGCCGAACCTGCTGAATTGCTAATGCCGGTCACTGCTGCGCGAGTCCAATCAAATGTTGTTCCCGTGGAAGTGATTGCTCCACTAGAATAAGAAACCCCGCTACAAACAGAACTAGTTGCTGGCGCAGTGATTACAGGTCTAGGATTTACCGTAACATCTAAATTGAACGGACTCCCGGGACAACCTGAAACCAATTTTGGAGTTAAAACATAAGTAACCGTAATAGCAGAAGTTGTTGTATTGATCAAGGTTTCTGTGATTCCTGAAGCATTGGCAACTCCAGTAGCTGAACCTGCTGTATTGCTAATGCCCGTCACTGCTGCTCGAGTCCAATCAAATGTTGTTCCAGTGGAAGTGATTGCTCCACTAGAATAAGAAACCCCGCTACAAGCCGAACCGGTTGCTGGCGCAGTGATTACAGGTTTCGGATTTACCGTAACATCTAAATTGAACGGACTCCCGGGACAACCTGAAGCCAATCTTGGAGTTAAAATATAAGTAACCGTAATAGCAGAAGTTGTTGTATTGATTAAGGTTTCGGTAACTCCTGAAGCATTGTTAACCCCGGTACCTGAACCTGCTGTATTGCTGATTCCTGTTACCACTGCACGAGTCCAGTCAAATTTTGTTCCAGTCGAGGTGATTGCTCCACTTGAATAAGAAAAACCACTACAAACAGAACCAGTTGCTGGCGCAGTGATTACAGTTTTCGGATTAACTGTAATGGTTACTGGTGTTGTATATGCTGATTTAAAAGTTTTGCCTCCAATTACAGAAACCGTTCTTCGTCGATAACTTGCACTTACAGTCAGAGCCGGTGGAGAATAATCCTTTCCTGTAGCGCCTGGAATATCAACATAGCTACCACTTTCATTTGTTTGCCATTCGTATGATATTGTCCCTGAACCCGCACCGTCTCTTGTTGAACTCAAAGTAGATGGAACAAATCCATAACAAACCGTTTGTGATTCTTCTATAGAACCTGCCGAAATATTATTAACACCACCAGCCGCTTCAACTTCAGCAAAGGAATATATTGCACCACCTCCTGTACAAACAGCATAATGTACACCGCCTAGATCTAATTCGTCATTGTTATTACACGAACCACTCAAACTATTAGAACCATTTTCAAGATATATGGCAGCACCCGAAGGCAATTTAAGTGTATTATGGTCAAACTTAATTTGCCCAGTAGAACTAACAACTATCAATTGTGTAGTTAGAGTAATATCAATTTTAAAAACCATTTCCAATAATCCATCAACAGTTATGCTGTTAGCCGAAGCAGTAGTTGTATCCAAAGTCACGGTCGTTCCAGATGAAATCACTACATCGTCAATAGTTGTAGGTACAATCTTTGCCATATAACTTTGAGAAGAAAAAACAGTAGCCGTATTTGCAACTAATGTTAAATGCGTGTTATCGGTAATGGAAGAAACAGTACCAATTACAGTAGTACCATCATCTTTATACAAAATACTGCCAACTGCCAACTCTGTTGTAAATGATGTCCCAACACCAGTAACAATTTTCGAACTACTTGTTGTTGAAATCGTACCAGTTCTACTTATTGTACTCCAAGTTGATGCAGCACCCCAATTACCATTTCCTGTACTAGTAATTGTTGCACTAAAAGCGGTATTTACAAAAAATAAACATAAAAAAATTGAAAGTAAAATTCTATTCATAAATGGGGCTGTTTTTTGAATTTAATCTATTGGATTTTTATTTTGAGACAAATATTAGCCTAGCTGTTCTTTCCTGAAAAAGACAGTTATTAGGTACTTTGGCTTATACTTGTGGAGTTAGAAAACGGAAAGTCTACTCATAATATCTGGGGCTATTACAAAAAATAAACATAAAAAAACTGAAAGTAAAATTCTATCCATATGTGGGGTGGTTTTTAGAATTTAATTTATTGGATTTTATTTTGAGACAAATATTAGCCTGGCTGCTCTTTCCTGAAAAAGACAGTTATTAGGGGATACTCGGGCTGATACTTTGGAATTAAAAGAGGTAAAGTTTATTCATATTATTTGGGGCTATTGCAAAAAACAAAAAAATTGAAAGTAAAATTCTACTCATAAGTGGGGCGGTTTTAAGAATTTAATTTAAGACAAACATCAGCCTGACTACTCTTTCCGGAAAAAGGTAGTTGCTAGGTACTTAAGCTTATACTTGTGGGATTAAAAGAGGAAAAGTTGATTCATGTCGCTTGGGGCTATTTTATTATTAAAAAAAAATCTACAATTGCTGCATTCTAAAAAAAGGGTAAATGCTAAAGCAAAACAGATATATAATGATCAAAATTAAAAATTAAAAATTATTTCTTTCGTTAAGCTTGACAAACAATCTAAATATCAGTTAAACAACCTTATTTTAATAATTTAACAAGTATTAAAACACAGAAATCCCTTCCGGTTACCCAGAAAGGATTTTTATTAATAAAAAATTTTAGATGTCCTAAAAAATAATTTCCTTAGTAACCCACTGACCGTTTTTAAGCAAGACTTGCACAATTAAAAATTGCTCAGCAGAATTAAAATTAGAAACGCTAAACACATTACTGTTCACATTTTCTTTTTCATAAAGCAAACTTGCTTTTAAATCATAAATCATCACTTTATCTATTACATCTTCAAGCGAATTGATATTGATCTGTTTATCTTTAACCGATACAAGGACTGTCTTATCTACTGTATCAGCAGTGACTTTGGTACTCATTTTTGAAATACTGCCAGCTGTAAATTTCAACACAAAACGATTATTAAAAACTCCACTGGTAGTAGAAAAAGTATAAGGCCCGTTTTTAAGATTTGTAATCGTTGCTGTCACTTTGTCTTCAATAAAGATATCCTGATTAACTAAGACTCCATCTGTTTTTTCAATACCAATAGTAAAATTTCCCTGAATTGTGCTTCTGTAGCCAAGAGGTATCTCATCTGTATTTTCAAAAGGCAAAGCACGTCCTTGGATTGATAGATTATTACCGTTATTTATACTATAAAAGTCAACATACGTATTTGAATCCATACTAAGGGCATCGTATAAATTATCAAATTCGTTGGTGGCTCCGGCAATGTATCCCACTAACAATTGCTTAAATGCCCCTCCGGAATTGGTTAAATCCAGCCAAACCCTATTTTCCTCAATAGTTGTCATTTTCTTGGTTTGGGACATTCTGAAAAATGTACTGTTAGATCCAGAAGGCAAAACAATTGGGGTGTTACGCATAGCATTAGTAAAAACAAAATCACTACCACTATTGCTGGTCACAAAAAAGGCTTGCCCGGCTGCTATTTTTCCATCTGGAATTTTTCCTCCTGTTGTAGCCTTTGCCCCTCCGGTTAAGTTAAAGAGTGCATAATCTCCGTCATCATAAACAAAAAAAGCACCACTTGGTGTGACGGCCGTGTTGTGAGTCCAAAACTGCAAAGCACCGCTTATCAGCGTCGAATTGTCCTCCATAAACTTTTTTGCATCTATTGCTGAAGGGTACGGATTACCTATTAAATTATCCATATTAAGTCCTTGAGCTTTAATTGTTTTATTGCCATTGTATGGAACACCAACAAACTGAACTGGCTGTGCATACGTAGGAGCATTAGGATCATCCCAAAATGGGGGTTTTGGAACACGAATTGCAAACCCTTTTCCTGCCGGATTCATTGTATTAGATACTGGTTCAATTACCCAATTACCAGCGTTAAAACTATAATACTTATCCCATAACGTATTTGGGGACAAATCATACAAAACCTGATCCTCCACAGGAGAGCACCAATAGGTAAAATCAAAATTCTTCATTGGAGTCGAAATACGCTTGTAAATAATTTTTCCTGTATTTACAGCCTCATTCACCTGAATCAAACTCGCATTATTTTCAAAAGTTAATGTACCATTACCTTGAACATCCAAACCATTCTCTAATTTAACAATGGCATCTGCATTTACTCCACCAGGAACTCCCACAACAACATTTACGTTAGGGCTTATTACGCATGAGCAAGCGCTTATTTGGGCGGTTATTATTGCATTTCCAGAAAAAATAACTCTTTTTATACCATCATTCGGAACGCCATTATCCCAACCAGAGCCGTTCCAAGTAGTTGTCTTTATCGCATTCAACAGAACTTGATTTGAATCCAATGAAATGCAACCGGAACTATTTTGGGCTTTTACATAATAAGATCCAGCAGCCACATTATTAAAAATCCCAGAAGTATTACTATAATCAATACCATTTATACTGTAACTAAGACCTGATCCTAATGGCGATGTTACTGTAATAGTCCCCGTCGAAACAAGACAAGTAGGCTGCGTAGGTGTCGCTATTGGTTCTTCTGGCTTAGCATTAACTGTTACCACAACAGGATTACTGCTTGTCATACCACAACTATTTCTCGCAGTATATCTAAGATTCTTGCCATTATCAGCTAATGCAACAGTATATGGTAAACTTAAACTCGCAAATATTCCACTAGCATTTGTTTCCAATTCCCAACCAAATACCGTAAGTATTGTGCCATTATTATTAACTGTTGGTGTCGGTGCGTTCAAAGAAGTTCCCTCACACAATGCAGCCGGAGTACTAATAGAAGCAATGGTTGGTTTATCATTTACTATGATTGTTAGACTGTTTGAAGTAGCAGGTGTGCCTGTCGTACAAACAGCATTCGAAGTCATCACGCAAGTCACCACATCTCCATTGACTAAACCAGAATTATTATAAGTTGCCGAATTGGTTCCTACATCTGTTCCATTCAATCTCCACTGATACACAGGTGTTATTCCTCCATTGGTTGGCATGGCTGTAAAAGTAACTGGTGTACCCGCACAAATCGCACCCGAAGGAGAAGCTGTAATAGTCACACTCGCAGGCAAATTCGGATTGACCGTCATCGTTATGATATTTGAAGTAGCTGGACTTCCTGTCAGACAGGGAGTCGCATTCGAAGTCATCACACAGGTCACTATACCTCCATCCACTAATGTAGAATTGGTATAAGTAACCGAGTTAGTTCCGACATTTGCCCCATTTAGTTGCCATTGATACACCGGTGTTGTTCCCTCATTGGTTGGTGTTGCCGTAAAAGTCACCGATGTTCCCGCACAAATCACAGCCGATGGAGAAGCTGCAATACTTACACTTGCAGGCAAACTAGGCAAAACACTTAAGGTAACACTTTGTGGAGAACTTGCTGAACAATTTGGAGTAACACTTGTATTTGTAATTCCTGTAATTGTTAATGTTTGACCATTATTAGCAAAAGACAGTGCTCCGGTATTAAAACTCGCATTTCCAAAACCATCAGCAACTACTCCAGCAACTGCAGTTTGGGCAACACTGTTTATAGCATAATTTATCGTAGAGGTACTATTGGCTAATAACCCAGTCAGATTTATGGTGGCTGCCGAGCTATCACAGACAGGTGCAGACTGTAAAGCACTAATCAATGTCGTCAAGGGATTAACAAAAACTGTGTAAATAGCTGTCACCTCGTATGGCGGATTACAACTTGGTGAGCCAGTAACAGTCATCGTTAAGGTTATCGGTAATCCCGCATCAGCGACTGCAGAAGTATATGTTGGTGCAAGAGTTGTTTCATTTGTCAGCGTTCCAGCGCCATTATGCGTCCACGAAATAGCACTATCATTAGTTGCTGAAGCGCCACTCACAGTAGCACTTCCACCAACACAAATGTTTTGGCTACCACCAGCCGTTGCGGTTGGAGCGTCTCCTAGGACATTTACTGTATGACTAGCAGTTGCGACCACAGACGAACAACCATTGATACCAGTAACAGTCATTGTTAATAAAACAGTTTCTGCAGGGCCTCCTAATAGTGGTCTATAAATAGGGGTAATAGTAGTTCTATTAATCAAGGTCCCCGCCCCACCGCTTGCCGTCCATTGAATGGTACCATTACTAGCCGAAGCACTACTTATGGTAGCACTGGTATTGGAACAAATAGTTTCACTGCCACCGGCAACTGCAGTAGGTAATCCCTGAACAACAACTGTAGCTGGCTGAGAAACAGCACTACTACAACCTCCAGGATTTACAACTTGAACAGTATAATTTCCTGATACAGGAGGAGTAATACTCTGTGTGGTTTCTCCTGTAGACCATAAAATACCAGATGAAGCACTAGAGGTAATCATATCTGTTTGGCAAATATTAGTTGTGGAACCACTAATTGTCGAACTTTTCCAGCTAATGGTTGGGGTTGTAGCCACAGTTCCCGTAGTTAAAGAAGCCGGATTCGGAGTACCATAAGCACTAGATCCACAACCATTTCGAGCAGAAACCCTATAATAATAAGTTGCACCAGGGGAAAGGTTCGTAAAAGTATGTGAGGTACCGGTTATATTTGGAACTGTACTAATCAAACCAGATGGAAAACCAGGGTTCGTGGCTAATTCTACAGTATAATCAACAGCAAGAGGAGATGCCGTCCAATTTACAGTTAACTGATTACAACCTACTATTGGAGCCTCTAAGTTAGGGACACTGGGTTCAGAAGCTATTGTTGTTATATAATCTGGCCCATTCACTGGATCTCCACTTCCACAACCATTTACAGCTATAACCCTATAATAATATACTTTGCTAGGTGATAAACCTGTAACCGTATAAGGAGATGCTAGAACATGTTCAAATGATTTTAATCCCGCTGATGGAAAAGCTGGATCAGTCGATACCTCAACTGTATAATCTACAGCTCCGGAAGCCTCTGTCCAAGTTACATTGAACTGAGCACACAAAACAGTGTTAGATTCAACATTCGTTGGTTGTACCGGAGTATTCAAAGTGAGCACCGCCCCAATGGTTGCAGAATTGGTACTCGAGCAACTATTCACTGCTGTTACCTTAAAATAATAATTAGTTCCTTTGGTTAAATTCTTAACGGTATAAGACGTACTTGTCAGACCTGTAACAGCAACTGTATTCCCGAGAGAAAACCCTGAGTCTGTAGAACTTTCAACAGTATATGTGTTAGCTCCTGTTACAGCATTCCAACTTAAATCGACTTGGGTACATCTAATAGCTCCATAATTAAAATTGGCAGGTGCGGCTGGAACAGATGGAGCCACAACAGTTATTACATTTGAATTGGGACTATTACAGGTTCCATTAAAAGCTCTTACCCTATAATAATAAGTTGTCCCCGATGTTAAACCTGTAATATCTTTGGATAAAACATTACCCACATTGACAGTGCTAACCATACTAGTAAAACCACTGTTGGTGGCTACATCTAACACATAAGAAGTGGCTCCCGAAACTGCCTGCCAATTGGCCCTTACTGATGTACAACTCAAAGCAGTACCAGCAGTTGCTACCGGTGCCGTTGGAGGGGCATTAACTGCAACAGTAACGGTTTCCGAATTTGTAAAAGGAGTGACGTTATATACAGTAGAAACCGTTAATTTGATGGTATAGGATGTTCCTATGGCATTAGGAAAAGAAACGTTTTTCCCTATAAAATCCTGAGTATTTCCGAATGAATCAACTATATGCCAACCATAGACTGCAGGTGTTCCAACCAAGCCTGTGTAACTCCCCGATAAACTAACACTACTACCTTGACAAACAGCAGCTATAGATCCAATAGCAGCGTTTAAAGACCCCCCACTTGTCATTAAATCATCAAAAGTAAATTTTTTACCCGCACAATAAGAAGTGGCGTCGGGTCCAAAATTAATATCCTGGTTGTTACTACAATCCCCTATGATAGATTTATAACCTATACTCTCATCTTTATTAACGGTAAAAACACCCGTTCCAGGATATAGTGAAGATATTAACCACAAATTTACTTTATTATTAAATTCAATAAGTCCAACATTAGGTTCCACATAAACCCATTGTGCGTCAAGTTCAAATCTTGGAATAGGATTATTTATATTACCAGCCAAATATAATTTTCCTATAATAGTAATTTTACCCATAGGTTGACTGCTAAAATTTGCGCCCGAACCATCACCAATTCGAATTGTATGCCCAGCTAAAATTGTAACAGCCTCATCAATCCCATTGTCTTTCTCCCCTGGATACCCTTGAGCAGCTGTTGGAGTTAACCATCCCGTTGCTGGGCCATTATAATATAGCCAACTTGAAAGTGAAGTCCAAGCACCGGGAGTTGTTGCTGTAGACGGTGCAGATTGATAATCACCTATCGCAGGAGTCTGTCCAAAAACCATACTTGTTGAAAACAACAACAGTAAAACAATGGAAAAAAATTTAAAGGGGCGTAAAAATTTTGTCATGTTTTTATTTTTTATTCTGAAAAAATAACCCAAAATGTAAGTCCCTTATGACAAAACCGAATATTAATATTTTATACAATCATTGAAAAAAGTCTCCCAAAAAAGTATTTTTATTTTCATGATTAATCATTTTTAACATTCAGCAAGTCGTCACAAGATCTCATTCTTAATCAAAACCAATATTTTGTATAACAAGCAATTAATCTGTAAAATTATGAAACATAAGTTGCATTGATTTGTAAACATTTCCCTTTTCGATAATCCATACTTTTTTATCGCTTAAAAACTATAAACAACACTAACACATACAATTTTTACTACTTTTAACAAACATTAAACCACCTCAATACCACCTATTTACAGTCATAAAAATGGTTAAAGCTCATTATTCAATGATTAACGTTCTTAATAAATACTCAACTTCATCGCCTTTTGGATAAAATCGATTGAATACCGCCAAAAAATACTATTTTTGAATCAAATAAAAGCAGGAAGAAAAAGATGAAAGAAGTCTATTCTCTCAAAGAAGCCAAATTAAAAATTGAACATTTTTGTGCCTATCAAGAACGCTGCCACGAAGAAGTGGTTTCTAAACTGTGGAGCATGAAATTAAACCAAAACGAAATAGACGAAATCATCGTCCATCTTATCGAACAAAATTTCTTAAACGAATCTCGATTTGCCTGTAGTTTTGCCCGAGGAAAACACCGCATGAAACATTGGGGGAAAATCCGAATTGTTAATGAGCTAAAAATGCGCAACATTAATCAAACCCAGATTAATCTTGCCTTAAAAGAAATTGAACCCGAGGAATATATTGCCACTTTTGAAGATTTGGCTGAAAGAAATTGGAATTCCATAACGGAGACCAACACCCTCAAAAAAAGAAAGAAATTCTGCGATTATATGCTTCGCCGTGGCTTTGAAAGTAATTTAATTTATGACAAAGTGAAGGAATTAGAAAACAGTGGTCAGTAACTAAAAATCCGTGCCAAATCCTTTTTATCAGTTTAATCCGAGGCCAATAACGCCATTACAAACTCAACAAAACACTCACCGCATTTCCGCCAAAACCAACTGCATTGACCAAAACTTTCTTTATCGGTTTCATTTGTTTTTGCGCTTTCGCAAAAGGAACTCCGATGAACTGATTGTGCTGCATCATCAAAATAGCCATTTCCATACTCAAAATCCCCGAAGCTCCGAAAGTATGGCCTATTTTCCATTTATTGGTAGTTAACAAAGGGACATTTTCGCCAAAGACTTTCTCGATAGCTTTGTATTCTGTCAAATCGCCTTTTATCGTTCCAGGCGCGTGCATAACGATAGCATCGACTTCACTGATTGGTGTATTTTCAAGGGCCATTTTCATAGATTTCTGAAAACAAACCGCTTCGGCAGAAATTGAAATATTATGTTCCAAAATCTCTGTCGCATACCCAATGCCTTCGATAAAAGCCAAAGCATTTTCTTTTTTTCCAATCTCGAGACAACACACACCGGCTCCTTCTCCCAGAATCATGGTGTTTTGTTTTTTATCCAAATCCAAAGCGCGATTAGGATACTGTTCTTCACTTTTGGAGTAGATTTTCAATGCTCGCATTTGGCCAATTGTAAAATCGGTCAAAGGAGCCTCGCTTCCGCCTACCAAAAATTTATCGGACATTCCGGCTCTTAACCAAGCTACGCCATTGAGTACGGCATGCAAAGCTGTTGAACACGTAATGGAATGTGAAATTTCAGGGCCGTTACTTTGCAAATCATGTGCTATCCACGAAGAAATATTACCCAAAGTTGTCGTTGGCGAAGCCAAAGTCTGCGCTTTACCAGTTTCTAAATATTCCTGAAAATGTTTCTCAAACAAATCCGTTGCACCTCGAGAAGAACCAATATTAATTCCAAATTCTGCTCCTTTTCCCCAACCTGCTTTTTCAATCGCTTTTCGGGAAGCTACCATTGCAAAAAGCACCGATATATCTAACGATTTGTATTTCACATCCGATTCCCGTAAAGCTTCAACTTCTGATAGGGAATCGCCATCAAGAGCGGCAACCTTGGTAGTTTGATGATCCAAAAATTGAGTCGAGAAACAAGGATTTTCCGAGAGGTAATTTTGCCAGACCTTTTCAGGAGAATTTCCCAAAGACGAAATAGAAGCTATGGCTATTATGGAAATGGTTTGTGACAAAATGTGCTATTTTGATTTAACCGCAAAGGTCGCAAAGTTTTTGGTAAAAATGAAAACTATTAAAATAGTATAATGTTTGAGTTTTTTCAGTCCTTTTTAAATTTTATAATCTGCGGAAGTCTGCGGAGTCTGTGTGAAAAATATCGCACGCAGACTCCGCAGACTTTTGCAGATTTTTTTCAAAAACCAAAATTCTTAAATAATTTCCAAAGCGCTTTCGACCACTTCATACACTTTTTGCAATTGTACATCAGTAATCACATAAGGAGGCAAAATATAAACGATATTCCCAACAGGACGCAGAATTATTCCATTTTCTATAAAAAAATCATAAAGCCTGTTACGTAGCGTTCCGTAATAACTTGCCGAAGTCGCTGTTTTTATTTCCAATGCAAAAATAACTCCTAGTACTCTTGTCGTTGTAACCAGAGGATGTTTTTCTACCCGTTCTTTAAACTCCAAATGGCATTTGTTGATTCGAACTAAATTTTGCTGCATTTCTTCGGTTTCCAATAAAGTCAAACTGGCAAGAGCCGCTGCACAACCCGTAGGATTTGCGGTAAAAGTATGTCCGTGGAATAATGCTTTGTTGATATCTTCGTCATAAAAAGCATCAAAAAGATCTTGAGTAAAAGTTGTAATCGCCATCGGAATGGTTCCGCCCGTCAAGGCTTTGGACAAGCACATTATATCTGGTTTTTGAGTCAAATAATCGCACGCAAAGGTTTTTCCTGTTTTTCCAAAACCTGTCATTACTTCATCGGCAATCGTGAGCACATTATTTTCCTGACAAATCTGAATTAATTTGTCTAATGCTTCGGGCTCATACATCACCATTCCGGCCGCTCCCTGCACCAAAGGTTCGAATATGAAACCGGCACAATCATTATTTTTAATTGTTTCCCGTAATGCGTCAAAACTCGCCTGTTCCTGCCCTTTTACAGGAACTGGAAACCGAACCACATCGATAAACATTCCCTGGAAAGCCTGGGTGTAAAACGAAATTCCGCTCGCAGCCATCGCGGCGAAAGTATCGCCATGAAAGGCATTTTCGAAAGCAATAATCGTTGTTCTCTTTTGACCTCTATTATAAAAATACTGCAAAGCTACTTTGATTGCCACTTCAACGGATGTCGATCCGTTATCCGAAAAAAATACTTTCTTTTGATTGTCTGGTAAAATTGCCAAAAGTTTTTCGGCCAAAACAATGGCAGGTTCATGCGTGAATCCGCCAAACAAAACGTGTTCTAGGGTAGTCAACTGTTTGTAAATCGCATCGGCAATAAATTTATTGGAATGCCCAAACGGATTGACCCACCACGAAGCGATAGCGTCTATGTATTGTTTGTTGTTTTCGTCCCAAAGCAAAGCGCCTTCGCCTTTGGTTATCGCGATAGGAAGCGCCGCTGTTTTATGTTGCGTATAAGGGTGCCAAAGATGTTGGCTATCTCTTTCGATTAAAGTCATTTGATTTTAGATTGTTGATTAACGATTTTAGATTTTAGATTGGGCTGGCAATAAATAATCATTGGTTTTGACTATTGAAATTGAAATTGATTTTTGCTATTGCATTTGTAAAAGTTGCTCTCTAAACTTATCGGCGTATTCCTTGATTACACTTTGGTCAAAATATGGTTCCTGCTCGATTCTACCGATACATTTAACACCTGTTTTACTCAAAATTATTGATTCGGTTGCTTTATTTTCATCACCGGAAAAGATAATTCCTCCAATCGCTATTTTACGATTAAGCAAGGATTCTATTGTCAATAAAGTATGATTGATGCTTCCCAGATAATGCCTTGAAACCACAATCACTTTATAATCGGGCTGAATTAAGTCAATTACACAATCAGTATCATTCAACGGAACAAAAACACCTCCAGCTCCTTCTATAACCAAATGATTGTCGGTTTTGGGCTCTTTTATCTGCTTTAAATTGATGGTAATTCCGTCCAACGCGGCAGCAAGATGCGGACTCGCCGGCGTATGTAACGCATAAGCATTGGGGTGAAAATGCGACTTTGAGTTTGAAACATAACGTTTGACTTTATGGCTATCGGAATCATTCAAATCGCCCGCCTGAATGGGTTTCCAATAATCTGCCTGCAGCGCTTCAACAATGATTGATGATGCAATGGTCTTGCCCACATCGGTAGAAATTCCTGTAATAAATAGTTTCATTTTTTTGGCCCACGGATAACACGGATGGAACGGATTATCACTGATTTAAAATTTTCACAAAGGGTTTATTTAATTAAATTCGAATTTACACTTTCTACATTTGTACTTACGATTAACATAAAATGGAAATATTGATAAGAGTAATGAAAAAACAAAAAAGACAAGAGATTTAAAATCATTTACAGAAGTTACAACATTAATTTCTTCGGCATTACACTTTGGGCATTTTAACAATTTATCATTTTCATCTAATGAATATTTGCTTACTTGAGAAATAATCTCTTTAGCTTTATGATAATCCTTTTGATAGACAAAAAGTTTAACCCCACCGACAGCATTACTGTATAATGGATTTGCTTCAACAGTAAAATTATCCCGCATAAAAACCTCAATTCCTTCAGACTCTAATTTCCCTTTAAAAATTATTGCTTCTGATGAATATTGATAACTTCCTATTAATTTGAAAATGTCTTCCATAAATTTAAAAAACAAAAGTACTTAACAACGTCAACACTTTAGTCATTTCTTCCTTGCTATTATAACTGTGCAAACAAAAACGCAGTCGCTCCTGTCCTTCGGGGACTGTCGGCGAAAGTATCGCTTTGACATCAAAACCATTTTGCTGAAGTGAATGGGCAATACTTTTGACTTTTTCATTTCCCGGTATAATGACACTTTGAATAGCCGATTTACTTCGAATGAAAAGCGGACTCAAACCAAGCATTTTTTTCACCTGATTAAAAAAAACAATATTATCTCGAAGTGCCTCCAGCGCATTTTTATCTTTTCCCAAATGATGATATCCCATCAAAATAGTGACAACCGAATGAGGCGAAAGTCCCGTCGTATAAATGAAACTTCGCGCAAAATTAACGAGATACGATTTCAATGCTGATGAACCCAAAACAACAGCTCCGTGACAGCCTAAACCTTTGCCAAAAGTCATAATTCTGGCAAATATTTTGTCCTGCAAATGCAAATGCTGAATCAGCCCTTCTCCTTTTTCTCCAAAAACACCCAAAGCATGGGCTTCGTCAACCACTAAATAACAATTGTGCTTTTCTGAAACAGACACCAATTCTTCCATATTGGGGCAATCCCCATCCATCGAAAAAACAGATTCGGTTACGATGTAAATGGTTGATGGTTGATGGTTGATGGTTGATGGTTTTGAAATTAACCGTTCCAAATCCTCAAAATCATTGTGTTTGAATTTATAAGACTTCGCATTCGATAATTGGATTCCGTCGCGAATTGAAGCGTGACACAATTCATCATACAAAATCAAATCTCCTTTTTGGGGAACCGCACTAAAGAAACCAACATTGGCATCATAACCAGAATTGAATATCAAGGCCGATTCCGCTTGATGAAATTGAGAAATGTAATTTTCAGTTTCGGTGTATAAAGAATGGTTTCCTGAGAGCAATCGAGAACCCGTTGCTCCATTGATTTTGATATTTTTATCCAACAAAAATTGATGGGTTGCATCGAAAATGTTTTCCGATTTTGAAAAACCTATATAATCATTCGAAGCAAAATCAATTAAATTATTACATACAGGCAAAAAACGAAAAGCATTAGCCTCTTTTCGTTGTTGCAATTTAATAGACAAAGATTTCGGAAATGATTTCATATAATACAAATGTAGAAAATCTCATTGGAATAAAATTTCAACACAATAATTGTTTTTTAATATTTAATTATTGTTATTCGATAATTTTTGTATTTTTACAGATAGCTAAACTTAAATCAATTATGAGAACAACCAAATACATTGCTTCATTTATGTACTTTATGGTACTATTTTGTTTTATCGTTGCAACCGTAATTTTTATAATTAGTCTATCTGCAAAATTTTTTGGTAATGATGGGCAATATATTTATAAATACGATGATAATTCTTGGACAACTATTGGGAATAAAAATTCTGAAGGATCGTTAGTCCCAGTTAAACTAACTTTACAAATTCCTGATTCAATTAAAATTAATGAAAAATATATGGGTATAGTTGCCGAAGACTCCTATCCTTCTATAAACAATATGTTTTTAAAAGAAAACAAAAAAGCAAAAGCCATAAATCTATATGATGTTGCTGTGCCTTTTCCTGAAGGCAAAAAATTTCAATCCATTTCAATTGAAGAAAACGGAAATTACAAAAACCTTAAACCTAGTTTTAAATTTATCAAATATGTAAATGATGGAAACACTCAATATTTAAGTATAAAAACCGGTGATTCTTTTACAAACATAGTTTTAGGATTAAGAAGTCCAATAAATTTTCTTTTTTATATAATGCAAATGTTTTTTTTAGCAAAAATCTTAAAAGAATTAGCCAAAGAAATTTATTTCTCAAAAGTTCTTTCAAAATATATTTCCAATCTTGGTTTTTTAATGCTTTTTTCCCAAGTAATACCTTTAATTTATGTTTTTATTGACAGGAAATTATTTGGAAACATCACTATAACTCCACATGTTTTACAATCATTAAAAGATGGTTATTTTGAAAATATTAGAGTCTCATTTAATCCAACTGTTGATATGAATATTTACATAATCCTTTTGGGTGCGGTATTGGTATTATTAACTAAACTCATAAAAAGAGGACAAACATTAGAAGAAGAAAACGAACTAACAATTTAAATTATGCCGATAATAGTAAACCTTGACGTTATGCTTGCCAAACGCAAAATGCGTTCTAATGAATTGGCAGAAAAAATTGGAATTACAACTGCAAACCTTTCGATTCTGAAGACTGGAAAAGCGAAAGCTATTCGCTTTTCTACTTTGGAATTGATTTGTGAAACATTGGAGTGTCAACCGGCTGACATAATAGAATATGTTAAAGATTGACACCTAATGTGAATCAAGAACTGAAATAAAACATTGTTGTTTTCCAGCAAGACCTAACAGGTTTTAAAAACCTGTTAGGTCTTGGAACGATAATTCACTAACAGCTAATTACTTTTACTGCCTTCAGCCTCCTTCTTTTCCTTTTCAGCCGCTCTTTTAGCAGCTTTGGCTTTGCCTATTGGCAGGCCTGCCGTTACATATAACGAACGATTGTATTGAGTAGGACTGTTATCCCCCTTAAGAAGCGGTACCAAGCCATAATAATATGACAGGCCAACATTCATACCGTATTTGGTTTTTATTCGATATCCGGCACCAACAAGCAAACCTGCATCAACAACATGGATTTTGTCGCGTATGTTGTTTTTGTACTCTACATCTTCCCCATTATAGTTTTGACGGAATAAATCATGGGCTGTAGACAACAATCCCAATTGCGTTCCTGCTTTGACATAAATATTATTGTCAAACTTGTATTTAATAGTCAAAGGAACATTGAAGTAGTTTATATTTCTTTTAACGGATCCTTCGGCGAATACAGCATCTAGTTTATCGTCATGCAACGAATAAACAGCAATATCTTTGGCTCCCATTGTTGATTTTACAATTACTCCGGTGTTAAAAATCCAAGAAGGGTTCTTTAGATTAAAATCAAAATAAAACCCCAAATTGAAGTCTCTTTTATAATCTGAATCCAAATTCGAAATACTCGAAAAATTGACACCACCATCCAAACCAAATTCGATATTCGGCGAGTTCAATTTGTCTCCAAAAATCAAAGACATTATCACTTGGGATTCCGCTGTATGAAAACTAAAAAATAAAGTGATGACGAATAAAAGTTTTTTCATGTAATGATATTTATTAATTTTCTTGAAAAAAGATTCATTTTATATCATCACTAGACTACAACCCGAAACGATATTGAAAACTAGTCATAAACTGAGTTCTTGTTCCAAGGAAACCACATTCGGCACGGAGCATAAAATGTCTGTTAAACTGATATTGCGATCCTAAAATAAAATTCCACATGTTTGTCTGAGATTTTTCAAGAGAATATTGCACCGAAGAATCTCCAAGAGTACTTAATGCCCCATCGATACCATTCAACAAATTACCAGCGGCTTCCAAAGCTCTATTAGCTGTTTCATACTTGGCTTTATTAGAAGGTTTTGCTTGTTCGGCATTAGACAAGCTATTCCACCAATTATTTACGTTAGTTTGCTTCTCATCAACTTTTGCTTGAGCCTGATCCACTTTACTCTGTGCGCTTCCATCAGAAGGAAATATGTCAGACAAAGGCAGTGATCCTTTTGTTTCGCTTTTTATATGAACTCTAAAAGCTCCAGCCCAAACCGCAATATTTGTTTCCGGCTTGGCCAGTTTGAATGTTTTCCCTACTCTTGGCCCAAATATAAAACTCATCGCTGGTTTTTCTAGTTGAGGGATATCCGTCCAGGCAACGTTCATATCAAGAGCAAGCCATCCACCTCCTATACCTATGGTAGGAGTCAAACCCAACCCAAAAGTGGTCCCATCAAAATTGGTTTTAGTATTGAAAGGCAATACTTCTGTCCAATTATTATCCGCATCGGGAACCCAAACCCCGGCATTAATATTTGTGGACATATCAGCTTTTCCCAAAATTCCATATACATTCAAAAAAGGAAACAACCAAATATCCGGCCTTACATTGAGTGCAGAACCGCTAACTTTGGCACTGTGAAAACGCACAATCTGATCCAGATTATACATTGGCCCATTATTGAAACCAACCTCCAAATTTTTGAACGTCATCTCAGATTCCTGCCAAAAATAATTTAGCGAAACACCTGCCGAATACGGCAATTGGAAACCTTTTTTGGTAGCTTTGTCTCCCCAAATGGGCAAAGCATAAGGATACTCCTGAACTTTAAGACTATCCAATAACTCAGCGTTTTTTTTCCCTACAACCTTATTGGTGTATACCTGAGAAAAACCTATAGCGCTTATCAATAAAAAAAGAAATACTAAAAAACTATTATTTTTCATTTTCTATAAATTTAAATTACTATAAACTGGAAAAACTAATTTAGTAAAGTTAAACAAAATATTACTGTAATTCTTTTACAACCTTCTTTATTTTACACAATATCAACGACAAAGCAATTATCTTAATAAGGATCGAAACAATTGGCTTGATTTACAAACATGGTTTCCTGCTGTCCCCTATATTCCCGATTAACAAAAACTACGGCTAAAAAAAGCCTTGTTTTTCTAAATCGGGAGATGCCGCTTCCATCAGGGATAAAAAGTAAGCAATGGTTTTTATTTGGAAACAAAAGAAATCAGATGAATTATAGCCAAAAAAAATGCCCGACTTTCGTCAGGCATTTTCATTTTATAACTCGATTGTCTTAGTCTGCTAAAACAATTACTTTATTGTTTTTTAACTCAAGAGTTCCTGAGTTAATTTCCAAAGTATAATTCTGATCGTTTATTTTGGTAAATAAACTTGCAGTTTCTTCGTCTAGATTAAAACTAGGAGCAGTAATATTAACCGTTCCTTTTTGCAACAAAGATACTATTGGCGCGTGATTATTCAACATTTGAAAACGTCCATCCACTCCTGGAACAGAAACAGAGGTGATTTCTCCTGAAAATAATTTCGCTT
Source organism: Flavobacterium gilvum (assembly GCF_001761465.1). Lineage (NCBI taxonomy): Bacteria > Pseudomonadati > Bacteroidota > Flavobacteriia > Flavobacteriales > Flavobacteriaceae > Flavobacterium > Flavobacterium gilvum. The sequence goes on along the minus strand of NZ_CP017479.1, from coordinate 1,182,103 downwards.
CTGGTGATACTATTTCTAAAATCATCTTTTATTGTTTATGATTTGTTGTTTATGGTTTGCTGTTGAACAACAAACTACAAACAATAAACTGTTTATTATGCTTCCGCCAACATTTTCTCTCCAGCTTCGATAGCTTCTTCGATAGTACCTTTAAGGTTGAAAGCTGACTCTGGCAAGTGATCTAATTCACCGTCAATAATCATATTAAATCCTTTGATGGTATCTTTAATATCAACAAGAACTCCTTTCAATCCTGTAAATTGCTCAGCAACGTGGAAAGGTTGAGACAAGAAACGTTGTACACGTCTAGCTCTTGCTACCGCTAATTTATCATCTTCAGATAATTCTTCCATACCAAGGATGGCGATGATATCTTGTAATTGTTTGTATTTCTGAAGAATTTCTTTTACTCTTTGAGCACACTCGTAGTGATCTTTACCGATAATGTGAGGTGCCAAAATTCTTGAAGTAGAATCCAATGGATCTACTGCAGGATAGATACCTAACTCAGCAATTTTACGAGACAATACTGTTGTAGCATCAAGGTGGGCAAATGTTGTAGCCGGAGCCGGGTCAGTTAAGTCATCCGCAGGAACGTAAACCGCTTGTACAGATGTAATAGAACCTTTATTTGTAGATGTAATACGCTCTTGCATTGCACCCATTTCAGTTGCCAAAGTTGGTTGGTAACCTACCGCAGATGGCATACGCCCTAAAAGAGCCGATACCTCAGAACCTGCTTGTGTAAAACGGAAGATATTATCAACGAAGAATAATACGTCTTTTCCTTGATCAGAACCTGCACCATCACGGAAGTACTCAGCGATAGACAATCCAGAAAGTGCCACACGAGCACGAGCTCCTGGTGGCTCATTCATTTGTCCGAATACGAAAGTAGCTTTAGACTCTCTCATTCCTTGCAAATCTACTTTAGACAAATCCCATCCTCCATTTTCCATAGAGTGCATGAATTCCTCACCGTATTTAATAATTCCTGACTCCAACATCTCACGAAGTAAGTCATTTCCTTCACGTGTTCTTTCTCCAACTCCTGCGAATACAGAAAGTCCACCGTGACCTTTTGCAATATTGTTAATCAACTCCTGAATCAATACTGTTTTACCTACTCCGGCACCACCAAACAATCCAATTTTTCCTCCTTTTGCATAAGGCTCGATCAAATCGATTACTTTAATACCTGTAAATAAAACTTCAGAAGATGTAGATAAATCTTCAAATTTTGGTGCTGGTTTGTGGATTGGAGTTCCGTTTTCACCTGTTTTAGGCAAAACTGGCAAACCATCAATAGCATCACCAATTACGTTAAACAAACGACCATAAACATCTGCTCCGATTGGCATTTGAATGGCGTTTCCTGTAGCAACTACTTCATAACCTCTGCTCAAACCATCTGTTGAGTCCATCGAAATGGTACGAACCGTGTTTTCACCAATGTGAGATTGCACTTCAAGTACTAACAATGTACCGTCTTTTTTTGTGATTTCTAATGAATCATAAATTTTTGGAAGCTCAACTTCTCCGTTGAAAACTACATCGACTACTGCTCCAAAGATTTGGCCAACTTTTCCTATTACTTTTGACATTACTTATGTATTTATTAAATAGCTATTTAGGTTCATGAAATACAGCCCACCGAAACTCATCGAAATGGATACTTTTTTCAGAGCGCAAAGATAATTTTTTAAAATATAAAATCAATATTTTTTTTATAAAAAAACCTATTTTTTTATTGAATTGATTACAAGGCAGTTTTAAACTATTAAAACACTGCTTTCTTTACTAAAAAAAACCACCACGTCATAAACGGGTGGTTTTATCGATATTATAAAATCAAGCTTATTGTATGACCGCCGGATACTGAATTTGGTACTGCGACAAATCTGTTGTTCTTAAAGTTGAACCATATTTTGCATTAATGGCACTCACAAAAAGATTTGCTATATAAGCATATCCTCTTGGACTCGGATGAACACCATCTAAGGAAAAAGCTCCTCCAGTTACATAAGCAGCTGTCATATGAAAATTCCCAAACCGAACTCCGGAAGTTGACAATTGCGTCATCGCCAATTTTGTGTCAACCATTGCCAATCCTTTTGAATCTGCAACCGAAACAATTGTTTTATTATAAGCGTCTGTCGCCACCTGAACTTCTTTGACCTCATCCTTAGAAAGCACCCATTGATCTGCCAACGGAACAGAGACCCCATTTATTTTTGTTGGATCACCACCGACAGTTGTACCGATAAATGTTCTTGCAGTTAACACAACCAAATCTTCTTTTGTTACTTGTCTATAGGAAGGCAGGCCAAAAGCTGACAAGTTTGTCAAATAACTATCAACAATAACCACCGCATTATTACCCGCAGCAAATTTTATCGTTCTTCTGGCCGCCTCATCTGCAGTCAGTAATTTATTGGCAACCATTTGTTGTAAACCACCATTGTATTGTGCATATCCAGCATTCAACTGATTCGCAGTCGCAGCATCAAGCGGAACGGGATTGTATGGTACCGTTGTAAAATAAGGCAAAGTCGTCACATAAGGCAAATTAGCGACTGCACCTTTTGCTCCATTGGCTGTTAAACTGGTCGCCAAAGCGCCATAAACATTTGCAAAAACGGTAGGATCGGTAATATCATTTGAGCCATAAGTCGAAGGATCCATATTTCCGGTTTGATTTACACCTACTCCTCCTGATGTAGCATAAGCCAGAACATCATTTCCTCCTATAAACAAAGTAAAGAAGCTTGGAGACTGCGCCATTGCATCTGCCAAAACTGTTGTTGATGGCGAGCTTGAAAAACGTGCAAAATACGGATTTGCTTTCCCAGAAGCCACCCCGGCAGTATTCCCATACCCTGCCGCTACCAAATGATAACTTTTGGCGCCCGGAATTCCTAGATTATTAAAAGTCCCGGTTAAATGATTGGTCACTTCGGTTGTTGGAGTTCCCGTAACCGATACTGGAGCTTTTCCATTGAAATACAAACGCGGCCCAGCGATCACATTACCCCCCAACAACAATCCCCCAATATTATCAGACATTAATGGCGTGGTAATTGCGACTCCTCCAGCAGGCATAAATTGTTGTGCCAATATATTTACATACGAATTTTGCTGACCTGCTTTAAAAAGAGCTCCATCACTATATCCAGCTGCAAAAGAATCTCCCAACGCCACATATTTTGCAAAAGATGCAGACCCTGGAGTGATAGGAACTTCTGCCGGAGCCGAATCGTCATCGTTATTATTACATGCCACAAAGCTTAAAGAAGCCAGAAGCAACCATTTGAAATTTTTCATCATACTCTATATTTTTAAGTTTTGACTTGTCTTTTTTTATTACGGATTAATAGTCAATGAAGCAAACCATTGTTGCCCTATATATCCCGCACCGATTACCTGAATATAATCCTTGCCTCCTATGTTTGTTCCTCCCAATTTGAACAGTAATTTATATTTCGGAACAGCATAATTCACTTGAGCATCAACCACGGTGTTTTGAGGAATCATTCCATCAGCAAAAGAAGATTGCCATAAATATTCCGAATTCCATCTTACATTAGTATTAAATCCAAAATTTTTAAACAATCTCGCATTTCCAAACGAAGCTTTCACCCTGTGTTTCGGAGTGTTGAATCCTGTAACAAATCCTGGATCATCTGCTTGATTAAAATCCAATTCCGAATAATTATAATTTACTCCTAATTCAAAATCTTTATATACTTTTTTGGACAATCCGGCACCAAAACCATAAGATGAAACATTGGCATTAGTATTGGTATACACCTGATAAATTCTTCTATCGGTTCTCGTCAAAGCATAAACCGGACTTAATGGATCCGACAAATTAAGAGGTGCATTTACATCTCCATAGTAAACACCCGCAACTCTCGAAGTATTTAGAAAATGATTGTATTGATTATAATACGCATTCAGATCAATCGACAAATCATTGTTAATTACAGAACGATACCCAACCTCATAGGCTTTTACTTCTTCCGGACGAACCAACTCAACATTTGCAGATTCCAGCAAAGCAGCAGCACCCGCAACATTGGAAGGATTCGCAGCCAAAGCAGCAGCAAACGCCTGAACAGATGGAAGCGTATAGGAATTATTATAAGCGTTTCGCCCATCCATAGTCACTTTGGGACTTGAACCTGCCGCCACACCTGCTGAACTCACATTTAAAGTCTCTGAAAAACGAACTAAATTTTCGGGTGCTGAACCAATTAATGCAAATGGTCCTAAATCAAGTCCAATGTACTGGTCTTGCGTGGTAGGATTCCTGAAACCCGTCTGAAAAGAAGCTCTGAAATTGTGATTTTTTTGAGCTCCGGCAGAATAAACAAAAGAAACTCTTGGTGATAAATTTCCATCAAAATTCTGGCTTTTATCATAGCGAATAGAGGCAACAACTTTCAGACGATCCTCCATAAAAAGCTTGGAAGCTTGCGTATAAATTCCATATTCATTGTAACGAATTGGTCCATCATAATCGGTAAAAATAGACCCACTGGAATTCATTTCATATTGACGCGCAGAACCTCCAACCTGGATTTCAGCAAATTTGATTAAGTCTCTAAAATTATAATTAACATCCGAATGGTATATTTTTGATTGATCTTTAAATTTGGCACCCTCTGTAAAATCAGGATTACTCTTAACGGTATTCAACGCATTAGCAAACTCAGGAGAACCCGGTTCAAACCTAACTCCTCTTGGTGCCGAAGGATTAGACGGATCTGTATTAGGAACCAAGTTCAAACCTGGAGAAACGTTTGTATCAGCAAAAGTTCTTGCATAATTTGCTGCATCATTAGCATTAAGCCCCAAAGTTGCCGACGACAATTGGAAAGCCGTGGCATAATCCGTAAACCAGTTGGTATCTGATTTTGCCAATCTTTGCACATTCCAACCCGCAAAGCGCATATCATAAGAATCCCCCGCATCCTCGGAAGAACGATACGCTCTGACAAAGAAATTTTTCCCTTTTACCTCCACTTTGGTCTGACTCATAAAGAAATCATTCAAAGCATATCTATTGGCTCCTTGGTAAATAGTATTCCCCAAACCTAGTTTGTATTGAAAAATAATTTCAGTATCGTTTTCCCACGGTCTGAAATGCATAGAAAAATCTGCCTTTACACTATTCACCTTATTATCATTCAAATCTTTTTCACGATAACCGGTTCTGCTCACCTGCCCCACATTGTTTATAAAAGTGGTCACCTCGTCACCATAAATATTCAAACCATCATAATTCTGATTCATTTCATGACCTATCGAACCACCGGTCATACTTCTCCTATCATCGGCAATCCATTCGGTCGCTTTCATATAATTGAAGTTGGCTTTTACTGCAAAATGTTTATCAAAAGCGGTGGCCATTCTAATTCCCATATCAAAATAATCATTTGTACCAGCGACATCCTGAGAAGTCTGACCATATTTCACATAAGTACTAATTCCCTGATGCGTAAAAGGATTTTTACTGTTCATAAATAAAATCCCGTTGAACGCATTTGCCCCGTACAAAGCAGAAGACGCTCCCGGCAAAAGCTCCACACTAGCCACATCAATATCCGAAAGACCAACTAAATTACCCAACACAAAGTTCAAGGCAGGCGAAGAATTATCCATACCGTCAACCAATTGCATAAAACGGGTATTCCCAACAGATGCAAAACCACGGGTATTGACAGTTTTGAACGAAATACTACTGGTATTAAACTGTACTTCTTTTAAATTTTCCAAACCGTCATAAAAAGTGGGTGCTGTGGTGCTTTTCACCTGCTGTATTCCCATCCTTTCGATGGCAACAGGAGATTGAAGTACTCGCTCAGGCGCTCTTGAGGCAGAAACAACAATTTCATTTAGTTTTGTTTCCTCTTCCTTCAGTTTAATGTTGATTTTCTGCGATACGGATTCAACTTTCGTTTTAACCGAAAGATATCCAAGAGCAGTAATTTCAATCGAAAAAGGAAGCTTTTTAGTTGTAATTAATGCAAATGTTCCATCAGATTCGGTCACTGCTCCTTCATCAGTACCGACGACGTTAATGTTGACTCCCAAAACAGGTTGATTTTTTTCATCGGTGACAACACCTTTGATGGAATTTTGCGCAAAAGAGACACTACAAAAGAATAATGTAATAAAAAACAAGCACAATTTCATAAGGTAAAAATTAGTAGGTTAGTTGGAGCAAATTACATATATTTTTTAATTATTAATGGAAAAATCAAAAAAAATATAATTATCACCAACAAAATTACTAATTATATGACAATTCAGTATTTTTGTATTTTGCAGAATTATCAAAAAAATTACAAATTATTCCCATCAAATATTATGCATACATAACAATTTAATAATTTTGTTAAATAAATCATAAAAACCAAAGTCGCTTTCGCAAAAAGCATAAAACAACAAAAGCGAGACTTGAATCTCGCTTTTATTAAAAAAAATAGGTCAATTATTTATTCAACCGTAACTGATTTTGCCAAGTTTCGAGGCTGGTCAACATTACATCCTCTCATAACAGCGATATGATAAGACAAAAGTTGCAACGGAATGGTTGTAATCAATGGTGACAAAGCATCTGATGTTTCTGGTATTTCAATAACATAATCTGCCAATTCACGCACCTGAATATCTCCTTTTGTCACTACGGCTATAATTTTTCCGCTTCGCGACTTGATTTCCTGAATATTACTTACAATTTTATCATAATGCCCTTGTTTTGGCGCAATAATAATAACTGGCATCAATTCATCAATCAATGCAATAGGCCCGTGTTTCATTTCGGCTGCAGGATAACCTTCAGCATGAATATATGAAATCTCTTTTAGTTTCAAAGCACCTTCAAGAGCAACAGGGAAATTGTATCCGCGTCCCAAGTATAAGCAGTTAGGCGAATCCTTGAAAACAGCTGCGATCTCCTCAGATTTAGCATTTGTTTCCAAAGCCTCTTTCACTTTATCCGGAATAATTTCCAATTCCTGCAAATACGTTTGGTAATCTGTCTGTGACATTGTTCCTTTGGCTTTAGCCAAACGTAATGCCAACATCGTCAACACCGTAATTTGAGTTGTAAATGCTTTTGTAGAAGCAACTCCAATCTCTGGTCCGGCATGTGTGTAGGCGCCTCCGTGTGATTCTCTAGAAATAGACGAACCCACAACATTACACACTCCAAAAACAAAAGCTCCGTTGTCTTTGGCCAATTTAATTGCAGCCATAGTATCAGCTGTTTCACCCGATTGCGAAATAGCGATTACAACATCTTTACTGTTAATAATTGGATTACGATATCTAAATTCAGAAGCATATTCTACCTCTACAGGTATCCTGGTAAACTCTTCAATAATATATTCAGCAACCAAACCAGCATGCCATGAAGTACCACAGGCTACAATAATAATTCTGTCAGCGTTCAAAAACTTTTCAAGGTTATCCTCGACACCCGCCATCTGAATAATTCCCTCATTGGCGTGCAATCTTCCTCTGTAAGTATCTTTGATAACACTAGGCTGTTCGTAGATTTCTTTTAGCATAAAATGATCGTAACCTCCTTTTTCAATTTGCTCCAAATTCATTTGAAGCTCTTGAATATAAGGATCGACTACAGAATCATCTTTAATTTTACGCACTTTCATTGGTCTGTGCAGTCTTATGTTGGCCATTTCACCATCTTCAAGATACACGGCATTAGTAGTATACTCGATAAATGGCGACGCATCTGATGCGATGAAATATTCACCTTCACCAATTCCAATCGCCAAAGGACTTCCCAATCTTGCCGCTACAATCTCATTTGGATTTTTTTTATCAAAAACAGCAATGGCATAAGCCCCAACCACTTGATTCAAAGCCACCTGTACAGCTTTACCCAGCTTTAATTTTTCGTTTTTTTGTACTTCTTCAATAAGGTTAACCAAAACTTCAGTATCAGTATCTGAAGAAAATGTATAACCTCTTTTTTTCAACTCTTCTTTCAATGGGCCGTAATTCTCGATAATCCCGTTATGGACAATTACCAAATCACCCGAATTTGAAACATGAGGATGAGAATTGACATCATTTGGAACACCATGGGTCGCCCAACGCGTATGTCCCATTCCAATAGTACCATTAGTTGTAATTTCACTCTGAGCTTTTGCTTCAAGATCTGAAACCTTTCCTTTGGTCTTTGACAGTTTAACAGCATCTCCGTCATACAACATGACACCGGCACTATCATATCCGCGATATTCTAATCGCTTCAATCCTTTAATTACTATAGGATAGGCTTCTCTATGACCTATATATCCAACAATTCCACACATGGTTATTTATTTTAGGGGGGAGGGTTAAAATTTTAATTAGTTTTAGTGTAATAAATTTCGAACTTCAGTCTTTTATTATAATTTTTATCGTCTATAGCAATATTATTCCCAAATACAATTGTTCCTAGCGGATTCATTACTGAGGCCATCGGCGCTTTTAAAGGGAAACCTGTTTTATCTCTCAAGGAATAGAAACTTGATTTATTAATATCTTCGGTAACAACCAAACCTAAATCCACATTAGTTGAATCGGCGTATTTTACAAGATTTCGAATGTGATTTGTTATTCTAAATTTATATGAAGAACCTCCACCTTCGGCATCACTTTTCTTAACAAGAATACCTCCAAAAATATATTTATTATTTTTTGTATTAGAAGAAACCGTTGAAGTTTCACGGTAATCAATTATTATCTGATTGTTTTTAAAATCATACAAATAAATTCGTTGTGGCACATAACTATTACCCATCGCATCCGTATTCAGATTAAAAGTTAAATCAGCTTCGTTGATTAGATATTTATTTTTACGAAGAATATCCAACTGATCTGCAACGCCATTCGGCGCTCCGCTCACACCATCTACACCGTATTTGTCTTCTCCAAACAATTTCAAAACAGACATCGAACCTTCACCTCCTTTAAGATACAAATTTGGATCACCTTTTACTTTATCAGCATTAGCAATTCCATTGATGTAGTTTTGATTATCATTACTTTGATTAAGCAAACTCACTGTATTACCTGTCAAATTCAGTACAAAAGTTTTTTCAGTATCGACTGAATTGACAGTTTCGGTATAAGTAATAGTTATTTTTCCGGCTCTAAAATTTATCATTGCCAAATCTCCAGGATTTCCATTAATAGTTTCGATATTAAAAAACAACCCTCTGAAATATTCTTTAAAAGCGGCATCTGTAGCCAAGGCTGCAGTAGGAGCTTTTAATACTTTTGACATAAAAAAATCTTTATTCAAATTCAACTGCATGGCAGGTGCCGATCTAGTTGTAGTAGTTTTACCATCAGTACCAGTAGTTGTCACAACATGTTCTGCAGGATCAAAAAAGAATTCTGAATTCTCAGCTATATTCGGATCGTCATTTAAAGCGGAGCCGATTTTTAGTTGATTAAAATCTGCAAATTGATTCGTGTAATATTTTTGAGCCTGAGAAAACTGACTATCAGGATCCAAATCCCTCATATAATAACCCGACTCGTAAACACTCAATTTCATTTTTGCCTTTTCCGGACCATAAATAGAATCCAAAACATAAGTATTGTTTCCATTAGAATCAGTAACTGTTTTAGTCTTATCAAAGAAATACGGTATTGACAAAACGACACTTTTTATTTTGGCTGTTGTTAAATCAAAAACAGGGGCAGCAGTAACTAAGGCAAGCTGAGTGACAAAATTAGCATTTGTGGTTCCAAATGAAGGATTATTATAAACACCAAAAGGATTGGTTTCCAAATTATTGGATTGAATGGGACCTAATTTTTGATTATATGACACAACAGAATACTCGTTTTTGACAATATCAAAAGAGTTATCCCCGATAAGATCTGCACCTACCGCATTGATTTCTTTATCACAAGAATAAAAAAGAACTACAAATAAAAGAAATGGAATTGTTTTTAAAAAAGAATTTTTAAGCATACTAATTCGTAAAAGGTTGGTTTATAACAACATATTTTGGTAAAATTCGGTATATGCTACCGAAAATTCGTCTTTATGTTTCAAAGGTAGAAAAGGTTTGTTAGAGGATTCTATAAATTTTGTTAAACTTGGAGAAACTCCTTCTGAAGCAATAATAACCGCATCAGAATTACGAATAGTAGTCTTTATAATATTCTCGTAATTAGGCACTTCCAATTCAAAAATTGCTTCATCGGGAATACCGTCAAACCGAACTTTATTAATCATTTCAGCATCCAATGTTCCGTCAAAAGACTGACTAAAAACAGAGGTAACTATTTTTGTATCCGAAAATAATGCTTCGTTCTTATAGAAATGCTTCATATAAACAGGCAGCATGGCAGCCATCCAGCCGTGAACATGAATAATATCTGGAACCCAGTTTAGTTTCTTAACAGTTTCAACAACCCCTTTGGCAAAAAAGATAGCGCGCTCATCGTTATCAGGATACATCACCCCTTCTTCGTCGGCAAAAGTAGCTTTTCTTTTAAAATATTCTTCATTATCAATAAAATAAACTTGTATTCTTTCTTTTGGAATAGAAGCTACTTTTATAATTAAAGGCATATCCAAATCATTAACCACCAAATTCATTCCCGAAAGTCTAATTACTTCATGTAATTGATGTCTTCTTTCGTTAATATTTCCATACCTTGGCATAAAAATTCTAATTTGCCCTCCTTGATCATTAATCATTTTTGGCACGTCATAAGACATTAATGACACCTCATTTTCAGCGAGATAAGGAACAACTTCAGATGATACGTACAATATCCTCTTATCTTTCATAATATAAATTGATTAATTATTGGCAACAAAAAACATGCAAAATTACAAAATTTTATGCAGTTATTGAGTAAAATATTAAGTTTGCACCTAATTTAAAAAAAACTGCCATGCAAATTTTCTATGGAAAAGTAGCTTTGATGGAATATTTAAGTTCAATAAAGACTACAAATTCTTCAATTGGATTTGTCCCTACTATGGGAGCTTTGCATAAAGGACATCAATCGTTGATGCTTCAATCTGTCAAAGAAAATGACATCAATGTTGTGAGTATTTTTGTTAATCCCACTCAATTTAACAATCCGGAAGACCTCGAAAAATACCCGCGCAATCTCGAAGCAGATATTTTAAAAATTCAGGAAATCAGCCCAGATATAATTCTTTTTGCCCCTACTGTCGAAGATATGTACGAAGGAAAAACCGTATCGCAGTCTTTTGATTTTGACGGTTTGGAAAATAAAATGGAAGGCCAGTTCAGACCCGGACATTTTGATGGCGTTGGAACCATCGTTAAACGCCTTTTTGAAATTGTCAATCCTACAAAAGCATACTTTGGAGAAAAAGATTTTCAACAGGTGCAAATTGTCAAAAAAATGGTCGAAAAAAACCATTTACCCGTAACAATCGTCGTTTGCCCTATTTATAGAGAAATCAACAATTTGGCTATGAGTTCTCGAAATGAACGCTTAACTTTGCAGGAAAGAGAAGAAGCTGGCATTATCCATAAAATATTAATCGAAGCCAAAAGCAAATTTATCAGCAATAGCGCCCAAAAAACATCGGAATGGGTTAAAAATGAGTTTGAAAAAAATAAAAATTTTACTTTAGAATATTTTGAAATTGCAGATGAAGAAACACTTTCTACCTGCAACCGAAAATACAAAAACAAAAAATACAGAGCATTTATAGCCGTATTTGTAAACAATGTTCGATTAATCGACACTATTTCATTAAATTAAAATACCATGCACATCCAAGTTGTTAAATCAAAAATTCACCGAGTAACGGTCACAGGAGCCGACTTAAACTACATCGGGAGTATCACCATAGACGAAGCATTATTAGAAGCTGCCAACATCATTGAAGGGGAAAAAGTATCTATCGTTAACATCAATAACGGAGAGCGTTTTGACACTTATGCCATCATAGGCGAAAGAAATTCGGGAATAATTACCTTAAACGGTCCGGCAGCACGAAAAGTCCAAAAAGACGATATCATCATCATTATTTCGTATGCCACAATGGAATTTGAAGAAGCCAAAACATTCAAACCATGGATTGTGTTCCCTAACGAAAAAGACAATTCGCTGACCTAGCAATTTTCTTCTTTGGCAATACATAAAATAATTGTTTATATTGCTTTACATTTATCATAAAAATAACTAACCCCCAAATTATTTATATGAAACATTTATTTATTGTATTGTTGGCCTGTTTTTCGTTTTCCTGCTTTTCACAAGTAAAAACTATTCAGTTCAATTCGGGAAAGCTTCAGGAAAAAAGAGAACTATATGTTTCTTTGCCTGCTTCCTATGAAAAAAACCCAACCAAAAGATATCCGCTGTTAGTTTTATTAGATGGTGATTATTTACTGACTCCCTTTTTGGGACCTTTAATCTACGGTTCGCATTGGGACGATTTACCCGAAGTGATAATCGTAGGCATTAGCCAAGGCAAAAACAACCAAAGAAACATAGATTGCGGTTTGGATCAAGTTACGGGTATGCCCGACGGGAAAAGTGTTGACTTTTTTGACTTTATATCACTGGAACTTATCCCTTCGATACAACGCGATTACAGAACGACCAATTTCAAAATCATTGCAGGACACGACTTAACTGCAGCCTTTTCAAATTTTTTCTTATACAAAGACAATCCGCTCTTCAATGCTTATATCTCCATGAGTCCAGAGTTGCCGATCAATATGGAAGATGATGTATCAAAGATATTGGCATCTACAAAAAATCCAATTTTTTATTATTTATCCACAGCCGATGGAGATGATAAAAAAATGCAGGAACGAATTAAAGACTTAGACTCCAAGATTCAAACCAACAAGAATCCGAATCTGAATTATAAGTTTGAAAATTTTAAAGATGCCTCCCATTTTTCATTGGTTTTAAATTCTATTCCTACGGCTTTGTACCAAATTTTTTCGGTAGCTCAGCCTATTTCGGTATTAGAATATGAAACCAAAATTGTAACGCTTAAAGAAGGTTATGTTGATTATTTGAAAAACAAATATGAAATCATCGAAAATTCATTTGGAATAAAAACGCCTATACGAATAACCGATTTCAAAGCCATCGAAGCTGCAATCCTTGAAAACAAAGATTATAATGAATTAGACGCTTTAGCAATTCTTGCCGATAAAAGCTACCCAAAAAGCATGTTGGGCGATTACGAATTGGCAACCATGTTCGAGAAAAAAGGAGATAATCCCAGAGCTGCTCGCTACTATATGTCGGGATTCAACAAAGAAGAAATTGCCGATCTCACCAAAGATATGATGTTTGCCAAAGCAGAAGAACTAAAAAAGACTTTTGCCAAAAAACCAAAAATAAAAGGAAAAGTAGGCCAAGATGTTACTGAAAAACAAGAAGCGACAGAAACTCCAGCAGCCGAAACACCTGTTACAGAAGAAAAAAAACAATAATAATGGTTAAAGTAAAAACAACTTTTTTTTGTCAAAATTGTGGAACGCAATATGCCAAGTGGCAAGGACAATGCAATTCCTGCAAAGAATGGAACACAATTGCCGAGGAAATCATACAAAAACAGGAAAAAGTTGCGTGGAAAAGCGAATCTTCATCCACAGGTAAAGCACCAAAACCATTACGAATCAACGAGATTAACAGTGCCGAAGAAATCCGTCTCGACACTACCGACAACGAACTGAATAGAGTTTTGGGAGGCGGAATCGTCCCTGGATCGCTTATCCTTTTGGGTGGTGAACCAGGAATTGGAAAAAGTACGCTTTTGTTGCAGATTTCCTTAAAACTACCATACAAAACATTATACGTTTCGGGAGAAGAAAGCCAAAAGCAAATTAAGATGCGCGCCGAACGTATCACTCCCAACGGCGAAAATTGTTTTATTCTTACCGAAACCAAAACCCAGAATATCTTCAAACAAATAGAAGCTATTCAGCCCGAAATTGTCATAATCGATTCGATTCAGACTTTGCATACCGATTATATCGAATCTACCGCAGGGAGTATTTCGCAAATACGGGAAACCACTGCCGAATTAATAAAATTTGCCAAAGAAACCAACATTCCAGTCATCCTGATTGGACATATCACCAAAGACGGAACCATTGCAGGACCAAAAATACTGGAACACATGGTTGATACAGTACTTCAGTTTGAAGGCGATCGTAATCACGTCTATCGTATTTTGCGTTCGCTAAAAAACCGTTTTGGATCTACTTCCGAAATTGGTATATACGAAATGTTGGGAAGTGGATTGCGAGAAGTTTCCAATCCCTCCGAAATATTGATTTCGCACAAAGACGAAGAACTGTCTGGCACGGCAATTGCTACTACACTCGAAGGCATGCGCCCCTTAATGATCGAAATACAATCATTGGTAAGCACTGCAGTTTACGGAACGCCACAACGCAGTACCACTGGTTATAACGCCAAAAGGCTAAACATGATTTTGGCTGTTTTGGAAAAAAGAGCCGGTTTTAGGCTTGGCGCCAAAGATGTTTTCCTAAATGTAACTGGCGGAATCTCTGTTGATGATCCAGCCATAGATTTGGCAGTTGTAGCTGCTATTTTATCATCTAATGAAGACATCCCGGTAGAAAAAGGGTTTTGTTTTGCCGGCGAAGTGGGACTTTCGGGCGAAATTCGTCCCGTAAACCGGGTAGATCAACGCATTCAAGAAGCCGAAAAATTAGGGTTTTCAACTATTTTTGTATCTAAATACAATAAAATAGCCTTGAAAAATACAGGTATAAAAATTCAATTGGTTGCCAAAATCGAAGATGTAGCCAGCCAATTGTTTGGGTAAAAATTAAGTAAGAACACAATACGAAACAGTCCTTTCCAATTGGAAAGGACTGTTTTTTTTTAAATTCCTAAATATCCATCCAGTTTTTAATTGACTCATTGTAACTTCTTCCAGAAATTACGCTTGTTCTCTTATGGTTGTTTAACTTAATCGCAAAACGGCTATTAAAATATTTTTGAACTTCGGTTACATAATTTCTGTTTATAATAATTGAACGATGTACTCGCATAAAATAGTCTGGAAGCTTCAATTCCAATTGTGATAAAGATTGTTCAACCAAATGACTTTCTTTGTCGGTATATACAGAAACGTATTTTTCGTCAGCTTCAAAATGAGTTACTTCTTCCAGTTTTACAAAAATGAGTTTATCGCCTTTTTTCACGGTTATGGAAGTCATCTTTTTTTCCTCTTTTTGATTATAAAATTCCTTTATAACATCCAAAATAGTTGCAGACGAAAGATTGTTTTTCAAACTGCTCAATTTTTCAACAGTTTGTTGAAGTCTTTCCAATCTCACGGGTTTCAGCAAATAATCAACACTATTGGTTTCAAATGCTTTCAGGGAATATTGGTCATAGGCAGTACAGAAAACAACTATGGGTATTTTCTCTAAACGCTCCAATAATTCAAAACCATTCAATCCGGGCATTTCGATATCCAAAAAAATAACGTCGGGTTGTAATTGATTGATTTTTTCTACGGCTTCAATTCCATTTTTGGCTTCGTCAACTACTCTGAAAGTTTCTGAGAAATTTTCCAGTAATTGACGCAAACGCGCTCTTGCAGGCGGTTCATCATCTATAATTAACGTAGTGTAGGGCAAACTTTTCATTTTAAAACAGTGGCTATATAAATTGATATTTCTTTTTTGGGTTGATTGTGCCAACTGATTTCGGCTTTTTCTCCATAACTAAATCGCAATAAATCATACACCGTTTGCAATCCGTGACCGCTTACTAATCCTTCCGGAAAATCGGGACCATTATCCTGTACCGAAATCAAAACGCCATCTTCTTTCTTATTTATTTTCAAGACTATATTTCCTTGCCCTTCAATTTTGGAAATCCCATGCTTTATAGCATTTTCCACCAAAGGCTGAAGTATAAACATTGGGATTTCAATGGTCAATAAGTCGGGTTCAACATCAATGGAGAATCGCAATCGGTCACCAAAACGAATTTGTTCAATTTCCAGATAATTGCTCACCAAATTTACCTCATCTTGCACTGAATTTACTTTTTCTCCTTTTCGATTAATTGTATGACGAAACAAATCCGACAAAGACAAGGCCATTTTTTCGGTTTTATCAGCATCTGTATGAGCCAAACTCGCTATAGAATTCAAAGCATTATACAAAAAATGCGGGTTAATTTGCGATTGCAGTGCTTTGACTTCAGCTTCGGCTTTGGCTTCCTTCAAACGGCTTAACTCTACGTCTTTTTCCTTGACCAAAGATTCCGAAAAATGATTCAAATACAAGAGTAATCCTCTTCCAATTGCCAATCCAGCTGAGAAAAAAATATAGGGAAAGAAAAATTCAAAAAGTTCTTTTCTTCTATCGGATTCTAACACTAACACAAATACTACCATGGCTAAAAATGATACGAAAGTAAAAATTACTTTCAGAATCAATTGATAACTAAAACTCTCATTTCCTTTAAAACTTACTTTCTCTAATCCCCATAAAACAAAAGAAATTAGTATTGCAATTAAAATTGAGAAAACTAATTGAAATAAAAGACCATTAACCCCACTTACAATTATATTAAACCGTGTTAAATACATATAAATATTGTCTAGATTTAAAAAATATATGAATATAAAGAAAGTTGGGAATGAATAATTGAGATAGGAATACTTGTATTTTTTATTTTGAAAATAACTGAAGATTAAGATAGAAGCTAATAGGCCTACACCAATAAGAATTCCCCAAACTTTAAATTCATGATTTTTTTTATTGATAAAACTACTCGCATAACGCCAAGGATAATTGGCATACATATAGGTTTTGAATTGGTCTATAAAATCATCCGAATATAGTTTTTGGAGTAAAAATTTGTCTTGTTCGTTGAATTTAGTCTGCTCAGGAACAGATTCTGGAGCTTCAAAAACTCCGTTGCTGTTACCATACGGAAATCGGTTAGCGGGATTAATATAACAAAGTGTTCGAAGAATCTCATATTGGATACATATTTTTCTTTCCTTGTTTGATATTTCTTTATTAATATCAAATGAAATAGCAATCCCAGTATAGTCATGTTCTGAAAGTGGACCGAAAATTTCTCTTGTAATAGAACCAATTTCATTTGGAAAACGATAATTCACAATTTCTTGTGACTTAGGCAAAATATTAGAATTTGAACTTTTATTAAAATTCAACAAAGTCGTAGATTTTACCAAGTCCCATAAAGAGATTCCTTTGTATTTTTTATCATAACCATTGTATAATGCACCTTCAAAAGATACTCCTGTAAAAATTGTAAAATAGTCAATAGTTTTATTCGGAATTACAGTCCTTAATTCTTGAATAATTTCATTTACAATCAGACTGTCTTTTTTTGAAGCATTATTTAATGAAAAAAGTATCGGTCCTTCTCGCTTAAATACTTTTTCCGTTTCTCCATCAAACAATCGGTCTTTTACATATTCCCATTTTTTGTTTTCAGAATTGGGAATGTTCTTTTTTTCTATTGCTATTTTTTCATTCAAAGACATATCATCTTTAGAAACAACTATAAAACTGGTTATTACCAAAATCAGGATTAATGCGATTAGTTTTTTCATACTTATGGGTTGGTTTAATTATTTGTCAAATGAACGAATCGAACCCATTTGAAAAAACATTTTTCCGACGAACTGCAATAAGGTATTGTGAACTGCACTTTTTCTATAATGCACTTTTTATTAAACATTAGCAATGTATATCATTTATACTAATCTAAAAATAAAATTATTTTCACATTCAAAACTGCAAAAAGAATCATAAAATTATTTCTGTTCTCTTTTTTTTTCTTTTCTTTATCTGTTAAAAAACATTCAAAATACCAATCCTTTTATGAGAACAAACAAACAAAAGTTACTATTAACATCCAAAATACTTGGAGCAGTTATTGCCGTACTCTTAATTGTTTTTCTGTTATTCAGGGACGAACTTCTAGATCAGGCCGTAGACAAGGTTTCAGCAACTATGAAACTGGAATACAATAGTGAATTTGCTATCAAAAAAGCTTCCTTTAATGGCGTTTCGGGAATAGAATTGAATGGAATCACTTTGGCTCCGAAAGGCCTTGATACTATTTTTAAAATCCAGAAAATAAAAACAAATGTCAATTTATGGCGATTGCTTATTGGCGAAGTCCAACTGGGAACTCTTGAAATAAAAAATGGATATGTCCAATTAACCAAAAAAGGAAATATCAAGAACTTTGGCGCTTTCCTAAAAAGAGACAAAAACGAACCTAAAACCACCGACAAAAGAGACTACGCCGAATTTGCTTACCGAATTATATCCAAAGTCCTCAATTTGGTTCCAACAGACATGGCTTTGGAAAATCTGGTTTTCAAACTCGATGACAACGGGAAAAAAGCGACTGTAGATTTTAAAGAATTAACCCTATCACAAACCAAACTTGAATCGTCAATTGCCGTTCAAACCAATACTTTTGAGCAGCGATGGAGAATTAACGGGATTGCGGATCCAAGAAACAAAAAAGGAGATCTTCATTTTTTCAACATCGACACTGGCGCTATCAAAGTGCCTTATTTTGACGAACGTTATAACCTGAAAGCCAGTTTTGACTCCATCCGATTCAAAATTGAAAATATTGAAATGAGTCACGGCGAATTACATTTTGATGGATTCAGCTCGATTACCAATTTGAAAATGAATCACAAAAGAATTGCCAACAAAGATGTCACTATCAAAAAGGCGAGATTTGATTTCCGTTTCTTGTTGGGCAGTGATTTCATTTCACTCGACAGTACCTCAACTGCTCAGTTAAACCAAGTAAAAATACACCCTTATCTTTCTTATAATACAGAAAAAGATACCGTTTACAGGTTAAAAATTAAAACTCCAAAAATTAAAACTCAGGATTTCATCAATTCTCTACCCGATGGATTGTTTACCCATTTTCAAGGTATGGAAGTCACAGGTGATTTTGATTATCAATTGGATTTCATGTACAACAAAAACAAGCCAAATACTATTGTTTTTAAAAGTGAGGTAAACAAACGAAATACAAAAATTACAAAATTCGGGAACATTGACCTAGACAAATTGAATAGGGAATTTACTTATAGAGCCGTGGATAATGGCGTATTACAACGTCCCGTTTTTGTAGGCGCAAGCAATCCGTATTACACACCTTTGGATCAAATTTCGCCTTACTTACAAAAATGTGTTTTAACTTCCGAGGATCCTTCTTTTATGTCCCATCATGGTTTCATCAACGAAGCTTTCAAACAATCAATTCTCAAAAATATACGTACCAAAAAGTTTTCGCGAGGAGCGAGTACTATAAGCATGCAATTGGTTAAAAATGTATTCCTCACCCGAGAAAAAACCTTGTCCAGAAAACTGGAGGAAATTCTTTTGGTTTATATCATTGAAGGCAACCGAATTACGAGTAAACAACGTATGTTGGAGGTTTATTTCAATATTATCGAATGGGGGCCGAATGTCTATGGAATTGGCGAAGCAGCCGAATTTTATTTCCAGAAAAAACCTACCGATTTGAATGTACGAGAGTGTTTATTTTTGGCTACAATTATCCCAAAACCAAAAAAATTCATGTGGCAGTTTGATCAGGAAGGTTTACAAAAAGCATACGCAACCAAGCAACAAGCTTTCTTGAGAAACCTGATGTTCCGCCGAGGTTTATTGGTTCCGGAAGACACAATTGGGCTGTCGGTTCCGATAACACTTACAGGACGAGCGCATTCGTTATTAAACATTAAACCAAAAGACACAACCGTTATAGATACCATGGACGTTAAAGAGGAATTTGATTTTTAAAAATATTTAACCGCAAGGAGCGCAAAGCTTAGCGAACTTTGCGATTTTCTTTGCGTACCTTGCGGTTAAATCTCATCCAAACTACACGTATTCAAATAACAACCAAATAGTTAAACAAATTTATTATCCTTTTTATTTGTAAATTTGAGTTTATTAATCAATCTGTTTTGATTATGAAAACATCTCTATTTTTTATTACATTCTTATTTTTAAATTATTCTCATTCGCAAATCATAGGGCTACAAAATTTTGCCTCGGGATTTACAAAACCTGCTGAAATTACCAATATTGGAGACGACCGTTTATTCGTTGTAGAACAAGGCGGAATTATCAAAATCCTGAACTCAAATGGAACCGTAAACTCCTCTCCATTTCTCAACATTACAGGTCAGGTAAGCACTGGTGGCGAACAAGGATTGCTAGGATTGGCTTTTCATCCTAATTATGCTTCCAATGGTTTCTTCTACACCAACCACACCAACACCGCCGGAAACACAGTTATCACACGATATTCTGTCGATAATGCAAATCCAAATCTTGCCAATCCCTCTAGCGGAACTATACTTTTGACCATAGCCCAACCCTACGCCAACCATAACGGAGGGACTTTAAAATTTGGGCCAGATGGTTATCTGTACATTGGCATGGGTGATGGCGGCAGTGGTGGCGATCCAGAAAACCGTGCACAAAACATAAATGAATTATTGGGAAAAATGCTTCGGATTGATGTGAATTCAGGAACTCCATACGGAATTCCTTCCTCAAATCCTTATGTTGGAGTTGCTGGCGCCGATGAAATTTGGGCCATTGGCCTTCGGAATCCCTGGAAATTTTCTTTTGATAAAACCCTTGGAAACTTATGGATAGCCGATGTCGGTCAAAACAATGTAGAAGAAATCAATGTTGCACCTGCCTCGCAAGCGGGAATAAATTATGGCTGGCGCTGTTATGAAGGAAACGATGCTTACAACACCGTGAGTTGTGCCTCGCAAACTACTATGAAGTTCCCAATAAACACGATAAACCATTCTTCAGGTGCATGTTCTGTTACTGGCGGACATGTCTATAATGGAACGGCATTTCCTAATTTTAAAGGATTGTATTTCTTTACAGATTATTGCAATCCAAAAATCGGGATGATAACTTCTGGTGGTACTGTAACCTATTCGCAAGCCTTTACTGGAAACAACTTTTCGACATTCGGTGAGGACAAAAATGGGGAACTTTACATTGCTTCCCTAAACAGTGGCACCATTTATAAAATTATAGACACTTCCCTACCCGTTGATACCTTTGACCAAACTCAATTTGCAATCTATCCTAATCCGGCACATTCGGAAATCATTATCCAAAAATCAAACAAAAATTATCCGGTCGAAGTCACTCTTTTTGATATGGAAGGCAAAATGCTACTCAAACAAAAAACAGAAAATAAAAAAACAAACAGCATTCAAATGGAGCATTTATCCAAAGGACTTTATATTGTAACTGTCAAAAATGATCAGGGGCAACTTTTGACCTACAAACTTATTTTTGAATAGTTTTAACTCCGATTATGTGATAGCCACAAATTGCACAAATTAACACAAATTTGAAGAAAGACATTTTAATCGAAATCAAGTATTAAACACGAATTACACTAATTTTTCCTTTTTTGCTATTGAAAAATCTGCTAAAATCCGTTTAATCTGTGACCCGAGCGATAGCGAACAGGCGAAGCACATCCGTGGCCTATTGCGTAATCTGGATAACCGTACTGTTTGTCATTCCGGAGGAATCTCCGCAACATGAGAGTCCTGCGGAATGACAATATTGTATCAAAACTATCTTAATTTTAAAAATATCTAGACAATTAAGGAGCCGGATCAGGAATAATAGCCTGAACGGCATCAATTTCTTTCAATATTTCATCCGATAATACAAGGTCAATTGTAGCGACATTTTCTTTTAGCTGATCCATTGTTGTAGCACCAATAATGTTACTGCTCACAAAAGTCTGTTGCGTTACAAAAGCCAAAGCCATTTCGGTTAAAGTCAAACCGTTTTTATGCGCCACTTCCTGATATAATTTGGTCGCTTCGGCTGATTTTTCGCTATTGTATCTCGCCAATTGCGGAAACAATTCAATTCTTGAATTTGGATGACTTCCACCTGCTAAATATTTTCCAGTTAATCGACCAAAACCCAATGGAGAATACGCCAATAATCCAACATTTTCCCTCATGCAAACTTCCGCATTTCCAATCTCGAATGTTCTGTTCAAAAGAGAATATGGATTTTGAATGGTTTTTATTTTGGGTAAATTTTGATATTTGCTTTCTTCAAGAAAACGCATAATTCCCCAAGGCGTTTCATTGGAAACACCAATGTGTCTAATTTTTCCTTGCTTGATAAATCCATCCAAAGTTTCCAAAATAGAACGAATGTTATCTTCCCAAGAATCATTTTGCGATTTAAAACCACGTTGCCCAAAAAAATTGGTTTTACGTTCCGGCCAGTGCAGTTGGTATAAATCGATATAATCGGTTTGCAAACGAGTCAAACTTTTGTCAATTGACAACGCAATACTTTCTGGAGAGAAATCCATGTTTTCACGAACGTAAGACAATCCCGGATTGGGTCCGGCAATTTTGGAAGCCAAAACCACTTCTTCTCTTTTTCCAGTTTTTTTGAACCAAGTTCCAATGATTTTTTCGGTGCTACCATAAGTTTCTTTACGTCCGGGAACAGAATACATTTCGGCGGTGTCAAAAAAATTAATTCCTTTCTCAAAAGCATAATCCATTTGTGCGTGTCCTTCGGATTCCGTGTTTTGTTGTCCAAAAGTCATTGTTCCAAGACATATTTTGCTGACTTTAATATCTGTGTTGGGTAAATTGTTGTATTTCATTTTTTTTTAAAATTGCTAAGACTCTGAGTCTCTAAGTTGCTAAGATTTTTAATTTGAGCAAATATAAAAATTAGTTATCCTTTCTTAGTTTGGCTTTACCTAAATATTAACAAAAAAAGTCCACTATAAAAGCGAACTTTTTTAATCTTAGAAACTTAGAATCTCAGCAACTCAGAATCTTTTTCCTTGTAAGTCTCAATCATCAATACCTACAAGGTTTGGAAAAAAACCTTGCAGGAAAGGCAAATAGCATAATTAACAAAAAAGTTCGCTTTTAACGGCGAACTTTTCAATCTTAGTTACTTAGAATCTCAGCAACTCAGAATCTTTTTCCTAAAACTGATTCAACATTTTTGAAATTTCGTCCAATCTTGGAGTCAGGATAATTTCGATTCTTCGGTTTTTGGATTTCCCTTCAGGTGTTGCATTACTGGCTACCGGTGCGTATTCACTTCTTCCTGCGGCAGTAAGATTTTGTTTGTTCACTTTACCATTTTCACCCAAAATATTGACAATCGCTGTGGCTCTTTTGGTCGAAAGATCCCAGTTATCATTAATTGTTCCCGAGCCTACATACGGATCATTATCAGTATGCCCTTCTATCAATACAGAAATGTCTGGATTATCTCCAAGAACTTTCCCTACTTCGACAACCGCTTTTTTCCCTTCTGTTCCCACTGCCCAACTACCAGAACTGAACAGCAATTTATTTTCCATCGAAACATATACTTTCCCGTTTTTTTGTTCAACAGTCAAGCCTTTTCCTTCAAAACCATTCAACGCTTTGGAAAGAGT
This sequence comes from Flavobacterium gilvum, assembly GCF_001761465.1. Lineage (NCBI taxonomy): Bacteria > Pseudomonadati > Bacteroidota > Flavobacteriia > Flavobacteriales > Flavobacteriaceae > Flavobacterium > Flavobacterium gilvum. The sequence goes on along the minus strand of NZ_CP017479.1, from coordinate 1,158,550 downwards.
TTCTTTTAGTTTTTTCATGCTGGCTTCTTTAGCTGCAATTAAATCTTCCAATTCTTTCAAACGTTGACTGCTTTCGTTTAATTTGTTCTGTTCAGTGGCCAATGCTTTGGCTTTTGCATCGAGCTGTGCCAATAAATCACGATTCTTTTTCATATTTGCTTCCAAAGCTTCATTGCTGTTTTTTTCCAAAGCGGCATAAGAATCCTGCATCACCTTCATTTTGTTTTTGGCGGCATCATAATCGGCCTGAACTTTGGCCAAGTTGGCATTTACATTATCCAATTTGGATTGCAAAGCAGTTTTATCAGACTCCAATTGCTTTTTGGATGCCAATAAAGCGGCATTTTCGTCGGCCATTGTTTGGTTTTCTTTTTTCAGATCAGCATATTGCGCTTCAAGATCGTTGTAGATTTTCTTGGAAACACAAGACGTGGGCAACGCCATAATTAAAAGTCCGATGGAAATTCTTTTTATCATTTTAGTTTGTTTTTATTTTTTATCTTCTTTTTTGAAAACCTAAAAAACCACCCCGCCTTCCAGGCACCCCTCCGGAGGAGGGGAATTTAAACGACTTCCCCTCCTCCGGAGGGGTGCCCAACGGGCGGGGTGGTTTTTATTATTGTAATTTATGCTCTTATTTAAAAAATCAAAGGATCTTGAAATATGGAATGCCCTAGCCCAGATAGCAGTGAAAATCCTTATGAGCCGGGGTTCGGCTCATAAGATTGTAACGAATAGCTGGATTGGCTCCATAAAAATTTCAAGAATTGTTTTTTTGTTTTGCGATGGATTACTCAATTTCGACCAAAACCGGACAATGGTCAGAATGCATAGCATCTGGTAATATAACGGCTCTTTTGAGTTTTTCTTTTAATGAATCGCTGACTAAATTGTAATCGATACGCCAACCTTTGTTATTTCCTCTGGCTCCGGCGCGGTAACTCCACCAGGAATATTGGTGAGGTTCTTTATTGAAATGACGGAAACTATCAACAAAACCGGATTTCATGAATTTATCGAGCCAAGCTCTTTCCTCGGGCAAAAATCCCGAAACGGTTTTATTCCTAATTGGGTCGTGAATATCAATAGCCTCGTGGCAAATGTTATAATCTCCGCAGATAATAAGATTGGGAACTTCTTTTTTAAGATCGTCAATATAATTCTGAAAATCATCCATGTACATAAACTTATGACTCAAACGATCTCCATTAGTACCCGAAGGCAAATAAAGACTCATCACAGAACAACCTTCAAAATCGGCACGAAGGTTACGTCCCTCAAAATCCATGTGCTCAATTCCGGTTCCATACACCACATTTTTGGGTTCAATTTTGGAAAGAATGGCGACACCACTGTAGCCTTTTTTGGTTGCCGGGAAATAATATTGATACGGATAGCCTGCAGCGGTAATATCAGAAACGGGGATTTGCTCCTCAGTCGCCTTGATTTCCTGCAAACAAATAACGTCTGGGTTGGCGTGTTGCAACCATTCTAAAAATCCTTTTGTAATAGCTGCACGGATTCCGTTTACATTGTATGAGATTATTTTCATTTAGTGTACGTTTTTTTCCGGAATTACGTTTTACGCCAAACAGGTTCTTCAAAACCAATTTTTTAGCAAAAATCCCGATGATTATTATTTTTATGGATTCCAAAAATAGTAAAAAGGAGAAAGATTGGTTCAAAAAAAAAACATAAAAATGGAGTATTTTGCTATCTTTGCTTCTTGCTCAAAAAAGAAAAAAATAAATGGGTTTAGTTACCGCAAAAGAAGTCGCAAAAGCAATAAAAACGGATAAGTACGGGGTTTTCGGTACTTTTTCGGGTTGGTTATTAATGAAAGCTTTGAAGATTTCGACCTTAAATAAAATTTATGACAGGAACAAACACTTGAAAGAGTTGCCATTCCTTAACGCCATATTGGATGAGTTTCAAATTAAATTTGAAATTCCTGAAGAAGATTTTAAACGTTTGCCAAAAGATGGCGCCTATATTACTATTTCAAATCATCCGCTGGGTGGAATCGATGGAATATTATTATTGAAATTAATGCTTGAAAAAGAGCCTAATTTTAAAATAATAGCCAATTTTTTACTGCATCGCATTAATCCGATGAAACCGTATATCATGCCGGTAAATCCTTTTGAAAACCATAAAGATGCGAAGTCCAGCGTGGTTGGAATTAAGGAAACTTTACGCCATCTTAGAGACGGAAAACCGTTGGGAATGTTTCCCGCAGGTGAAGTTTCTACTTACAAAGATGGAAAATTAGTCGTTGACAGAGCATGGGAAGAAGGAGCGATCAAAGTAATTCGAAAAGCTCAGGTTCCAGTAGTTCCTATTTATTTCCACGCCAAAAACAGCCGTTTATTTTATTTTTTATCCAAAATAGACGACACCTTAAGAACTGCCAAATTACCATCGGAATTATTGACGCAAAAAAACCGCGTGATAAAAGTACGAATCGGAAAACCTATTTCGGTAGCCGAACAAAACGAATACGAATCAATCGAAGAATACACGGAATTTCTTAGAAAGAAAACCTATATGCTGGCGAATCCTTTTGAAAAAGAAACTCCGTTTTTGGCCACACCTAACTTAAAGCTACCAAAAAACCCAAAAGAAATAGCCTCTGCTGCCAGCCAGGAAAAGATTGTCAAAGAAATTGATACTTTGCGAAAAAACGACCATAGACTATTGCAAAGCAAAAACTATGAAGTCTTTTTTGCCAAAGCAAAAGAAATTCCGGATGTGCTTCATGAAATAGGTCGTTTGAGAGAAATCACTTTTAGGGAAGTAGGCGAAGGAACCAACGAATCTATTGACATTGACGAATACGACAAACATTACCGCCATATGTTTTTATGGGATAATGATGAGCAAAAAATTGCCGGTGCCTATAGAATGGGATTGGGTTCTGAAATCTTTCCTAAGTATGGAATTGAAGGTTTTTATCTAACCGACTTATTCCGTTTTGAACCTGAATTACATGAAATGCTTCACCATTCCATCGAAATGGGACGCGCCTTTATTGTCAAAGAATATCAGCAAAAACCAATGCCCCTTTTCCTGCTTTGGAAAGGAATCATTCATATTACGCTACATTATCCGGAACATAAATTCTTAATTGGCGGAGTAAGTATCAGTAATCAATTCTCGGATTTCTCCAAGTCATTGATGATTGAATTCATGAAATCCAATTTTTATGATCCTTATATAGCCCAATATATTCATCCTAAAAAAGCTTTTAGGGTAAAACTGAAAGATGCTGATAAAGATTTCATTTTTGATGAAGCCGAAGCTGATTTGAATAAATTTGACAAATTGATTGACGAATTGGAACCGGGTTCTTTACGACTACCTGTTTTGATAAAGAAATACATCAAACAAAATGCCCGAGTAGTTGCTTTTAATGTCGATCCTTTGTTCAACAACGCCATTGACGGATTGATGTACATACGGATTTCGGATATTCCTGATAGTACGGTTCGACCTGTTATGGAAGAATTTCAAGCCGAATTGGAACGCAAACTCAACGACAAAGAAGAGTAGATTTTTGATTAACGATTTGAGGTTTCTGATATATAAAAAAGTCCCGTTTTGCCTTGCAAAACGGGACTTTTTTTACACTAATTCAGAATGAAAAACAATAAATCTGATTTATTCTGAAGAACTTTATTAAATATGATTGTGTGATTCCATAGCTAACGGTTTCAACCGTTGGCGGCAGCGATTATAATAACAATTGATACTGTATTCAAACGTACCAACGGTTGAAACCATTGGCTATGGTGTGATTTATTTCTTTATAAAAATTAAAATGCTTTGATTTTATGCACTTCCATTTGCAAGTTTGGATGACTCAATTTTAACTGACTGACTAATCAATACAAATCAGAATTATTCATATTCTTTTACTGATTTCTTAAAAGTATCCCATTCTTTTTTGGTCAAGAAAGACTTTTTGTTGACTTTTTTTCCTTTTATATATTCCAGAATGTATTTAGCCCTTTCCTCCGATTCGGGATGAGAATTTATCCACGACAATGCACTTTCCAATTTATTGTTAAAAGACATTTCATACATAAAATCGGCAAATGGTGCGGGATCAACTTTAGCTTTCAACATATATTCCACACTGGCGATGTCGGCTTCTTTTTCCAGAGCACGATCATAAGCCGAAGAAGACAAAGTATGCATAACTTCGCGAATAACTCCTGAATTATTATTACCAGTTGTTATTGACATCAGTACTGAGAATCCAATTTCTTTGGATAATTTTTCCATCACATGATTTTTCTCAATATGAGCTATTTCATGCCCCAAAACACCAATTAAAGCCTGTTCGTTCTTTGATGCTTCAATCAATCCGGAATACACTACCAAATGTCCGTCTGGCAATGCAAAAGCATTCACTTCGTCTTTCTTGATGATATGAACTTTCAGGCTATCGCGCTCAATTCCGTTTTCCTTACACAAGGGTTTCAGTAACTTGTCCAAGGATTTCGTAATCGAGTCATTGACTATTATGTCTTCCGTCTGTTTGATTTGGTCCCAAATCATATCACCAACTTTCTTTTCAGTGACGCTTTTGGCTTTGTCTATTTTGAAAAAAGTGATGTAATCAACCTGAGACAATAAAATCCAAATTCCAAAGAAAGCGGCAACTATTGATAATCCTTTAAATAGTGCTTTCATAATTAGTCTTGCAGATTAAATTAGTAACATCCGAAAAGAAATACATTTCGATATGATTTCCTTTTCTGGTTTGAGCGGCCAGATAAAGCGTGAAAATAAATTCCAGCAGATTAAACCCTACGATTGTAATTATATAAGCAATGTACCGATTGGTCAATTCTGCTCCGTCAAAAACAATGGAAATTGTCCACCAAAAACCAACGGTATTAAAGAAAAACATACCCAATTGAGACAATAAGGCCTGTGTACAATGCCATTTTACAAAAACGGTGCTTTTCCTATTTCCCAAATAAAAGAAAACAGATGCCAACAAATTCATTATCGGCAATGGTAGGCCACAAAGAACTACTACAAGTGACATCAAATAACTGTTCGATGCTCTTTCTAGTTCACTGTCGTAGGGTTTATAATTAAATTTTTGTGATGCGATCATAAGTGTTTGTATATATTCCAAACCCAATTGATAAGAACTAATACGATCAATGGAATGGCAATTTGTTTCTTTTTAATTAGCTTTTCGATTTTAATATAAAAATTGTAAAAAGAATATTTTTTGTGATAGTATCCCAAATAATCCAAACAGGAGAAACAACCATAATAACGGCAACCAAAACCCCAAAAGGATTTAGAAATACCGATTTTACAATTTCGCCGGTAAACAGATAGGAAACAGCTCGCGTTGTACCACAAGAGGGGCACGGTAATCCGGTTACTCTTTTAAAAATACACACTGTCAAATCCAAACCTGAATTTTTAACGGGTGTCAACTTTAAAAAGAGCAACCAACTATACCCCAAAAAACAAGCAATAAGAATCAAGATATAAAGCTTGTTTCTGGACATATTTTATAGAAATGCGTTATTAAAAGCAGTTGCGTTTTTTTCTCTTGTCGCTCCTTGAATCAAGAACCAATCTACAATAGCCCAAATACCAAAACCTCCACAAGTAAGTAACTTTCCAACACCCATCCCCGTATCTCCAATAAAAAAACGGTCAATTCCAAGTTGTCCGGCAAAAATTGAAATCAGTAATGAGGTAGTCGGGTCTTTAAACTGGGTTAATTGTAATCTCTGCCATTGACTATCATCTAGGCTTATTAGTTTTTCTCGAATGGTATTTAAATGATGCGCTTCAAAACACTTAGCGTTCATCATCATGAACATGTCAACTTTTTGTGAATCCATTATTATTTGGTTTGTTGGTTATAATCCCTACTCTGTTTTGGATTTTCGGTTACTCCATAATACTGCTAATATATAAATAATAACAGAAATATCTTATGACAAAAATCATCTCTATGATTTCTTCTAAAAATAAATCAAAAAAAATCCCGCCCTACAAAAAGACAAGGCGAGATCATTATTTTCTTAATTATTTGTTTTAAAACCAACCTTTCTTGCCGACTTGATAGGTTTGATAGAATTCTTCATCAGACTTAGTCAAATAAATAATTCCTTCAACAAAGCCAATTATTCCTCCCATCCCGCAAGTAATTATCCCAATAATGAGTTGAATTATCCCTTCCTGTTTATAGCCCAGAATAAATTTATGGACTCCTAATCCTCCCAATACAATTGCTAAAACTCCCGCTAATATTTTTTTGTTTTCCTGAGGAATTGGCTGTGGGTTATTCCAATTTTCTGTTTTTGAATTCTCCATAATTAAAATTTATATATGTTTATTAATTTAATAAGTTACTTTAAAATCTCTGCAATATTACAACCTAACCCACAAAACCCATGTAGTAAAATGATTTAAAAAAAAGTAGAAATAATTCTACAAAAATTTATGCTTTTCAAATTCAATTAACAGACTAAGCTTTAGAAACGATAAACTGTTACAATGTACCAAAACGAGCAAATCCATTCAGACATTTTCCAACTCATTTAAACCAGTCATTTTCATTAATCAATGAACGACTAATTTATAAAAAAATCTCAACATATTAATTTTTAAACAATTAAAATCTTACAACTTTACATTTTCCCATACAAAGCCTTAATTTTATCGACAATTACTTGAGCCAATCGTTCATGGCTTTCATAAGTCCAACCGGCAATATGTGGAGTCAAGATCACTTTTCGGCCATCGAGTAAATATTGAAAAGCGTCTGGCGTGTTTTTATCTTTAAAAAGCGTCTCAAAAGACAATTTTTCGTATTCCAAAACGTCTAGCCCAGCACCAAGAACTTTTCCGGATTCCATGGCGGTAACCAAATCGGCGGTGATGATATTCTTACCTCTCGATGTATTGATAATCCAGATGTCTTTTGCGAAAGCGTTTATAAAATCCAGATTCACCATCTTATCCGTTTCTGGAGTCCAAGGAATGTGCAGACTCAACACGTCGGTTTTTTGTTGTAACTCTTGTAACGAAACCTGTCTGGCATTGGCATCGCCTACATTTTCTTTGATATCGTAACACAAGACTTCTACATCAAAACCGCGGAGTTTTTTGGCAAATGCTTTTCCCATATTACCATAACCGATAACCCCAACGGTTTTTCCGTCTAGTTCGTAACCACGATTTTTTTCTCGGTTCCACTCCCCGCAACGAATCTCGCTGTCGGCAATATTCAACTTGTTGAACAAAGACAATATCATTCCCAAAGTATGCTCGCCAACCGCATTACAATTTCCTTCGGGAGCGGCAATCAATGCAATATTCTTGGATGTCGCATAATCGCAATCAATGCTTTCCAGTCCGGCGCCGACGCGGGCAATGAATTGCAAATTGGTAGCTTTGTCCAGAAACTGTTTATCGATTTTAAATCGGCTTCGAATCACTATGCCGTTGTAATCCTGAATTTTGGCTTCAATTTCCTGTTTAGTAGAAGTAAAATCGGCGTGATTAATAAAACCGGCTTGTTCCAACTGTTCCCAAAGTAAGGGATGGTTGCTGTCAATATGAAGAATTTTGATGTCCATAAATAGAATTCCTAATTTTTTTAGTATTTCAAAATTAATTAAAAAATACGGTTTACGGATTGAAACCTATATAAATTAGCTAATGAGTCAATGTGCCAATGAGTAAATTAATAAATGAATTAATAGGCAAATTAGTAACTTAGCCAATTGATAAATTATCAAATTGGCACATTGACTCATTAGCAAATTAAAAAAATGAAACTAACCCAAACATTTACAGCCTTTTTTCAGAGCGAAAAAGCGGGTGGTCTACTTCTCCTTTTTGCAACAGTTATATCTTTATTGCTGGCTAATTCATTTTTCCAAACAGAATATATCTCTTTTTGGGAAACCGAAATTGGTCATCATTCCATTACACATTGGATTAATGATGGATTAATGACGATCTTTTTTTTACTAATCGGATTGGAACTGGAGCGCGAAATCTATCACGGTGAATTGGCTAGTATCAAAAACGCAGCTCTGCCTATTTTTGGGGCATTAGGAGGTATGATAATCCCAGCCGGTATTTATTTGGCACTAAATTATGGCACGATAACACAAAACGGAGCCGGAATCCCGATGGCTACCGACATTGCATTTGCCATTGGCATTTTGTCTTTATTGGGCAACCGAATTCCAGCCTCATTAAAAGTATTTCTGACCGCACTTGCTGTAATTGATGATTTGGGGGCGATCTTGGTTATTGCATTGTTTTACACCCAAACCATTTCTTTTGTGAACCTCTTTATTGCATTTGCCATTATGGGATTATTGTTTATCCTGAATCGTCGCAAAGTTCACCTTTTGACTCCATACTTAATTGGTGGTGCTTTTATGTGGTATTTTATGCTAAACTCCGGTGTGCACGCAACAATTACTGGCGTATTGCTTGCCTTTGTTATTCCGTTTGGCGATGGTGGAAAAAAAACCTCATCTTATCGATTACAACACTTTTTACACAAACCTGTGGCTTTTATTATTCTGCCTTTATTTGCTGTCGCCAATACCTGCATCGCCATAAATACAGACTGGCATGAAGGGTTGAGCCATGAAAATTCAATCGGGATTATTTTGGGTCTTGTGTTGGGAAAACCATTAGGAATTTGGCTTTTTTCCCTACTTGCGGTAAGCTTGGGCATTTGCACGTTGCCAAAAGATTTAAAATGGAAAAACATTTTGGGTGCAGGAATGCTCGGCGGAATAGGTTTCACAATGTCAATTTTCATCACGCTCCTTGCCTTCAAAAATGATGGCGAAGATGTTATAACCTTTTCCAAAATCGCTATTCTAGTTGCATCTTTTCTATCAGGAACATTTGGTTTTTTATGGCTAAAACTGACTTTTAAAACTCCGAAAAACTAAATTCAATTCATTTTTGAAAATGTAAAAAACACCTTTATTCTATTATTTTTAATTTGAAAAAAAATAAAAAAGTATGTAGTAAAATATTGATAATGAATCGCATGGTTTTAAAAAAAACGTTAATTTTATAGTTCAACTAATCTAAAAAATTAAGAAATCATGAAACGTTTTATCTTAGCATCAATAATCGCTTTCGGTTTTGCATCCTGTTCGAGTAATAATGATGATGATTCTTCCCAAAATGTATTAAGAACAACAAAAGTAGAAACTAGTTTTGGAAATTCTTTTTTACAGCCAGTCGTAAATAACACTGGTAAAAATGTTGTAAGGGGAACAATCCCAGTTGCAATCGACCAGATAACAGTCATAGCAACAAACACAACGACACCATCTTTTCCTCCCAGTACAACAGTATTTGATTTAGTTGCAAATGGCACTGCTGGAGCAGAACAAAAATATTTTATCGACGGCATTGCATCTGGAACCAATTCATTTACCGCAAATGCTATCACAAATGGACCCAAAGTATCAAGCGAAACAGTAACTGATGATGCTACAGCAAAGAATATCTTTGCTGCAAATAAAGCCACAATTCCCTATGCTAAATATACTGCGACTACAAGTGCCCAAATTGTGTTCACTTCACCTAAAGTTGTGACATTCAACATGGGGACATCAAATGGAAAACTAAATACTTATGTTTATACAGGTCCAACACTATCTGCAATTAACCGTAAAGTTACCGTAAAATCGCAGAAATTTAATGCAGATGGCACTCCAATCAATGTAACTCCACAAACTTATGACATTACCGGTTCCAATTCCTTTGTTAGTAGCTGGTCTGACGAATTGGCAATTGCGGGGAGTTACCGTCTTTTGGATATTAGCGTTTATGCCCCAGATGGCATAACTGTCGAAACGACAACCACTCAGAAAATAATCATTAAAGCATCTACTACGGTAAACACTACTATTGCTATCACCAAAGATGGGATAACAACAAGTGAAGACGAAGCCACATTTGTTTTCCCTGCCTGGATAGTTGAAGGAGAATAATAAAAAAGTAATACTGATGAGAGTTCAATACTCGAAACCCACATCCACTTGTGGGTCTGTTACAATAACAAAAAATTCTATGAAACAAATTGCAACCTTTTTTTTGTTTCTGGCATCGATGTTGGCGTTTCAATCTTGCACCAATGACGAGATGCAGGAAGAAACACTAAAAACAACTTCTGTTGTAATAACAACGCATAGCTCCTATCTTACCGCCAAGAATGTAAATGATCCTTTTCTTTATGGCAATATAAAAGACATTACCGTAACGGCAACGCAAATCACAACTGGATATAAGGCAAATACCGTATTCACTATTTCAAATAATCCAAATGACTTTTCTACCTATAGAATTGACCTCGTACAGGAAGGAATAAATACATTTACAGCCAATGCCACATCGGTAACACAACCGGTTGTTCCAGGTTATTCAAGTGTACCAAGAAATGATTCAAATTCGAAGATTTGGAATACAATTGATGCCAAAGTTGCAAATCCTCCTTATGCAACTTACTCCGGTTTTAAGGGAGAAACTGTTATTAATCACAATATTCCCACCACATTGAGTATTGACATGAATACCAATAACGGTCGTTTCATAGCTTATTTTAGAGGAAGTCCAAGACCTTTTGAAACAACCGTGACCCCATATATTGATGAAGTCCCTCAAGCAGAATTTGTAATTACCAGCGTGAATGATTTCTATTGGATATGGAATGATTCTGATTGCGTTGCTGGAAAAACAGTACGATTTCACTGTATAGAACGAAACAACGGAGGCAATATCAAGAGTGTTGTTGATATTCCCAATGTAACTATCAAAAGTCATACAACAAGCAAATTTGCTTATGATATCGATGAAACGGGTGATACTTTTACAAGCATACCACGAATTTAAAAAACTCATAACTTTTGTTTTTCCTTGTTTCTTGCATTCCGGTTACTATGTCTAATTTTTAGCAATCCAAACAATCATTAATTATTATAAGTGCGTCATTTTTTTTGTTCAAAAGTGACTCTCTTTAATAATACCCAAACTCGACAGCTTGTATTTGTTTGAAATAGTGCAAATTACAAATGTTTTCCTTTTTAAATTTTATTTTTTTCATCAGTGTTTTGGCACGAAAATTGAAATGGGGTTTTGTTCAAAAAAAACCTTGGTTTCTAACTTTCATTAGAAGTCTTCTAAAAAACACAAATTATGAAAAAAATTATTGCTGCAGCTTTCACAATTCTTAGCATTGCATCCTGTTCAAGTGACGAGAGTTCATTAGAGGAAACACCAGTTGCAAAAACAACAAAAGTAGAAGTCAGTTTTGGCAATTCCTTCTTGCAGCCAAACAGCACGACAAGAAAAAATGTCGAAAGAGGATTAATTCCTGTAGCAATTGATCAAATAACGGTAGTTGCAACAAACACAACTACACCCGCATTTCCAATTAGTACCACAGTATTTGATTTAGTTGCAAATGGCACAGCTGGAGCTGACAAAAAATTCTTTATTGAAGACATTGCTTCTGGGATCAATTCATTTACAGCAACTGCATTTACAAATGGCCAAAAAATAGTAAGCGAGACTATAAATGATGATGTTACTGCAAAGAATATCTTCAATGCCAATAAATCGGCAACACCTTATGCAAAATATACTGCGACCACTAGCGCAGATATAATTTTTACCAAGCCAAAGGCAATATCATTCAATATGGGAACATCGAATGGAAAACTAAATGCGTATGTCTATACAGGCCCAACTATAACAGCCACTAACCGTAAAGTCACTGTAAAAGCACAGACATTTAACGCTGACAATACTCCAATCAATACAAATCCACAAACGTATGACATTACTGGTGCAAAATCCTTTGTTGGTAGTTGGTCCAACGAATTAGCCGTTGTTGGGAATTACCTTGTTTTAGACATTACCGTTTATGCAGCAGATAATACAACTCCAGAAATGACAACCACTCAGAGAATAACCGTCAAAGCATCAACTACAATAAACACAACTATAGCTATTACCGTAGACGGAATAACAACAAGCGAAAACGAAGCCATGTTTAATTTCCCTGACTGGATAGTTGAAGGTGAATAATATAAAAGTAATACTGACGAGAGTTCAATACTCGAAACTCACATTCAGTTGTGGGTCTATTACAATAACGAGAAATTCTATGAAACAATTTGCAAACATTTTTTTGTTTCTAGCAATTATGCAACTGTTTCAATTCTGTACCAATGATGAATTTGAAGAATCATCAACATTAAAAACAACCTCGGTAGAAATAACTACAAATAGCTCATTTCTTTTGACCAAAGGGGTAAATGACCCACTACTTTTTGGTGACATAAAAGACATTACAGTAACTGCCCGACAAATCACAACTGGATATGAAGCAAATACTGTTTTCGTCATTTCGAATAATCCTGATGATGTATCAACCTACAGAATAGATTTAGTTCAGGAAGGAATAAATACTTTCACAGCCAATGCCACATCCGTAACGCCACCAGTCGCTCCAGGTTTTTCAAGTACACCGCGAAATACTGTAAATTCTGAAGTTTGGGATACGATTGATGCTCAAGTTGAAAATCCGCCCTATGCTACTTACTCCGGTTTCAAAGACGAAACATTAATTGACACCGATACTCCAATCAAATTAAACATTCCGATGAATACCAATAACGGTAGATTTATTGCTTATTTCAGAGGTAGTGCAAAAAATTTTGAAATTACAATAACACCTTATATCGATGAAGTTGCCCAAGCAGAATTTGTTGTTACCAATGTTAATGATTTTTATTGGATTTGGAATGATGACGATTGTGTTGCGGGAAAGAACATCCGATTTGAATGCATAACACGAAATAATGGCGACAATATAAAAAGTACTACAAACATTCCCAATGTAACCATCAAAAGCCATACAACAAGTAAGTTTGCTTATGATATTCCAGAATCTGGCGACACCTATACAACCATACCTCGCAATTAACTGCATCTATAACTGTCTTTGAAATTACCCCAAAAAAAGTTAAACCATAAAGTCATTTTTTTTTGTACCAAAAACTAATAATTTTAGATCAGTCTGATTGCACTTTAAAACACTCAGAGACAAGTTTTTTTTTTCAATTAATAAAAAAAATTAGAGTAAAATCCATTGGTAAATTACACTATGAAAACCCTTTTTTATCCAAAAAATTTGAAAAAAAATTACAATAAAACGATATTTCTACGTTTAACGTTGTAACCTAAAATTAAAAATTTATGAAAAAGTTTATTCTAATGATCGCCTTTGGCATACTTTCAACCGGTGCTTTTGCACAAGCTCCACTTGGCGAAGGCAACACACAATTGAACGCAGGTGTAGGATTTTCAGGATGGGGAGTTCCAGTTTATGTAGGTCTGGATTATGGAATTGCCAAAGATTGGACTCTTGGTGGACAATTTTCTTTTCAAACAGATGATGATCCATACCACTATAATGGCAATGATTATCATTATGATTCTTCTGCAATAGGAATTGGAGGTAATATTAATTACCATTTCAACAGTATATTACACATGCCGAGCAACTTTGATTTCTATGGCGGATTGAGTTTAACATACTATATCTGGAATTACTCTGACTATGGCAATTACCCACATCCTGACCACGATTCATTGGGGCTTGGACTTCAAATTGGTGGTCGTTATTTCTTTACCAAGTCATTTGGAATCAATTTGGAATTTGGCGGAAACACAGTAAACAGCGGCGGTAAATTTGGATTAACTTTCAGACTTTAATACTGCTTCAAAATATAAATTTTCAAAAACCATCTGAGAAATCAGGTGGTTTTTTCATTGAGGAATATTCGATTTCCAAAAAAATCATTTGATTCTTCTAAAGGTAACATTGTATGATTTGTTCTCCAAACCGTCAACATAAACACCAATTAGCAAATCTTTTTCGGCGTCATAATTTAATGACAAACTATAACCCGGTTTATCGTCTTGTCTATAGATGAAAAAGATTCTCAAAACATCCGAAGAATCAGTCCAACCTGCTTTTTCTACAAAAATCAATTTTGAATTCGAATAATTAAATTCCAATCCCCCGTTTTTCAAAAGTTTCGTGATATGCAATTCAATGTTTGTATCATCTCTTTGCCAATTCCCTCTAATTAAGTTTTTATCTTGTTCAAATGACTGCAAAAACTTTAGCGAATAACTGAAAACAAACGATGAATTCGGATTTTTTTCATCCGCCAGAAGCGAAAAAGGAATCACAAGAAATCCCAAAACAAGGAATAAAAACCGGCTAGTTAAAAAAGTAATTATTTGCATGTCCCCAATATTTTTAAGTTAAACGATAAATAACAATCGGGGCAAACAAAACAACTAAAGCTTTTATTTTTAAACCATAAAGGTATTTCTTTTTTAGTTAAGTTAATCTAAAAAAATGATTAATCAACAGTATTACAGTTAATTACAAAAAAAACAACCGCAAGGTTCGCAAAGAATTACGCAAAGCTTTGCTAACTTTGCGTAATTCTTTGCGAACCTTGCGGTTAAAATTAATATCCCAAACTATTCTCTCTTAATCTCGTGCCCCACAAATTCCTCTAGAGTGGCAAACATTTCATCTACAGAAAGCACTTCAAAATCGGGATGCGATTTTAGGAAATTAGCATTCAAAGTAACTAAGTTTTCGTCTATTTCGAAGAAAATGTCGCTGTTGAGCAAATCTCTCGTTGGGTTTACGCCTTCCAATTTGCCTTTAAGGAATTTGTTGAGTTTTACGCTGCTCATTAGTTTTACTTTTTTGGATAGTTGTTGAAACAATTCCAAATGGTTGTAGGCACCGATTAATGCCAAACCTTCTTCCAATAATTCGTTCAACTCAGCATTCCAACCGGAATGATGCACAAATTGAGCAAAGTTTCCGGCAACATATTGAGAGTAATAATAATCAAGATAATAACTCGTCAAAGCATCTTCGTGAATGAGTTCGTCATCCACTCCTTCTTCGCGCATCAGGTTTATAACCGATATATTGGAATGAATCACATCCTGAAGATTTTCACTGTTGAAAGCTGTTTCTGAAACTATTATTTTGCCGAATTCCATTTTGAATTTTCTTTTAAAAAGTTGGATTGCAAATTTCGGTGAAAATAATGAAGGATGGAAATGTTTTTTGGCACAAATAATTAGACTTTACAGATTTTCAATTATAATCTTTTAAAAATCTGTATGTATCGTCATTTTTAAAGGAATAAATCCTGCCATTGTATTTAATTCTTTCAACCTCTTTCATGAATTTTACTGGTTCAACCTTAGCTTTGATTCCTTTTTCTTTATCTTCCTCAACTTCATCTTCGTAGGAAAAAGTTTTAGCCACATTCAAATCATAAAATCCATTTGCTTTTTTATTAGAAACACTAATAATTGTCTCTAAGGTTTCCATTTGAAAAGTTCCGCCACCATTAGATTCTCCTTGAGTTTTTCGCATAGGATATTCATATAATATCTTTTTAATCTTATTATCAACTAATGCAATCAATGTGAATTTTTGATCAGACCATAAGGTTACACGACTATCTGTGCTAGACTCAGTAGATAATGCAACCGCACCTGTTGTCTCATTGAGTTGAATTAATTTCTTAAAAATATATGTCTTATATATTTTTAGTCCTTCGTGTTCATAAATACCCAAATTATTATCTGTTTCTTTATCAATAATATTACCATTATATTTATCAACAAACACGTATATTCTTTCGAGAAAATCTCCAAGCTCGTCTTCTTCAACTCCTGAGGACTGTTTTACATTTTTGTTAATATAAGCTACTACAAAGAAGGCTGTTTTATCATTATAACTAACAGAACTTGTTCCGTCAATTTGTATATCCTCATAATTAATTTTCAAATTGGCTGCCACTTTTGCCAACAAAACCTTATCCAATTCTTCTGAAAATTCGTGATTTTGTTTATAGTCATAAATTGTAGTTTCAACCTCTTTGACTCTGGGTTCTTTTAAATTGGCAACGATTGTATCTTGCTTTTTTTCTAAATCAATTGGTTTTTCCTTTTTCCCGCAAGAAATCAAAAACAATATTGCTCCAATAGTTAAAATGTAATTTTTCATAGTGAATCTTTTTCAGGAATTAAATTCAATTTTCAAATATAGCTTTTTCTTACAATATTAAATCTCAGAAATAAAATTGTTCTTGA
Source organism: Flavobacterium gilvum (assembly GCF_001761465.1). NCBI lineage: Bacteria > Pseudomonadati > Bacteroidota > Flavobacteriia > Flavobacteriales > Flavobacteriaceae > Flavobacterium > Flavobacterium gilvum. Next base: position 1,142,311 of record NZ_CP017479.1, on the reverse strand, counting down.
AAATTGAAATTCCATAGCCCCGATAGTAGTGGAAATCCTTATTGTTTTTTCTTTAAAAACAATAAGATTGCAACGTATAGCGGGAAATAGCTCCAAATAAAATTCTATTGCTTATTTTTGCACTCTATAAAATTGAATTATGTTACAAAATCCAGAAAGATATACGATTACGGCGGCTTTGCCTTACACGAACGGACCGATACACATTGGGCATTTGGCGGGAGTTTATGTTCCAGCCGATATTTATTCGCGTTACTTGCGCTTGCAGGGAAAAGATGTTGCTTTTATTTGCGGAAGCGACGAACACGGGGTTGCTATTTCGATGAAAGCCAAAAAAGAAGGAGTTACACCTCAGGAAGTAATAGATAAATACGACGGCATTATCCGTAAATCATTCTCTGATTTTGGAATTGCTTTTGACAATTATTCCAGAACTTCGGCAAAGATTCACCACGAAACGGCTTCGGAGTTTTTTAGAACATTGTATGACAATGGTGATTTTATCGAGGAAACAACCGAGCAATTATATGACCCAAAAGCCAATCAATTTCTAGCAGATCGTTTTGTAATTGGGACTTGCCCAAAATGCAGCAACGAAGAAGCTTATGGCGACCAATGCGAAAAATGTGGTTCTACTCTGAACGCCACCGACTTAATCAATCCAAAATCGACCATTACGGGCGAAACTCCTGTTTTGAAATCGACTAAACACTGGTTTTTGCCTTTGGATCGTTATTCGGATTTCTTGAATGAATGGATTCTTGTTGGACATAAAAATGACTGGAAACCGAATGTTTACGGCCAAGTAAAGTCTTGGATTGACGGCGGACTGGAGCCTCGTGCGGTAACTCGTGACCTGGATTGGGGAATTGATGTTCCGGTTGAAGGAGCCGAAGGAAAAAAATTATATGTGTGGTTTGACGCGCCAATCGGTTATATTTCGTCTACCAAAGAATGGGCTGCACGCGAAGGAAAAGACTGGACGCCTTACTGGAAAGACAAAGGAACAAAATTGGTTCACTTCATCGGGAAAGACAATATTGTGTTTCACTGCGTGATTTTTCCTGCGATGCTAAAAGCTGAAGGAAGTTATATTTTGCCGGACAATGTTCCTGCGAATGAATTCCTGAATTTGGAAGGAAATAAATTATCAACTTCCAAAAACTGGGCGGTTTGGTTGCACGAATATTTGGAAGAATTTCCAAACCAGCAGGATGTTTTGCGTTATGCCTTGACATCAAATGCGCCGGAAACTAAAGACAACGATTTTACTTGGAAAGATTTCCAAGCCAGAAATAACAATGAATTGGTTGCCATTTTTGGAAACTTTATCAATCGTGTGGTGGTATTGACCAATAAATATTATAACGGAATTGTACCTCAACCGAATGAATTTTCAGAAGTCGACGAGCAAACTTTAACCGAATTAAAAGCTTATCCAGCAGTGATTTCGAGTTCTATTGAAAGATACCGTTTCCGCGAAGCATTGGGTGAATTAATGAATGTGGCTCGTTTGGGTAACAAATATCTGGCTGACGAAGAGCCTTGGAAAATGGTTAAAACCGACCCTGCCCGTGTACAGACACAGATGTATGTTGCGTTGCAAATTGCAGCTGCATTGAGTGTTTTATGTGAACCGTTTTTACCGTTTACTGCTGCGAAATTAGTAAAGACATTGCAGTGCAACGGATCGACAGATTGGAATGATATTGCCACAAATTCGGATTTATTACCTGCAGGACACCAAATTGGCGAAGCCGAATTACTTTTCAGTAAAATTGAAGACGAAGAAATCCAAAAACAAATAGACAAACTACAAGCTACAAAAACAGCCAATGATGCTGAAAACAAAAAGGCGGAACCGCAAAAAGATATAATCCAGTTTGAGGATTTTGCCAAAATGGATATCCGTGTAGGAACAATTCTGGAAGCCGAAAAAATGCCGAAAGCCAACAAATTACTGATTCTAAAAGTAGATACAGGAATTGACGTTCGCACCATAGTTTCGGGAATTGCCGAGAATTTTAAACCGGAAGATATTATCGGGAAACGAGTTACTGTTCTTGTGAATCTGGCACCACGAAACCTTCGTGGCGTAGAAAGTCAGGGAATGATTCTGATGACCACCAATGCCGAAGGGAAACTAGTTTTTGTAAATCCAGATGCTGATGGCGTTGGGAATGGGGAAACGATAAATTAAATTAAACCGCAGATTCGCAAATTATTCGCTTTTTTATTTTAAACTAAAATCTGCGACTCGAGCGATAGCGAACTGGCGAAGCAATTTGCGGTAAAACAACAAATGAAAATAGTTTACGTGAATCGGTTAAATTTTTTAATTGGTTCACGTTTTTTCATTTAATTTTTTTGAATAAAAAACAATAGTTAATATTTTCGAAAAAATCGTGTAAAAATTTTTTTTAACGTTCAAATATTTGTTATTTTATCCTGTGAAAATAATTTTAACGAAAAAATCGTAAAAACCATGCTGATCCGTTTTGTTGTTAGTAATTTTTTATCTTTTAAAGAAGATACTGAGTTCAATATGCTGAAGAGTAAAGGTAATGGTTCTCGTAAGTTAACGAATCATATCATTAAAACAAATTCCGGCATTGAAGTCCTCAAAAACGCTGCAATCTATGGAGCAAATGCTGCAGGTAAAAGCAACTTAATTAAAGCCATTCTCTATTTAAAACACATTATATTTGGAGAAGACAATAAAATTCTTGCGCCACAAAGCAAAAGATTCAGAATTGACAATTCCTACAAAAACAAGCCTACTACTTTTAGAATTGAGCTTGAATTTGAAGGAAAACACTATGATTATGCAATTGAAATTTTTAAAGGAAAAATAAAACAGGAATGGCTTTATTTAATAAACTCAATCACGGATGATAGCGAAGAATTAATTTACAAAAGAGACAATCTTAATGTAGTTTTTGGGGAATATCTTAAAAATTCAAAAGATATTGAATATGCCCAGAAACACCTTTTAAAAACATTGCAAGAAAACCAAACAGTATTGGATGCTTGTTTTGCAACGATTGAAGACAACGACATACTCAATAAATTGTACATCGCATTTTCAAAAATAAACATTGTATTACCTGAATCTAAAAGTGTTTTTTATTCGGAATCAATTTTAACAGGCAAACTGTCTTCCGAATTTGCTAAAAACTTATTAATAAAAAGCAAAACAGGAATTGAAGATTTAATTATACATGAAATAAATGCTGATAATTTTTTCAGTTATTCTCAGGAAGATTTTAAAAGAGAATTAATTGACGAATTGGAAAGTTTAATTGAAGAAAACAAACCCGGAAAAAATAATGCATGTATTCCATTTGAAATCAACAGGCAAATAAATGTCTTTAGAAAAAAAAAGGGGAAATACACAGTATCAATATTAAGAGCGAAACACGATAATTCTGAAGAATTGTTTGATTTTGATGAAGAATCTGACGGAACAAATAGGCTATTTGAATTATCTCCTGCATTTGAAGATTTATTAATTGAAGATGATCATATTTATATTATTGATGAATTAGAAAGAAGTATGCATCCAATTTTAGCAAAAGAATTATTAAAATTATATTCTGAAAATTCTAAATCTAAAAGTCAATTAATTTTTACCACACACGAAAGTCATTTACTTGACGATAATTTATTGCGCAGAGATGAAATTTGGTTTACGGAAAAAAAATCTAATGGAAGTACTGAATTATATCCATTAAGCAATTTTAATCCTCGTGGAGATAAAGTTTTAGAAAGAGGTTACCTAGAGGGACGTTACGGCGGAATCCCTTTTTTAGGGGATTTTTCAAAATTACTTATTGGCGAAAATCAGATATAAATGGACCGTAAGAGATATACATTAGATGATTACAATAAGAAAGAATCATTTCTAGATGCAACAAGATTTTTCATTGTTTACGAAGGAGAAGATAAAGAACCAAAATATTTCGGAACCTTTAATAATTTATTTTTTGAACCAAAAAAAGCCAGTATTCTACATGTTTTTGAAAAAGATACTAATGTCATAGGTTCTCAACCAAAAAAATTAATTGAAAGAGCAAAATCTTTCATCGAAAACCCTCCTAATTACCTACCTGTAACCCCATCAGCTGAAGACAAGTTTAGGTTTGTACTTGATGTTGATCAGCATCCAAAAGAAGAATATCCTGAGTTAAAACAATATTGTGAAAGTCTAATCGATGCTGATTTATTTATAAGCAATTACTGCTTTGAAATATGGCTTTTATTTCATTTGGATGAACCAGAAAACATTTCATGTACAACCAGTAAAGAATCAAAAACAGAGCTTGGAACAAAACATACCTATTCTAAAATCAAGAATTACCCAAAAGGTTATTTAACTTCTGATTATATCTTAAAAGCAATTAAAAGAGCTGAAAAAGCAGATATAAACAAAGAAGATTACTTCCCTTCAGAAAAATCCACAAAAGTATATTTATTAATGAAGGAACTTTTAAAATATTCTTTAATTAACACTCAAGTTATAGATCCAAAAATTGTATAAACACAATAAAACTTGAAACTTATTAAATGAAAATCACCAAACCAAGATTGGCCTTAATCTGCGGAATACTTTGTATCTCGATTTTTCCAATCTTGATAAAATTGCGTTTGGCACCCGGATTGATTTCGGCGTTTTACCGAATGACGTTTGCTATAATATTATTATTGCCTTACGTTCTTTTGAGCGGAAAATTCAAACTTCCAAATTTAAAATTAACACTTTTGGCAGCGCTTTGCGGAATATTATTTTCCTCAGATGTTGCCGTTTGGAACATCGCCATTCAGGATTCAAGTGCGACACAGGCTTCGTTGCTTACCAATTTATCTCCGGTTTGGGTGGGAATTGGTTCTTTTCTGTTTTTAAAATCAAAACCGGCAATCAATTTCTGGATTGGAACAATTGTAGCCTTATTTGGAATGGCCATTTTTGTAGGCTTTGAGTTTTTCATCGAAATGAATTTTAATCAGGCATTTCTATTCGCTGTTTTATCCGGAATCTTATACTCGATTTATCTTTTGGTCAGCAAAAATGTCCTTTCAGAGGTTGATGTCTTATCATTTATGACCATTAGTCTAAGTGCGTCGAGCATCTATTTGGGAATTCTTTGCTATAGCCTAAACGAACCTTTCACGGGCTTTTCGAATACTGGTTGGCTTGTATTGGTTCTTCAGGCGGTAATTTGCCAATTGTGTGCTTGGCTTTCGGTTAGTTACGCTATAAAACACATGCGGGCAACAAGAGTTTCACTTAGTTTATTGAGCCAAGCCGTAATAACTGCTGTCTTGGCTTGGTTCTTTTTGGAAGAAAAAATAACTTTACAAATGATTTTCGGAGGTATTGTTTTACTCTTCGGAATCCGAATTACTTTTTACAAAAAGACTATTACGCTTAAAAAGTTCTTTTCGTAATTGATTAAAAATAATTAACCGCAGATGCGCAGATTTATTTCCTCAAGAATATAAATCAACTATTAAACTCAAATTATAACCATGCTAAACAATAAAATTCCCAATTTAAAAGTAATTGCTTTTGACGCCGATGACACTTTATTTGTCAACGAACCTTATTTTCAGGAAACTGAAGAAAAATTTTGTGGCCTAATGCGGGATTATTTGTCGCATCAAGACATTTCCCAAGAACTCTTTAGAATTGAAATAGACAATTTGAAAATCTACGGATACGGAATCAAAGCTTATATTCTCTCGATGATTGAAGCTGCGATGAAAATTTCCAACAACACTATTTCGGTTGAAGTCATCGAAAAAATTATTGAATACGGAAAAGAATTACTCGATAAACCAATCGAATTATTAGATGGTGTTGAAGAAACTTTACAAACCTTGCACGGAAAATACAAATTGGTTGTTGCCACCAAAGGTGATTTGCTCGATCAACGCAGAAAATTACACAATTCTGGTTTGGGCAAATACTTTCACCATATTGAAGTCATGTCGGACAAACAAGAACAAGATTATGCCGACTTGTTAAAACGTTTGGAAATAAAGCCCGAAGAATTTTTCATGATTGGAAACTCACTAAAATCGGATGTATTGCCGGTTTTGGCACTTGGCGGTTACGCAGTTCATATTCCGTTTCATACGACTTGGGCACACGAAAAAATTGACCATAAAGTAGAACACAAAAATTTTGCAGCATTCGAAAAAATAACAGACATTTTACCGTTATTGGGAACATAAAACCTTCTTAAAACAGTCAAACCCTAGTTAAAATACTTTTTATTTAGTATTTTAGCTAGGTCTTTTTTTGCAACCTTCCCAACAAACACCAAAAAACATAAAATGAAAAAACTTTTAGATCTTGACAATTGGAACCGAAAAGAGCATTTTCTTTTTTTTAAGCAAATGCAGGAACCTTTTTTCGGCGCAACAGTAACAATAGATTGCACCAAAGCATACGATACCGCCAAAAGTCTGGGCACTTCTTTTTTCATTTATTATTTACATAAAACCCTAGTGGCAGTCAACGCTTTCGAAAGTTTCAAATACCGAATGGAGAATACCCATATTTTCATTTACGACCGGATTGACGGTTCGGCAACGATAAGCCGCGCTGATGGGACTTTTGCATTTTCATTGATAGAATATCATCCGGATTATGCTATTTTTGAACAAAATGCAATTGCTGAAATCGAGCGAATTCAAGGCACTACCGGTTTATTCACAAGAGAATTTAAAGACGACAACCTCATTCATTTTTCGGCGATTCCTTGGCTAAATTTTACTTCGCTGTCACACGCCCGAAATATGACTTACCCTGATAGTTGTCCAAAAATTTCATTTGGAAAAATGACCGTATCCAAAAAAGGAAAAAGAAAAATGGCAATGTCAATACATGCCCACCACGGACTTATGGACGCTATGCATGTGGGTCAAATGGTAGATTATTTTCAGGAAATTATGAATCAGTAAATTGAAAAACATAAAAACGGAACAGTTTTTGCAAATTCTTTCAAAACAACCTTATATTCAGTAAGTAACCATGAAAAAAATACTTCTTTTTTTTATTCTTATACAATGCAATTCCCTTTTGAGTCAAACGGTTTTGGCAACTGCTCCTCTGGAATTCAAAAAATCCAAAGACTACAGACAAGTCATTAATGCCGAAAACACGAGCACGCATGAAGTATTTGTATTTGCTTCAGACAAAGAAACACTTACCATTCTAAAATACAATTCGGCGCTATTCCTGACCAATCAGTTTTCACTGCCAAGACCCGACACTAACTATAAATTATTATCGGGATATAGCTTTAATGGCAATGGGAATCCAACACTTTATTGGTCTAATGCCGATTTTACCAAAATATTGGCTGTTCAATATGATTTGGACACCAAAACCAATATTGCTCAGATAAGTTACGAGCAACAATTTTTCAATCAAACTATTATTACGCAATTCCAGGCAAACGATACATTTTATATACTTACTCAAAAACACTTTGAAGAAAAATTGATGCTGTATGTTTTTAAAGATGGTAAAAAAGAAGAAAAAACTCTTGATTTTGGCTCTTTCAAATTCAAAAACAGCAAAAATCAACCGGTATCATTCAGCAAAATTCTGGAAGTTTTACCTATCGAAAAAATAGAAACCAATCAATTTAATCCATTATTCAAAGGTTCCGAAAAAACAAAACTTTACGCCCTGAAAAACCGATTGTTGCTCACGCTCGATCATGACGACAACGAAACTCAAGCATTTGATATTGATCTTGCTACTTTTGAAATTAAGGAAAAACATTTCCATAAAAGCCAAACCAAGAATTATGTAAGCTTGTCTAATTCCTATTATCATGAAGGCAAAATTTATCAGATAAAAGTCAATGCCGAAGAATTATTGTTTGAGATAAAGGACTATAATACAGGTGACTCTATCAAAAGTATCACTACGGCCAAAACATCGGCAATCCCATACAAGACTTCCCCGCTATGGCTACAATTGGAAGGGCAAAGACCAAAGGAAATAAAAAATACAGAGAAATTTTTGCATCAATTGGTTTATTTGGAAGTTGGATTAACCGTTTACAAAACACCCAAAGCCATCTTGATTACTATGGGAGGAACAGGAAATATTCAATTTACAGATGTTGCCAATACATTTTCTAGCAATGACCCTAGTGTTAGTGATTTAATGTATCATTACATCCCGACGACGGCTTATTTCGAAAGTCTTTTTGATAAAAAATTAGAAAACAACAGGCAAGATCAGGAACCGCTTGCAGTCGATTTTATTTCCCGTTTTACTCAAGAAAATCCCGATATAACCTTAGTCAACGTTATGCGTTACAATAACTACTACATTCTGGGGTATTATGACAATGATAACAAAGAATATGTCATGCGCAAATTCATTGATGGTTTTGATCGTTAATGCCACTTGGATTATAAATCGAGAACAACTTCCCCTCTTTTAAAGAGGGGTGCCCAAAGGGCGGGGTGTTTTACGACGTGTTTACTTTAAAAAAGGTGAAGTTTACCGCCCCGCCCTTCGGGCACCCCTCCAGAGGAGGGGAATTATGGTATTATTCCAATCCAAAACTGTTCATTACTTTTTCGATGGATTTTCGATGGTTTTCAAATTCATCTTTTTTTGCCGAAAAAGTCAATACATAAGCTTTATCGTTTTTCACGAAATCGTATTGCAAAAACTTCAAATCAAAACCATTCATTTTGGTCTCAAAAATTAAAATATGGTATTCCTGTCCATTTTCATTTTTTCTGACGCTCTCAATGAGTTTTCCGTTTGCTTCAATTTGTTTTTCCGAAAGAGTTATGAATTGGTTCAAATCATACTTTAAAACTCCAAGGTTCTGAATTATTAAATTGATGTTTTCCGAAAAATCATCTCCGGGGGCAGTTGGCGTAAACAAATAAAATTCGGTTCCATTCCTTCCGCTTTCATCGAGTCTAAAAGAGGAATCATATTGAATAGAATATCCCTTTCCGCTTAATTCCTTCGTGTCTTTATCCGGTTGCGAAATAGACTTTTTTTCGTTTTTTTGACATCCAACAATTGCAATCATTACAGCAATCAGTACTAAAAATTTATATTTCATTTGATTTGGTTTGTCAATCGCCATTAAATATTTTCTTTACTAATCCATTTTCCCACCGTAGGAGGAACATAATTTGTCATTTTATCCAAAAGTTCGTCTATGGAATCACTCACCAAAAGCATTTGCTGATTTGCTTCTTTCAAAAGTCCCTTATTCACCATCGTTTGTATAAAAACAATCAAAGCATCAAAATACCCGTCAATGTTTAAAAGTGCAATCGGTTTTTTATGCAGTCCGAGTTGCGCCCAAGTCAGCATTTCGAAAAGTTCGTCCATCGTTCCAAAACCGCCCGGCAGCGCAATTACGCCGTCACAAAGGTCATTCATTTTGGTTTTTCGTTCATGCATAGTATCAACCAAAATCAATTCGGTAAGTTGCTTATGCGCTATTTCTTTTGACCTCAAAAAATTTGGCAAAACCCCGATTGCTTTTCCACCATGATTCAAAACACCATCGGCAACAGCACCCATAAGTCCAACATTGGCTCCGCCATACACCAATTCAATATTTCGTTTCGCTAATATTTCACCCAGCAAAGTTGCCTGCGAAGTATAGATTTCTTCGGTTCCAGAACTAGAACCACAGAATACAGTTATTCGTTTCATTTATTTATAGCGATTAAAATGTTTTAGCCGTTGTGATTAAATTTTTTATCTTGAATTAAATAAAAAAGCAATCCTGCATTTACAAATATCGTTATTACAAACACAGAATTGACAAGCAGGTTTCCATCTTCAGGTGTTAAAAATAAAAAAAGTAGAAATGATAAACTTATCAGAACCAAAGCACAGACAAAAAACTGCACAATGATTTTGTACCTATTTTCATTTCCCAACCTATGAAAAATTGTGATTGCGGGTAAAGTCACAATACTAAACAACAATGACCAAACCCCTGCATTATCAGCGCTCGGATCAGGGAAAAACAAAGATTTTATTGTAAAAACCACAATGAATAATCCCAAAATAATTCGGTAAGCCAAAGAAAATAGTTGATATCGTTTTGTCATACATTAAAAGGTCTTATCGTGATATTGGATTGTGACTCTTAACTTAAATATGTATTACAAAAAATCACATTTCTATTAAAATCAAATATACGCATTATTCATCAATAGCCCTTTGCCTTTGAAATTGATTATCTCAAGCAAAAAGCACATTGTTTCCTTTCAAAAAGGTATTTTTGTACTTCAATAATACCAAAAAATAAAACCTATGTCTTTTCAACCTGTTTTTGATGAATTTTGGGAAAAAGTAAAAGAAAGCATCACCAATAAAACTTACGCCAAACTAACTTTGGCCAAAACCATTGGTGATACTGATTTGAAAAATATTTATGTGCGTCCGGTTTTGAATGATGGGATTTTTAGTCTTTCGGTTATAGCGCGATACAAAACAGAGGAAATTGAAAGTTTTCATTCGCTTGACGAAGCCTATATAATTCTGAGTTCCTATATGAATAATCCTTTCCTGACGGCACTTTTGTTCACCACAGATAATGACATCACTTTCAAAATCAACAAAAAACGCGCAGGAAGTATTATTGAACAAGCTCCGACTTTTAAGAGCCCTTCGGATGTGATTCTGGAAATGAAGGAAAAGGGAATGTAGAATGTCGGTTACATTGTAGAGACGTTGCAATGCAACGTCTGATTGAATGCAACGTCTAGATTGCGGTTCGTTGTGGAGACGTTGCAATGCAACGTCTCTACAATTCCCCTTCCCATTCAGCATAAAACTGTGCCAGAAATTCCTGCATGAAATGATGTCTTTGCTGTGCAATTTCTTTACCAGTTTGGGTATTCATCTTATCTTTCAGCAGCAACAACTTTTCATAAAAATGGTTGATGGTAGGCGCTTGACTGTTTTTGTACTCTTCCTTGGTCATATTCAATTTGGGGCAATATTCGGATCGTACATCGCTCGATTCTTGAATCCGCCATAATTAAACGCTCGGGCAATTCCAATGGCTCCTATGGCATCCAAACGGTCCGCATCCTGAACGATATCCAATTCGATGGACGAGAACGCCTTTTTGTTATTTCCGCCTTTAAAAGAGATGTTATTGATGATTTGGACAACATGAGAAATCGTTTCTTCAGAAGCGTTTTGACTTTCCAAAAACTCACGAGCTACTTTTGGCCCCACTGCCTCGTCACCTCCGTGAAATTTACTATCGGCGATATCGTGAAGCAAAGCACCCAACTTTACGACAGTTTCGTCACATTGTTCTCCGCTTGCAATCAATAATGCATTCTTATACACTCTTTGAATATGAAACCAATCGTGTCCTCCTTCGGCATTGGCTAATTTTTCTTTTACAAAAAGAATAGTTTTATTAATTAAATCAGGATTATTCATATGTTTTTCTTTTTATAAAAAAAGCTGATTTTTAAAGCCTAAACCTTAAAAATCAGCAATATTATTTTAATTTAAAAATTCAATTACAATAGCAAAAAATCAATTTTAATGGCAATTTCAAAAAATCTAAAATCTGAATTCTGCAATCTCAAATCTACAATCTTGCTGGTTCTACCCATTTGAATTGGAATGACTCTTGAGGAATAACCAATCGCTCTGAAATTTTTGCCATTCTGGATGGTAATTTCATCAGATAATCTCTTGCTTTTTCGGCCTCGGCTGTTAAACCTGTAACTTTATCGATTTCCCATTTATCAATTAATTTCTGCAAAATATCAACGTAATCATTGGCCGTATAAACTCCAATTCTTTGTGCAGAATCTGAAAAATGTTCAAAAGCCGAGCTGATTTTTTGTCCCGATTCTCTTAGGAAATGCGCTGGCATCACAATTTTTTGTTTCATCATGTATTGGAAAGCCAACATCATTTCGCTTGGATCCAATTTGAAAATTTCGGTCACAAAATGGCTGTAAGCGTGGTGGTGACGCATTTCGTCTCCGGCAACCATTTTACACATTTTGGACAACTTTTTATCTCCATACGATTTAGCCAATTGAGAAACTCTGTTGTGGGAAACATAAGTTGCCAATTCCTGAAAACTCGTATAAACAAAGTTTTTATACGGATCACGACCTGTTCCAATATCAAAACCATCATTGATTAAATGCTGTGTGGTCATTTCGATTTCACGCATATTCACACGTCCAGACAAGTACAAATATTTATTCAATAAATCTCCGTGACGGTTCTCCTCGCCCGTCCATTCTCGCACCCATTTTGACCATGCGTTTCTTCCTTCATTATCGACACCTTCAAGCTCCATCAACCAGTTTTCATAAGTTGGCAAAGCCTCTTCGGTAATCATATCACCAACCATGGCTACCCAAAAATCATACGGTAAATCTTTGGATATTTCTCGCAATTCTCTTACTTCTTCAAGAAAATTATCACTTTCTGAATTAGGCAAAAAGTCAGAAGGTTGCCATATCTTCTCTACAGGAATCAGATACTGCTCCATAAATCCTTCTACTTTGTTTTCCAGAAATTGCATCACTTCCAGACGAATATTTTTTATAGACATTATATATAGGTTATTAAATTTTTACTCCGTTTTTGACTGACGATTCAGTCTTTTGCATTATTTCGTTAAACTCAAAATCCTTAACTGCAAATGCATCATGAATTTCTAAGCTGATGTGGCTTCCTAAACCATAAGGAAAAGTTCCATATCGTAATAGTTTCCATGAATTATTGATACTGATGGGAACCACATAAGCCGAGGGGGTATTTTTGCATAAAATTTTCAAACCTGTTTGCGCAAATTCTTTTGGTATTCCGTTGCGACTTCTTGTTCCTTCAGGAAAAATTACCGCCGAACGTTTATGTTTTTCAATATAATCGGCTATTTTTTTGATAGTCGGTATGGCTTGTTTTGGATCCTTACGGTCAATTAATACCGAACCTCCGTGACGTAAATTAAAAGACACACTTGGTACTCCCTTTCCTAATTCTTTTTTGCTGACAAATTTGGGATGATATCTTCTCAAAAACCAAATTATCGCAATAATATCATATAAACTCTGATGGTTTGCAACAAAAATAACAGGCACACCCTTTGGTACACTTTCTGCATTTTTGCAACTAAACGTTGTTCCCAACAAAAGAACAATTTTTAGCAATATAAAATTTAAGTAATCAACACTTTTTTTATGTGCTTGATAACCAAATACGTGCAAACAAATCCATTGAATAGGATGAAATACCACTAAAGTCAAGAGTACTAATATTAGTACAATTAAAGATAGAGGGTACGAAATTAACTTTTGCATACTATTAAATTTGCCACAAAAGTAAGAAATATATTTTTAGCACTATTTATAACCCCTGCAATTAATCTTTTTAAATGTATTAACATGTAAAACAGAAAGTTACAAAAAAAATATCATTTATTAATCGAATAAAAATGAAACTTTTCGCCCGATTGAAAATCCAATTTCATTCTGAACAGCTTGTTGCATGACCACACATTAATTGTACCTTTGTTACTAATTATAACTACGTATATTTATTTAAAATGAGCTTCACCTATCCCAGAAATGAAAAACTAAAAAGTAAAATTTCCATTGGATTGTTATTTACCGAGGGCAAATCGGTTTCAAAATATCCATTGCGGTTGGTTTACAATCCAGGGACTTTTGGCGAAGGCGAAAAAATAAAAATAGGCGTTTCGGTTTCCAAAAAATATTTTAAAAAAGCAGTTGACCGAAACTATTTCAAACGCGTACTTCGGGAAACATACAGGCTCAACAAGCATTTGTTGATTGATAATCTGGATCAGCCGTATTCTTTTATGTTTTTTTACCAAAGCAAAGACCGTTTGTCTTTTGAGGAAATCAACACCAAAACCATACAGTTGTTTGAGAAATTTCTTTTACAGATAAAAAAAGAAGAATAACTGTTTGAAACATTTTCTTTCTAAAGCTATCCAACTTCAGCTTAGTTTGTTTTCGAAATTAATTTTGTATTTTTAAAAATAAATTAGCCTCATGAAATCAAAATTAATAATTACCCTTTTATTTTTCGCTGTATTAAGTTGCAAAAAAGCCGAGGCAGAATCTTCTTCAGATTTAGCAATTTCAATGGCAAAATTGCCTCCAAAAAAAGAGATTGCCGAAGTAGGCAGTAATTCGGCATTCACAAATGATGAAAAGAAAATCATAGAACAAAAAATAATTCGCAACGGTAATCTTAGATTTGAAACCGATAATTTAGAATCCACTTACGAACAAATAAAAACTGCCGTAAAAAAAGGAAAGGCCTTCATACAAAACGATAGTGAAGGGAAAGATTATTCCTCTATTTACAGAAGAATAACGGTTAGAATCCCAAGTGAAAATTTTGATTCTTTTATAAAAGACTTTTCGACCGGAGTTGCTTATTTTGACAATAAAGAAATCAGCTCACAAGATGTAACCGAAGAATATATCGACATTGATGCCCGATTAAAAACCAAAAAAAAACTAGAAAACAGGTATCTTGAACTTTTGGCAAAAGCCACCAAAATGTCTGAAATGCTAGCCATTGAAGCACAGCTTTCGGCAATTCGAGAAGAAATAGAAGCCAAAGAAGGACAATTGAGATACATGCAAAATCAAGTTTCTTTGAGCACTGTTACCATAGAATTCTATAAAACAATTGCCCAGGAAAGCGGCGTAACCATTTCCTATGGAGCCAAAGTGTGGAATGCATTCAAATCTGGGTTTTATGGTATTTCAAGCTTCTTTTTGGGATTATTAGAAATTTGGCCCTTTATTATTATAGCAATAGCGCTATTTTATTTTATAAGAAAACGATTCAAGAAAAAAAACAAATAATCATGCGTAACTTTTTCCAAAAAAAATACATAATTCCAGTTGTTGCTTCTGCCTTTTTATTTGTGGGTGTCAGTTTCAAAGACGACTATTTTGAGATTGCCAAACAGTTGGAGATTTTCACAACGCTATTCAAGGAATTGAACAAAAATTATGTCGATGAGACCACTCCAGCCGAGTTGATGAACAACGCCATCAAAGGAATGTTGGCTTCGCTTGATCCCTATACCGTTTATTTTAACGAGCAGGAAGTCATCAAATTCAAAATCAACAATACGGGCGAGTACACCGGAATTGGCGCACTAATAACCCGAAAAGACGATAAACTGATTATAAAAGAACCGTATAAAAATTTCCCCGCCGACAAAGCGGGACTCAAAGCCGGTGACGAAATTATACAGATAGGCGATACGCCTTTGGCCGATTTCAAAGACGATGCTTCGCAATTATTAAAAGGTTCCAAAAACACTAGAATCGACATCAAATACATTCGTCAAGGAAAAACCAATTCTACTGTAATTGTATTAGACGAAGTCGAAATCAAATCGGTTCCATATTTTGCCAAAATTGATGACAAAACTGGTTATATCGTGCTAGACCACTTCAACCGAAAAGCCTCTTCAGAAACCAAGGAGGCATTGGAACAACTAAAAAGAGATGGTGCCGAAAGAATCGTTTTGGATTTAAGAGGAAATCCCGGCGGATTATTGAACGAAGCAGTAAATATCTGCAATCTTTTTGTTCCAAAAAATGAGATTATTGTAACGACAAAATCCAAAATAGAAAAACACAACAACACTTATAAAACATCCAAAGACCCTATAGACACTACAATTCCTTTGGTTATTTTGGTTAACGGCCGAAGTGCTTCAGCCTCCGAAATTGTTTCGGGAGCTTTGCAGGATTTAGATCGCGCGGTTGTTTTGGGAAGCCGCAGTTTTGGAAAAGGTTTAGTACAAAGACCTGTTGAATTAACTTATGGCACCCAACTGAAAGTGACCATTTCCCGCTATTACACGCCTTCCGGCAGATGTATTCAAGCGTTGGATTATGCCCATAAAGACAAAAACGGCGTTGCCATCAGGACCGAAGCCAAGAATTACAACGCTTTTAAAACTCGAAAAGGGAGAACTGTTTATGATGGTGGCGGTATTCAGCCAGATATCGAAATGGAAGAAACCAAAACTAGTCCGATTGCGAATGCGCTGTTGAAAAACGATGGCATTTTTAATTATGCCACTTACTATTATTATAAAAATCCGAATTTGGGAACTAAAATTCCGGCAATCACCGATACGGATTATGCCGATTTCAAACAATTTCTAAAAAGCCAAAAAATCACTTTTGACACAGAAACCGAAGTCGCTCTGAAAAACACTTTGGCGACAGCCAAAAAAGAGAAATTAGATGAATCTATCGCTGTGGAATATCAGCAATTATTGACTTCGCTTCAAAAATCAGAAAACGCATTATTAGATAAAAACCAAAAGGAAATTAAAGGTTTATTGCTTGACGAAATCATAAAACGTTATCAATATCAGGAAGGGCTTTATAATTATTACATCAAAAACAACCCCGAAATAAAGAAAGCAGTAAGCATTTTGAACACGACGGCGGAGTATAACTCAATTTTGAAAATTTGATTGGAATGTAAATTAAAGCTTAATGTTTCTATATTTTGTTTGAAAAAAACCAAAATACGCAATGGCACACAGATGACACAGATTAAACGGATTCATACTGATTTTTCATTATTTTAAAGAACAAAATCTGTGATAATCCGTTTAATCTGTGTCATCTGTGTCATCTGTGTTCCATTCAGTAATCAGTGGTAAAAACAAATCATTCTCTCACCATTTCGATATGCGGAATATCGTCCTCGAGATACATTTCGCTAGATTGTACAAAACCGAGACTTTCGTAGAATTTTTTCAGATATAACTGTGCGCCAATAGTTATTTGGCTTTCGTCAAAGTGTTCCTGAATACCATCAATTGCTTTCTTCATCAATTCCTGCCCCCATTTTCGGTTTCTATAGTCAGAATCTACTACCACTCTCCCAATTGATGCGTTGTCAAAAGTAATTCCGGGTTTAAAAAGTCGGGCGTGAGCCACAATTTTTCCGTCAAAAGCCCCAAAAAGATGCAAAGCGACCTTATCCTTACCATCAGGATCAAGATAAACGCAATTTTGCTCCACTACAAAGATTCTGCTTCGCAATTGAAGTATATCATATAACTCATCTGCCGATAATGCCTCAAAAGCCTTTATTTTCCATTCTATAGCCATTGCTACTGTATTATTTTGTTTCAGTAATTTTTACCCCTTTCAAAATAGACTCCAATTCATGCATATAATCTCTTCTTTCCTGAGAGGGAATATAACAAAATCCTTCAAGGTAAATTATTCTGTTTCTCTCGGAATCCATTATGAGATAATTTAAAAAAGGACCAAACATAAAGCTGTTTTTTAATCTCCAAGTGCCTCTGGTTTCGTAAGTTAACTTGTCGTTCAGATTGGTTTTCAAAAGATAAAGCGGATAAGACATATCAACGTACATATTTGAGTCAGGAACGGTACCTTTAATATAAACAGTCCCAATAGAATCCTGAATCTTTATGACCCGACTTAACATATCGCCGCCATGACTGAAATTTTTCATAGGAAATTGGGTAACCAAGATGCTTGTACTACCGCTGGAAATTTCTTTTTTTAACCATACAAAGTTCTCATTCTTAACACTAAAAGAATATCCTTTTGGTACTTTCAAATCCAATTGAAATTGATTTTGGATTGTTTTGGAAACGACAACGGAATCTTTCAATAATTCCTGATGAGCCAAAATTTCTCCTTTTTTAATTATTTCAATAATCCCTGGTGAATGTTTATCGATTAGTTCCAAAAGTGCCGTCACTGATTTTCCGGTAATATGAAATATATTTTGCGGACTGGCATATTGGTTTTTTTGTAGCCAAAAATGATTTTCAGCTCCTTTTTTTACAACAATAATAGTTCTGCTTTTGGTTACAAAACCCTCCATAACATCTGTTGGATATTGATTGATGTCAAAAATAGGTTCTTCCTTTGGCAAACCTTCAACTGGACCGGCAAATTTATTTCTTATACTATCACCAACAATCCCGTTCCACAACTGATCATCAATAACGATTGATATAGAATTGATTTTTCCGGTTGAGTGTCTGGAAAAATTGTCCTTATTCTTAGAACAAGAAAAGAAAACTGAGACGAAGAGAAATAAAAAGAAAATTTTATTCATATCAAAAAGTCTGAATACAGTTGAACCCGAATTCTACACTGAAAAAACAGTGTAGAATTCGGGTTCAAATATACTGCAGTTTATTTAATTATCCTTTTATTTTCAATCCCATTCCAGGTTTTAAATCATCTCCGGTGATATTGTTCCATTTTTTTAAATCAGACACTGTAACCCCAGGATATTTTTTTGAAATACTAAACAAAGAATCTCCTTTTTGTACCAAATAATTAATTTCCTTTTGGGAAGCTGAAAGATTATCTTTTTTCTTGAAAGAATCAACAGATGCATTGTTGGTATTGATAGCCACTGCATTTTTGGCAACCACTAATGAATTTCCAACCGAAATACTATTGGAACTTAAATTATTCCATTGCTTTAAATCAGTCAAAGAAGCACCAAATTTTCTGGCAATAATGAAAAGGTTATCGCCTTTTTGCACTTCGTATTGAATATCTTTCAATTCAGGCGCAGGAACAACTGCCACCTCAGTTTCTGTACTTACAATCGGAGCTGAAATTTGTAGTGAATCACCCAATCTGATATTTTGTGAAGTCAAGTGATTCCATTCTTTAATTTCGGCTACAGTAGCATTGTATTTTTTTGCAATACTATTCAAATTATCACCTTTCTGAACTACATATAAATTTGGTGTATTCTCAGCAACAAGTGTATCTTCTTTTTTATCTAAAGCAGCTTTACTTTCTTTAGCTTTATTGATGGCATTCTCATTGGCAACCGCAACTTTGCTTTTATAACTACTTAATGCTGATTGTATAATATTTGTTTCCGATTCTTTTTCAGAGATTATTTTCAAAGATTTTCCGGCTGCAATCGAATTCCCTCTGATGCCGTTCCATTCCTTCAAATCGTTAAGCGCGATACCATTTCTTTTTGCAATATCCCCAAGGTTTTCACCACGTTTCACTTTATAATACCTCACTTTACCTTTAAAAGTCATGGCAATAGCTGAAGAATCTATATCAATGGATGGTTTTCTGCCCGTATTAACCTTTTCTCTTTTACCTGCTTCATAATCTACATAAGCATAAATTTTATCTTCATTCGAAGTAAAAACTGCAACTTTGCAAGAAGGCAATGTCAAGTAGTGATTTTTATCTTCATAACTCGGAATTACATTCCGCTTATAGGAAGGATTTAGCGCCTGAAGCTGCTCAACGGGAATATCCAGCAAATCTGAAATTTGAGCAAAAGACATCTCTTTTTTTACCATTACCGTATCGGTGGCAAAATGCTTCACTAAGGCTTTTTTGGGAACAATACCATGCTCTTTGTGGTATTCATAAATGTACATGGTGGCAAGGAAAGCAGGAACATATCCTTGTGTTTCTTTAGGAAGGTATTTTTTGATATTCCAAAAATTCTGCTGTCCACCCGATCGGCGAATTGCTTTGGTTACATTTCCCGGACCAGAATTATACGAGGCCAGAACCAAGTCCCAATCGTTGAAAACGGCATACATATTTGTTAGATATTGAGCTGCTGCTTCAGAAGATTTTAAAGGATCCGAACGCTCGTCAACATAAGAATCAATACTTAAATTATATTGTTTACCAGTGCCATACATAAATTGCCACAATCCGGTAGCCCCTACTCTTGAAACTGCTTTTGGATTCAGCGCCGACTCTACTACAGCTAGATACTTTATTTCCAAAGGCACATTTTGTTTCGACAATGCATCTTCAAAAAGTGGAAAATAATATTCAGCAACCGCCATTTGGTTGGCAAAAGCCTTTCGCCTGTTTTTAAGGAAGGATTTAATTAAATTTTCTAATCCTTGATTGTATTCAATATTAAAAGGAGATTTAGCATCCATCGCTGCCAATCTTTTCTTCAACAAATCGGTTGGTAATTCCTGATCAATATCCTTATCAATGTTTACAGTATTGATTTCATTATCTACATCATTATAAATATCCAAAATGCTGCTTATCTGATTCATCCACAAACTGTCGGCTTTAACAGTATGATCATAGGAAACGAAGGATTTTTTTATGGAATCTAAATAAGAAAGAGGCTTTTCTTCATTGACTATCTCTGTCTTCCCCACAGTTCCCTGCGAGAAAACAGTTAAGGAAAAAAAAAGAAAAAACGATAATGTGGTATTTTTTAATCTCATAATTATAATTTCTGACCGACCGTATCAACCATTTACAAATCAGCTGGTTACAAATAAGGAAATGCAAACTTAGGCGTATTATTCTAACTTGAATTAAAATAAATGTTAAAAATACAAAAAAAATCGACATTTAAACAAATTTTAAAAATTGTGTAAGTAAATTATATCAAACAAAACTCGAAATTGATAATTATACTTTATAAAATTTTCAAAAAATTTAAAAAAAGACAAGTTAAACAGCAACCTATTATTCTTAAAACATTAAGAATAGTCTTAAGACTATTTTAAAAAGAAGAAATGTTAGAAAAAATCACATTTACTAACATCTAGTTTTATCTTTAACGTAATTTATTATAAAATAGTATATTATATAAAAAAAACCTTTAGTTACGCATGATGTAACTAAAGGTTAAAGTATTTGTAAAAATAAAATCAGCTCCTTTAACAAAGAGAGATTTTAAAATTTTATTTATTCTAAAATTGCTGCAATTCCAGGCAAAGTTCTTCCTTCCAACATTTCCAACATGGCACCACCTCCGGTAGAAACGTAACTCATTTTTTCTTCGAAGCCAAATTGTTTTACTGCCGCAACAGAATCTCCTCCCCCTACAAGTGAGAAAGCACCATTTTCTGTAGAAGCCGCTATGTAATTTCCAAGTGCAATAGTTCCTTTTGCAAATGTTTCCATTTCAAAAACTCCAAGAGGTCCGTTCCAAAGAATAGTTTTGGAATCCATAATCACTTTTTCAAAATTTGCCAATGATTTTGGACCTGCGTCAAGACCTTGCCATCCGTCTGGAATTTCTCTTACATCCACAACTTGAGTATCGGCAGTATTTGAAAAGTCATTAGCTGCAACAACATCAACAGGAATATGGATTTGAACTCCTTTTTCTTTGGCTTGTTTCAAAATATCTAAAGCTAAATCTAATTTATCAAGCTCACAAATTGATTCACCTACATTACCACCCAAAGCTTTGATGAACGTAAATGTCATTCCGCCACCAATAATCATGTGATCAACTTTGTCCAAAATATTCTCGATAACCGTAATTTTTGAAGACACTTTTGATCCTCCAAGAACAGCTGTAACTGGTTTTTCGCTGTTTTTCAAAACCTTGTTCAAGCTTTCAATTTCTTTTGCCAATAAAGTTCCGAAACATTTGTTTTCTGGGAAAAACTGTGCAATAATTGTAGTCGAAGCGTGCGCTCTGTGAGCCGTCCCGAAAGCATCATTTACATAAATATCACCCAATGAAGCCAATTCTTTTGCAAAAGCAACATCTCCAGCTTCTTCTTCATCATGAAAACGTAAATTTTCTAACAATAAAACTTGTCCTGGTTTTAAGTTTTTGGCTGCTTCCTGAGCTTCTGCACCAACACAGTTTGAAGCAAATTGAACAGGCACTCCCAAAATATCAGAAGTTGTTTTTAGGATGTGTTTCAACGAATATTTATCCTGAGCTCCTTTTGGTCTACCTAAGTGTGACATTAAGATTACACTTCCACCTTGAGCCAAAATTGTATCTATAGTAGGTTTTGCAGCTTCGATACGAGTAGTATCGGTTACATTAAAATTTTCGTCTAAAGGAACATTAAAATCTACTCTTATTATTGCCTTTTTATTATTAAAATCAAAATTATTCAAAGTCTTCATAGTGCTATTTTTTTAGTGTTTTTGAAAGAATAGCAAAGATATAACTTTTAAATAAGTATTAAATTTATAAATTCTAAAAAAATTGTGAAATTATCAACGAAAACGATGTAAATATAGAATTTGCGTAAAAAGTTAAATAAATAGTTGTTAGTAATTGGTGATTAGCGTTCTGAAAAAATAACTAATTCGAGCTACCAATAGAGAGATTGTTTGCTTTTGCAAAAAAAAATAAAAATGAATGCATTCTAACAAAATGGTTTTGGCAATTTCCTTTTTCACTAATAACTATTTAAAAAAGCAGTTTTAGAAGTGTTCTAAAACTGCTTTTTGAGATTATTATCATTCTTCACTAAATCTTACGGGCCCAACAATACTAACTTGCTTCATAAAGATTTTAAAACAACCTATGTCTTTATTATCAATTACATATACAATTTTTTTTGGATAATAAAAAGATCCTATCATTTCAGCTATGTATAGAGTTCCATACTTTTTTATAAAATTGTAATTTAAAATAATGTCTTTATTTTTTTTTAGAAATTTTTTGTTTACTTTTCTAACATTATTTAAAGTTTTAAGATTCGTAAACTGAAAAGATTGTTGTCCATTGGAATAATCAAAAAATAAGTATCATACTTTTTGTCTTTATTACGACTTGTTTCAATATGATGAATTTGCTTTATTTTATCTTTTTTAAAATAAATATAAATAGTATCTGCTTTCTTAATTTTTTCTAAATCTTGAGCTCCAATTTTACCAAAAAAGCATAAACATAATAAAAAGTATATCGTTTTCATTATTATTTGAATTTAAGGATGAATGTTAAATTGACCAACACGAATATATTCTATAAAACTTTGCATTAAAAGTTGGTTGTTTGTAATAGTGGGTGTTGGGACTCCATTGACCACTTGAACTGAACCTATTTCACTTTGAAAAAAAGAACAGTTTTGTAAACCATTCAATGACAAATTATGATAATAATCATTCCAAACAAAAGGGGTTCCAGGAGAGCTACTATAAGGGATATGTACATTTACATCGTTTAACATTACTAAATTGTTTTCTGGTGTTACTAATGAATCTTTTACTTGAGACAATATGGTAACCATAGTAGGTAGCATAAAATTATAAATAAAATCGTGTTGGTTTGTATTAGAAGAGTTAAAACCATTGTAATATTGGTTTATACAATCATATATTTCTAAATTATTAACACTTGGAATACTCATCCCAATACTCGGCTCGCATAATTTGATATTCAAAAATGCATGAATGCCTTCATGAATAATTGTTTTGGCAATGGTCATCTTATTATTGTTTAGTAAAAAAGCGCGTGTAATAGTAATTGTAGTATTAATTGGGTTATTTATATCTGTTATAGTTTCCGCTGGTCCTCCATGTACAGTGTTGCCAATTACAAACTTCACATTAAATCTTGAATTACTAGCAAACAAATCAACAAAAAGCTTTTTAAACTCTGGGGATTTTTCCAATTCATCGTACACATCATTAAATTTTTTACCTTCGGGTGTTGCGCTATTAATTGCTAATTTATCAATATTCATTGGAGAATTAAGGGAAGAATAAAGATCAATTTTAAGATTGGGGTTTGCTACAATTTGAGAAATCACTTTTTCTGGTACTACCTTTGCATCATACGGAATTCCTGGAACGTAATTTTCTTCCATAAAATTCTCAATTGCAATTCTATTGGGACGGTAGCGTGCCCATTCTATCTCTGCACCTGTCAATCCGTAATAATTGGTGAAACGTTGAAACGTTGACGGATCATCAAATAAATTGGGCTGCACCGTTGCTGTCGAGCTGTACGATCCTCCCGAGGTTACATTAGGATCGGGCACTGTAGAGCTATATGATTGGGCATCGCCCACCCAACCCCAGGTATTACCGAAACTACTACCTGTACTTATGCAATCTATATAAGTTTCCGCACGATAACCATACCAAACTTTCTTTAACGTTGTACAATACACTCCATAAAAATGTTCACCCCATGGACAATACGTTTGGCAAAAATATCTTGTTTCTGTACACATCAGTGCAGTTGATTTGGCAGTTGTAGATGATTTTGCTGTTTTACCTCCCTTGTAAAAATCTTTTAACTCTTCTAGATTTCCTTTATTTTCCGTGCGGCGTGCGGTTCCATCAAAAGGAATCACTATGCCTTTTTTCAGACTGTCCAGATAGCGTTGCGAATATTCATAGTACACGATAAAACCACTTACGGTACCATCAATATGTTTTTCGACAACGAGGTTTTCAAAATGTTTTGGGATTTCTTCGTCATTTTTAATCATAAAAGTGTAGGATGTACCAACTTTGGACTCCATTTTGTTACCCGAAGAAAAATCGATTACAAAATCGTCCTTGTCCAATGCTCCTTTTTTGGTAACGGCTTTTTTGGCTGTTTCAAATGTTTCATGAAGCTTAAAAACACCTGAGATTTCTTCAAATTGTTTGTCTTTGGACAATTCATCCATGGATAAGTTATCGATTTTGGCTTTTGAGGGCTGATCTGTGCTTTGTTCTGGAGAATTCTCGTTTTGTAAATTTTCTTTTTCACACGCTACTAGTGTAAATAAGACCAAGGCTAAGTACGGAAGTAATTTTTGCTTTAACATAATAAACTGAGTGTTAATTTAATAAAAACATGTTTTTAGAGCAAGTTTTCACAATAGACTCACCTTAAACATGTTACATTTCTGTCAAATATAATTAATTGTTTGACATACAACAGTTTTTTCTTATATTTTAACACACAGAAATAAAAAAAAAATTACAATTTTTAAATTATCAACTTGAATTAATTCTTATCAGCCAATCTCAATTCACCAATCACTAATCATGAACAGGACTTTCGGTACAAGGACAGTTACTAACGCCTTGTAGGAATCTAAATCCTATGGTCAAAGAGTGCGTCCCAGAATTTGTAGAGACCAAGTTTTCGTCCAATGTCACTTGATACGAATAACCCATCGAAAAATAGCCTTTTGTAAATCCAACCATAGGCCCAACTCCAAGAGGTTTCCCAATTTGGTCGTTCAAAAAACGATACGTTGCCCCAACCCACCAATAATCTTCATATCTATTGAATTTTCGGTATTTGATGTTTAAATCGGTATTGGAACGGCCGTCACTTTGAAATAATTGATAAAAGGCAGAAGGTTCCAATTCAACTCTATTTGGAAGACTAATTATGTATCCTGTGTACAATTGGTAATTGGTAAGTAAATTTGGTTCCACTTTGGTTGATGCAAAATCAATATCCTTCTTCAAAATATTAGTTGCTGTTCCACTCAGGTAGAAATTTCTATTTCGGTACAAAAGCCCCACCTCAAAGTTGTTATTTGAAGTAGAGCGGTTATCCGTAATTCCTGCATCTGGAGGGAGATTGCTGTAATCCGGAAGATCGATTCGGAATGAATTATAAATATACGAAAGACCGAAAGAAAGATATTGCTTTGTATAATAATCTAAAATAATATGATGGGCAAAGGTAAGCTTACCCCCGGCCTGCTTGGTATTTCCATTGGAATCATTATACAATGTCATCCCAACTCCAGATTGACTCATCACCCTGAAATCGGCATACAAAGCCTGACTCTGAGGTGAATCTTCGACACCTACCCATTGTTTGTACCCATTAAGGTTAATTCTAAAGTTATCCCCTATCCCTGCATAACTTGGTGAAATCACAAAAGGATTATCGGCCAAATATTGTGTAGCCACTGGAACATTCAACTCTTGGCTGTAACTTGCGGTTACAGCCAAAAGGAAAATGCTTATTAGTATTTTTTTCATCTTAATTTTTTCTTTTAGGATAACTGCCCTTCTTCTTATCTATATAGCGTGAAATGGCCAACAAATTCTCGGTCGTCTTGAGCATGTCTCAATTTGAGTATATACCAGTAATCACCCATTGGCAACTCTGTACCGTTATATTTACCATCCCAAGATTGTCCGGCTCCAAAGACACCAACCTGGCGTCCGTAACGATCATACACTATGAATTTGATGTCCGGATAATTTTCAGTATTTGTTGGTTTCCAGTTATCATTACTACCGTCACCATTTGGTGTAAATATCGGCGGAATTGTGATGTCGATAAACTCAAAGTATTTTGTTGCCGATACAGAACAACCATAACTATCGGTTACAGTCACCGTATAATCTCCCGAGTGGAAATAAATATACTTATTATTTGACCCTATCGATTCACCATTTACCGTAAATTGGTAAACACCAGAACCTCCTGTCACGGTAGCCACAATCTCATTTAAACCTCCAAGATTAATAGAAATAGTTAAAGGATCAACTTGGTCAATTACAAATGGTAACGTTGCATCTACACAGCCATTTTTATGCTGTACCATTACAAAATGATTTCCAGGAGCCAAGTTTGTAAATACGTTACTGCTTTGCGGCGTACCAGTACTATCCAAAGAGTAGGTAACATCAGCCGGATTGTTACTATCGTCAATATGTACAGTAACCTTGTTGGCTGGCGCATTATTAACACAATCATTAGATATTGAAGCCACTGGATCAAGGGTAACTGCTGGATTCAATAATTCATCAAAAGTGAACTCACATAAATTAGCATCTTTTATAATTACCGTATGCTTACCTCCCGAAAGACCTGTGAAAGAAACCCTATTTGGAACAAATGTATCACCATCTATACTAGTACTGTATGGCGCAGTTCCTCCGGCAACAGTAATTGCAAATTCACCTGTTTTTTCTCCAGAACATAATTCTTGTTTGATTGATAATGGATCCACAATTGCGGTAATAGGAGCTGGTTCTGTAATATCGAAATCATAAACGTGATTACAACCATTAACATCCTGTATAATTGCTTGATAATGTCCTACAACTAAATTCAGGAATGTTCCGTTGTCCAAGAATTTATCCAAATCAGGGCTTATAGCATATTTAATAACGCCTGTACCACCTGAACCTGTAAGTACCACTTTACCATCCCCATTACCGTTACAAGTCACATTAGTCACAGCAGCGGTGTAAGTTAAAGCCGAGTTTGGCTGAGTAATGGTTATTGTTTTACGTAATGTACAATCTCCACTGGTTACCATTACCGTATAATTACCTGCTGGCAATTGTGTAAAATGTCCAGGTGTAAGTTGAGTCGGTGCTGCTGGTAACGCATTACCAGAACCATCTAATAATGTGTAAACGTAATTACCAGAACCTCCTTTGGCGGAAGCCGTTATTTCACCGTCATTATCCCCCAAACAGTTGATGTATGGATTGTTATTTTCAAAAGTAAAATCTAATTGTTCCAATGGAATAACGTCGATAGAATTTGAAACGGCATTTGAACAACCATTAGCATCTCTGACATAATAAACATAATTCGCAGGTACTGTGGTAAACGGCACATTGATTATTATTGTACTTGCAAATGGAACTGACACAGATGAAGGATTCGTGAAATTTGGATCAGTACTATATCTATAAGGTCCGGTACCGCCAGCTGCCGACAAAGTAAGACTTGCTGGACTCAAACAAGTTTGAGCTAGGGTTTTAACCAAATTGGCCGTTACAACAGTAGGCTGTTTAATCACCACGGTATTTGTGTTAACAGAACAACTCCAAGTATCGGAAACTATTACCTTGTAACTGCCTGCTCCCAAATTGGTAAACATATTAGAACTTTGAGGTCCATTTAGTGTAATCGTTCCGTTTGGATAAGTCGCCTCTAAAGTATATTTATAAACTCCAGAACCTCCAACAGGTTGTTGTACCGTTATGGTTGCATTGGTATCACCAAAACAAGCCAACATTGGTTTATCAACTATTATTGTAGCTGCAATTGGAGTTGGATTAACCAAATTCACTTGAACCTGATCTTCACATCCTTTACTGTCTCTTACACTTACCGTATAAAGACCCGCTGTCAAATTAGAGAAATTACTTTGCGAAGAGTATGCAACATTTACTGGTCCAGCTAATGCGAAGTCATAACCTCCCGGCCATCCACCAGTGGCAGTAGCTGAAATAGTTCCGTCATTACCCGCACAAGTTATCGGAGTGTGAGTTTCACTTATTTTCAATGCAGCTGTAGGTTGGCTAATTGTAAATACTTTTGAAACAGAACAATAAGGACTGTTAGTTAAAGTGGCAGTAATTATATAAGTCCCCGCAGCCAAACCATTCAGCGTAAGTGGCCCCGCTGTTGCTGAATTACCATTAGTTGTAGTTCCATTTGGAGCAACCAAAGTATAACTAAATGGTCCTGCTTGATCTGGCATCGTTCTGTCAACAATCGTAACATTAGCACTTCCATTGGTTCCTCCAAAACAAGTTACATCAACAATGTTGTCAATAGTAAGATCAAAAGTATTTGGTTCATTTACATAATGCACATCTTGAATACTACATCCTGTAGCAGGATTAGTTACTGTAATTATATAATTTCCAACAGGTAATCCGGTGAATATACCATTGTTATTACTTTGGTTATAAGGATTTCCTGCTGTACCTGCAACAGTATAGTTTAATACTGCCGGTGTGCCTCCTGTAGTCGCAACTGTCACAGTAATGTCTTCAGGATTATTACAAGTAATAGCTTTATTAATGACAATATTAATTTTATCAAGAGAAATAAATGGAGCAATTGTAATAGTTCCCGAAGCACTTCCAGAACAACCTTTGTCGTCATAAACAGTAACAGTATAACTACCTCCGGCTAAATCAGTCTCAGTATAAACATTGCTAGATCCTCTTTGAACAGATACACCGCCTTTAAAGAACTCGTAAATTGAATATGTTCCTGAACCACCACTAGGGCTTACAGTGATAGTAGCAAAATTCGTTGCGTTTGAACCAGATGTACATCCAAACTGTACCGGTGTAGGTGTTGGAACTGTAATTATTCCTGGTTCTGTTACAGGGATAGTTTTTGTATCGGTACAACCTCTTCCAGAAGTAACCACTACAGTATAATTTCCAGCTGCAAGACCACTGAATATTGGTGAAGACTGAGAAGGTCTTGTCACTGTTACTCCTCCTAGAGTCATTCCATTCAATACATAAGTATAAACTGGATTATCATTTACACCAGGTGCTGGTGTAGCCATAGTCGCAGTAATTGTACCATCATTTCCTCCATTACAAGTAACAGGAGTTGGAAACACAGCAAAATTGGTAATAGGGGTTGCCGTTGGAATAATAACTGTCACTTGTGCCTCACACATGTCGGTTGTTCCAATGTCTTGAACATAGAACGTGTGACTTCCTGGAGCAAGACCAGAGAATGTATTACTTGTTGTATATGTTCCTGTGCTCTCAAGTTTATATCTGTAATTAGCAGATGCAGAACCTCCAATTGCAGTAAGAGTTACAACACCATCTGCAGAATTACAAGTTGGCAAAGTAGTCACTACACCTTGAACTTGAAGAGGATCCAAAATCGTGAATGGAAATGCAGTTGCGCTTACACATTTGTTTGCATCACGAACCAATACCGTATAATTGCCTGGAGTTGTAACAGTAAACACATTACTTGCCTGATAACCAGATCCAATATTATATTCAAGTGCACTTACTCCAGTTGCTACTACAGTTATTGTATAAGTGCCTGCTACTGAAGCACAATTACTGAAATCAACTTTTGTAACTGCCGGCAATGGGTCAATCGCCAAAGTTAAAGGAGCTTGGGTTTCACAAGCATTTGCATCTTTTACATACACTGTCCAATTTAAACCTAAAGTAACATCTAAAACGGCTGAAGCATTTGAAGAATAATCTGTAGCTACTGGAGCAGGACTTGTACTCAATGCATAGGCATAAGTATAATTTGGTGTTCCTCCAGTAGCCACTGATGACACCTGTGCACCAAAATGACAATTGGCATTGACATCGAGATGAGGAATCACAGATAATGACAGTGTTGGTTGTTTTACCTCCACTTGAGCTGTAGCTTTACAATTTGTAATCGCATCTGTAACTTCAATTTCGTAAATACCAATTCCAACATTAGAAAGAGTCACTTTGTTACCAGAAACAACAGGTGTTCCTGAACCTTGTAACATTATAACTGTAAATCCTCCTGCATTGTTATCAACTGTGAATTCAACGGCACCGTTTGTAACCGGAGTTGCCTCATTACAAGTTACATCTTTAGTGACTTGACCAGATACTGTGATTCTTGTAACATCATCAATCTTAAGTGTTTTTTCAAAAGAACAACCATTTACATCAGTCACTTTAATCAAATAAGTACCAGCTCCTAAACCTGCAAATGTGTCCGAACTACCATTATCTAAAGGATTTGGTAAAACAATTTCGTATTTAGCAATTGGCGTGTAGCCTCCTACTACTGTAACTTTGACATCTCTTGTTGGGTTTGCACAAGTTATAGGTAAAACTGTAAAAGTTAAATCTGTAATTTTTTTATACGGTGCTACATCCACAGTAGAATCATAAGTACAACCATTAGCATCTATAACATAATAATGAATAGTTTGTGGTAATGTTGATCCATTATCATTTACCAATAGAGTATTCGCGTCATAATAAGGAGCAGTAGGAGAAGGATCAAATTTGTATTTGTAAGGTCCCGTACCCGTTAACACCCCTGCAATATTATCTATATTAACAGTTACAACGGTTTGTGGTACATTGTTAGCATTACAAGAATAAGGCGGTGCCGTAGCTGTAGCTGTCAATTTTAAAGGTTCAGTAATTGTAATTGAAGCAGTATTAACTTTACATAACCTAGCATTACGAACCGTAACGACATAATTTCCTGCTGGTAAACCTGTAAAGGTATTATCTGTTTGTTCTGTTACGCCATTGTCTAAACTAAATTTATACGGTCCTTCTCCCGAAGTTACTTCCACAAAAATAGTTCCATTAGAATCACCATTACAAGTAATATTCGTAGTTATTGGTGTTGCCAAAACTGTTGGTGGAATAGGATCCAAAACTATACTGGTAGTAACTTCACAAACTACCCCATTGTATGCATTTTTTACTTTAAAATAGTAAGTTCCAGCTAATGCTGCCGGATACACATTAGTAGCCATTGGACTCCAAGTTCCTCCAGCATCTGTAGAAACTTCATAAGTATAAACAGCAGGCAAAGTTGTATTCCCCCCTGTTGATGTTAAAGTAATTTTTGCATCCGGACTTAATGTACAATCCAATACTTTGGTTAATTCTGCAGATAACTCTAACTTAGGATATACGATATAATTAATATTAGCGGTACAACCATTTCCATCCTTAATTACCAAATTATAAGTATCCGCAGCGTTGAAAGTAAAACTTGGTGTAGATTGAAAAGCACTTCCATTTACACTATAGGTTTCTGTTCCTGTCAAAGATGCATCTACAGTTCCAGAAAAAGTAATCGTAAATGGACTACTACCATCATAACAAATTGATGTTAGTGGTGGTGCAACCGTTGGAGCGTCATCTTCTTTCAGGGTAACAGCAGAATTCACACTACAACCGTAAGCATCTTTTACATAGGCAGTATAATCTCCTGCATCTGCATTAAAACTATTCGTCGTCAACCATCCACTATCGATAGCAGGATTGGTTATACCTACCAATTTATATTCATAAGGTCCAGTCCCATATAATGGTTGTACTGTAATCACCCCAGATTTAGGATTACAATTGGCATCTTTAAGTACATTAACGGCAAGATCTAATTGACGTGCAGATTTCTTAATTTCAAAAGGTATCGCTGTTTTACAACCATTTTTAGATCCTCCATGTTCAACCAAAAGCACATAATATTGTCCTGCAATTAATGAACTTGGAGTCGTAGCCGTAAAATCTATTGGGGGTGGAAGAGTAGCAAACGTTTCGGTTTGAACTGTTCCGATAGAAGCATTTGTTTGTGCATTATACACCTGATAATCTACACTTGTTGCTGTTGAACTATAACCAGTAACTTTCATTGTTACACTACCATCATTGCCAGGAATAAGACAGCTCACATTATTTGGTGTTAATGCAGCAGTAAGTCCAGAACTAGCTGGGATTGGCATATCGGCGGTATTAATATAATAGCAAAGCGTATCCTCATCGTAAACTACAAAGGAATACGTTAGCCCTGGAGTCAATCCTGTAAAATTATGCGAAAGAGTACCGTTATTTGGAGATACTAAATTTGAAGAATATGGTACAGTATTACTATCCATTATCCCAAATTTATACTTATTCCCAGGTACAGCTACTCCAACAGTAACGGTAGCATTTCCTCCTGAAATACAATCAGGCTGTCCAAGAGCGATATTAATTTTTAAATCATCTGGTGGTGATGTCATTGGAATGTACTTTGTCAAACTACATCCATTAGCATCTGTTACAGTAACAGTGTAAATACCAAACTTATTTATTACATATGATATGTCTCCATTTGGCAATGTAGTATAAGCTGGAATTGCATCTCCATAATTATTAGAAATCGTATAGGTAAAAGGAGCTGTTCCTCCTGTAACACTTTCAACTGTAATTGATCCAACTGGACTAGAACACGTAATTCCAACTTTAGTCAAGTTAAAATCAATTTTGGCCTTTCCATCAATATGTATAGTATTACTACCAGTACATTGCTTTGCATCTTTTATAATAATGGTATAATCACCCTCACCTAAACCAGTAAAATCAGGAGAACTTTGAAAAGTAACACCATTGTCAATACTATATTGATAAGGGGCTTGTCCTTTACTAGGGTCGATAACTGCATGTATCGCAGCCGTTTGATCTCCATTACATTTAATAAATTCTGTTTGAGTAATGCTCGTAATAACTGGATCAACTTTAGCTGTTATAGCAATTGCAGTCGTTGTACTTGCTGAACATAAATTTCCAGTTGTATCCGTAATTGTAAAAGTATAGTTTCCGGCAGCTGTAGGTGTGAAAACATTACCCGAAAAACTTCCCGTCGTGGGATTACTTGCATAACTGTAGGTTCCACTACCACCAACTGCAGTCAAAGTAATTTTAGCATCTTCATTACCTACTTCACAGGTAATATTTTTATTTAAAACAGCTGTTAATGTTAATTTTGGCGCCACAGTTATCACATTGCTATCCCATGTACAACCATTAGCATCTTTCACTTTTATTGTATAATCTCCCGCAGCAGTAACTACAAAAGTATTCGTAGGCTGATATGAACTTCCTCCGTTAATACTATAAGATAAAGGTGCTTTCCCTCCGGTTACAGTAGCTGTAATGGTATAACTACCAACCCCTAAACATTGATTTATTGCTGATGCTATAACCGTTGGTGCAGTATCAGTATCAATAACAACATCTATCTTGAAAGTACATCCTTTGGCATCTTTAACCCATACATCCCAATTTTTATTAATGCTAGGATCCAAATTTTTCACATTTACGGATACATAATCAATTAGTATTGGTGCCACACCGTCTTGTTTGTAAGCATAGGTATAAGGTGATGTTCCACTTCCTACTACAGGAGTAACGGTCACTTTAGCCGTTTGTGTAAAACAGTTAGCATTTACAACAGTTGCATTAGCTGATAAAGCGGCTGTTGGCTCATCTATAATTACCGATGTTGAAGAAGTACATAAGGTAGTTTCATCTGTAAAAACAACTAAATAAGTTCCTTTCGGAAGGCCTGTTAAATTAAATGAAGCCGCTGTTTGACCTGTAACAGGAGTTGCACCATTCACACTATAACTATAGGTAGAAGTAGTGGCGAATCCGCTTACATCATAATGAATAGCTCCTGTACTGGATCCGTAACAATCTACATCACTCAATTTGCTAGCAGTTACCGCAATATTAACTAATGGTTTTACGGTATAAAAATCAATCGCATAACACCCATTGGTATCAATTACTTTAAAAGTATAAGTACCTGCTGACAATCCAGTGAAAACACCCGTTGTATTTGTTGCAGAAGCTACAGGAGCAGTTATTTGGTAAGTAAGTGTACCTACACCTGTTCCTGCAGTAGTTTTAACCGTTACTGTACTTGAAGTAGCTGCTGGCGCACAATTGATAGCTGTTCCTGTTATACTCGAAATTACTGGTGGATTCAGTTTGTAAATTATAATATCTGTTCCTGCTTGAATACAACCATTTGCATCTTTAACAGAATATTTTATCGTTTGGTCTGTGCCATTATCGTTAACAGTCAATGTATTGGTATTTGTATATCCTCCTCCATTAAAACTGTATTGATAAGGAGCTGTTCCAGTTGTAGGAACATTAATTGTTACAACCGCAGATTGTTTAGTATTTGTAGGACTACAACTTAAACTCGTCGCTGAAGCACTAACTAATAAAGCAGTAGGTTCTGTAATCACTATAGTTCCTTTTGGAGAACTAACACAACCTTTACTATCTGTAACAGTAAATTCGTAGGTTCCTGCCAATAAATTTTTATATAAACCAGGAGTAGTTGTCGAAATAACTGGCCCTCCCAATTTATTAAAGGTATATATATAGCCTCCTGAGCCTCCATTACCAATTAATTGTACCTGCCCATCGGTGCCTAAATTACAACTTACATTTGTTGGATTAGCAGTCACTGTCGGATTAGAAATGGTTGCAACAGTTGCTTTAGTCGTTACAGTACAATTCTTAGCATCAGTAATCACAAAAGTATAATCTCCAGCTGTAGTAGCATCATAACTTATTGTTCCAGCTGTTAGTAATGGAGAAGCCGCGGCAACACCATTCACAGTATAATTGTAAGGTGCTGTTCCACCTGAAACAGCTACGGCAATAGTAGCATCTTTTGGGGCTGAACAACTTAATTCCCCAACACTATTTACAATCGCCTTTAAAACAGGTGCTATAATAATATTTGAAATTGTACTTGTACAACTTTTGGCATCAGTAACCGTAATAATATAAGTTCCTGGCAATACGTCAAAAGTATTCCCAACAGGAGCTACGTTTGGAGAAATAGAATATGAAAATGGAGCAGTTCCCCCTGTTACATTAACCGTTAATTTTACTTTTGTGATTCCATCATAACAAAGAGAAGCACTTGGATCCAAACTTGCCGTTAAAGTTGGTGGAGCCACCACATTTACCGCAGCACCTACAGAGGTAATACAACCATTGGCATCTTTTGCAAAAACAGTATAGTTTCCTGCTGCAACATTGTTAAATTGTGTATTTGTCTGATAAGGTTGAACTACTGCTCCTCCTGTTGTATTTCTTAATTCGAATTCATAAGCCGGTGTACCTCCTCCAGCTGAAGCTGTTATCGTTGCACCTGTGGTACAAGTAGGTAGAGTTGTCACAGAAGCATTTACAGTTAGCGCTGTAGGTGCTTTTATTGTTACAGGAGTCAATGTCAAAGGACAGGCGCCTGCTGCATTATATCTCAATAATGGAGTGTACGTATTAGCAGCCAATCCGGTAATGGTAACTGGAGAAGCTGTTTTATGAACCCAAGTTGATCCACCATTAATAGAATAGTCAAAACCATAAGCTGGATCAAAATTTTGTACCGCAATAGTAAATTCACCATTATTGGCTCCAGCACAAGTAATGTCTTTAAATCCTGTAACCGACCCAGAAAATGCTTTACCAGTAGGAACCACAAATGGGAAATCTACCTGAGTAATACAAGATTTTGGGAGTTGGTAAACTCTGATATCGTCTATAACGGCATCATTACCATTGTAAGCGATGCTTCCCGAACGAATCTTAAAAGTCAAACTTGTGTTAGGTCCTGGA
Source organism: Flavobacterium gilvum (assembly GCF_001761465.1). NCBI lineage: Bacteria > Pseudomonadati > Bacteroidota > Flavobacteriia > Flavobacteriales > Flavobacteriaceae > Flavobacterium > Flavobacterium gilvum. The sequence continues at coordinate 1,106,602 of NZ_CP017479.1, read as the reverse complement.
TTTAATGACAACGATTTTAGATTCCATTTTTCATTTTTTGGAATTATTCCTGTCGATTGCGAAGCAACTACCACTCCGGCAGGATCTACTAATTCAATTATGAAATCACAATCTGCATTAGTCATATAGCTTCTCAATAAATTACCAAGGTACAAATCAACTTTTACTGGCTGATTAGGAATAACATCAACGATTGGTTTACTATATAATACGCCATAATTACCTGCCGCAGAACCAATATTTACCAATAAATATCTTCCATTGGAATTAGTACCATTAGAAGTGTGATCTTTATAATGATACCAAGCAGGACTGCTGCTTGTATCATCCGATCTCCAAAAGAAACTTGCAACAGAATATTGATTATCTTCGACTGATCTTGTACCACATGCCCAAGGTGATGCAACATGCTGGTCATTGAAACAATATGCGCTTGCAATTCCTGAAGTTGTAGTTGGTGAACCACTACCAAAATCTTCGTTTAATAAATTACTATACGTGGGTACACTAACTAAATTGTAAGTAACACTTACTGTGTGCGATCCCGATGGAATATTTACAAAAACATTTGGGGGTGAGTTCGTATTAACAGCTCCATCCAATAAATAACCATATTGATAATTTGCGCTTCCAGGGTTAGTTATTGTTGCTGTTGTATTTGCTGTACCATCACAATTATAAACTGGACTGGCTACTGCAATGGTAGGGGCCACCGGTTTAGGATCAAGGACAACGTTGGGCATTGGGTAAATACATCCATTAGCATCCTTTATATACAAAGTATAGGTACCCGGTAACATATCGGCTTCGTTTGTAGTTACCCATGTTGCTTGATTGTCAAAACTATACAGGTATGGAGCAACCCCTCCCTGTGGATTGGTAATACGTAATTTACCCCCTTGTCCTGAAAGTGAACAACCTGCCAGTTCAGATACTCCAGCAGAAGCCGTTACTGCAGAACTAGGTCCGGTTAAAGTGACTGTTGGTTTTGTATCATAACAATAATTCACACCATCCAGAGTGAATCTTATCATTGGAGCATAAACGGTATTGGCTACAAGATTAGAAAAAACAGGATTATTAGAATACGTAGTCCCTCCATCAATACTATATGATAAGGTATAACCTCCAGCATTAGAAGTCACATTAAATTGAATCACTCCACTAGCATCACCATAACACAATACATTAGTTGTTTGGATTGCAAAGACAGGAGCAGGAGTTGCTGCTGCTGTAGCCGAAGTAGTTGCTCTACAGTTATTACTGTCCTCAACGGTTATATTATAAATCCCTCCCGCCGGAAGTGGATTTGTTACTGCAACTTTTGGGTTATTTTGAAAATTAGTAGTGCTGTTTATATAATAAATATAAGGAGCAGTTCCCCCTACAGGATATATTGTTATTTCTCCATCGGTACAGGTTAAGGGCTTTGTAAGTGTTGCGGTTGCTGTAAGTTGAGGAGGATTAATTATATCAATGTTTTGAGAATAATCACAACCGTCATCTGTCCAAACCCTCACGGTGTATGTTCCTGGATTCAAATTGGAAAAAGTAAAATCATTTGCATTTAACGGACCTGCAGCGTTAACTTGCGTAGCTCCCTGAGATATACTAAAGTAATATTGAGGCAAGACATTATTGGCCTGCAAAATAACACTTCCTTTTCCTCCGTCACAAAGCGGTTGCTTAACATTTACACTGACCTGATATATCCTATTTAAAATTTGAACATTAAGAACTTTAAACAAACAGGCGTTTGTTACCCCTACCTCTCTAATATAAACATTATGAAGACCGGCCGATACATTATTAAAAATATTACTCGCCTGATAGGTTCCCGTACCGCCATTGTCTAAGCTGTACTCATAACCAGATGCAGGAATACCATTAACTGTAATTTGTCCCGTGGTGTTACAGGTAATATCTTTGGATACAACTGTTGGATTTAGGAGGTTTTGGAAAACATTAAAATAAAATACGCTAAAACAACCTCCAGTATAATTTATCGTAAGCCTGAATTGCCCCGCTGTATTTGCTTTATAATCAGGCCCAGTTCCTACTTGAGACCAACTACAGGATGCATTTTCATTGGCACAAACTGTAGTACTGGTCGCAGCCAGACAAGTTCCGTTTTCATTTAATTTTTCCCAAATAATGGATGTCGCATCTGTAATACCCGTCTTAATGTCTCGGAAATCATTTGCTCCGCAAAGAAATAGATTCGGCAACAATTTTCCGTTGATAGTACATGTGGTTACAGAACCTGCATAAGGTGCCTGTGCATAAGGAATAACAGGATTCGAAACTGTATTCCCGAAAGGAACAACTGTTATTTCTTGGTCTATTGGCAAACACGTTGTTAAACTAGTAGCATGAACATAATAAGTGCCTGTCTGAGTGGCTGTGTAAGTTGGACCAGTTCCTATTGAAGATCCACCCAAAGTTTTTGACCAAACATAACTGTCATAACCATTTGGGGCAGTAAGTATGACACTGTTATTACATAAAACAACTTTTTTGGTGAATTTACAATTGTCTATTTTGACCAAAAAATTGGTAGGTGTAGCAGATCCAAAATCACATCCTGTTGAAGAAAAACTATCCGAACTAAATGTGTTTGTATTAATAACACCTTTATAAGTAGCAACAGCTTGATTCTTTATTTCATTGGAACAAGCATCAGTCAACATATTACAATCAGGCACCACTTGTGCTTTTATTCGAATGGTAAATGCTGCAGGTTTACCAACTATCACTGAAGCATCTGGAACTTTAAAAATAATTGTCTTCGTAATAGGATCGTAACTTTGTACCGTTACACCACCGGCATTTGTCAAATCTAAATCGGCAGGATAATTAAATATAATGTTTTTAGGAAGCACATCCTTTATGGTCATTCCGGTAACATTATCATTCCCTAGATTTTGATAATTGATTTCATAATACAAATAATCACCCAAAGTAACATTAGTACCGCCAATATCGGTACCTGTTGAACTCCTTACTAATTTGGTAAGTTTAATATCGGGGGCAATTATATCAACTGCATATGCACCAAAAAAAGCAAAAACGGGATCGGCTTGTCCTGGAGCTACTTGTAACGTAAAACTAGTTGTAGTCTGATTGTGATCAATATACTCGGGGTCTGCTCCCTTTACCTCCAGCATTCCAGTATCATATCCTAAAGTATTACTACCTGAAGGATTCCTAGGAGAAGAAACTCCATTGAAATTTTCAATCGAAGAATTAAAAAACTCATTTGCCGGTCTCAAAGGAGTTACTACTTGTTTTGTTTCAAACTCCAGTTTAGTTCCACCTTGAGGTCTATCACCATCTAATGCTGCATAGGCAAATTGCAAATCGACACCACCAGATGGTGGTGTTCTGAATCCAGCAACAGGAATTGTTTCCGTATGACCTTTGTATATATGGCTAAATCCATCAAAGACATTAAACGATTTCATATTAAGACTTGGATCTTCATAAACCACAAAAAGAGTCCAACCTGCTGATAATCCAGTTGAACCATTAGAACCTGTACTTGAAAGCACATCAGCTACTGTATATGTTCCTGTTAAACTTGGCAAACTAGCCAACAAACTGGTTACGTCTGCATAACAGGCATAGGGAGTATTGTTATCTGGCGCTATAGGTGTTGAAATCGCATCATAAACCACTGTCCCGTTTATATTATTATATGTTGTGGCTCCAGGCAATTTTAACTTTACTGTATTTATGTTCGCCCTGCTACCATCCGTGGATTTCAACATAGCCCCCCAATATAAAGCTGCATAGGTTATTCTGTAACAAGTGGTAGGGCTCCCATTTTTTTGATTTGGTACCACAAGATCTGCACTACTTGAACTGAAAGTAGAGGCATCTCCATCAATATCTATATACTGCATAGATATGTCTTCGTTGGATTTTGTATCGTCATTAAAAGGATTATTATCTTTCCCTAGGATGTTATTTCCTATTACAAGCATTTTCCCTTTTAAATCCACTTTTTTCCTAACAGTGAAAGGCTTCAGCGTCTGTCCAACTGAAGTTAAAGCCAAAAAAAGAAATAAAACAGCACAAACTGCTTTTGAAAAAGTAGGTTTTTTCATGTTTTTTATATTTGTATATTTCTCCTTAACGAATCTATTCATTGGGGTCTGAACAAATTCACAGAAAAAAATATTTTTTATTTAAATGTTTTTTTAATTAATGTTTTCAAAAAATGGTCTTTCCATTTAAAAAAATAATTCTCAAAATGATATTTCTAAAATGTTATCGTGTTGTAATACCTTTCAAAACAATTATCTACAATAATATTTATACTACAAATAATAACTTAAAAAGTTAAAATTAAACATTTTAAAATAATATCAAAATGCATCCGAATTATTTTGTGGCAGACCATACAAACACTATGCCACCTTACTTCTGAATTTTGACAATTACCATTTTTTCATTATACGGTTTCTTCCCTTTTTCTCCCAGTGCTTGTGTTGCTTCATCCAGATTATCAAACATCGCCTCGTAAATAAAATATTTACTGGAGTTGGCATCAAAAAAGAAATTCACATCTCTCTGCCCTGCAGCTACTGTTTTTGTAACAAATGCATCCCTTTTTGAAACATCATTATGAACTGCCAAAATCACATAATAACCACTATTAATTTTGTTGTTTTTAATAATCTGCATGTTGGACTGACTTTCTCCAAAATCAAAATCCTCCGACTTTAATGGTGTACTACTAGTTTTAGTAGTTTCTTTTATTCGTTTTAAAGTAGCCAAATCTTGAGCTGTACGATCTTGCTCGGTAAGAGAATTGGCTCGTTTTATTCTACGTTTTTTCTCAATTTCTGTCTGTACTTTAATTTGTTCCAATGAGTTTAATAAAAGCGCATTAGATCGTTCCGCTTTGGCTTGTTCTGCTTTTAAGTTCTCAATCGTTTTCAAATAATTTTGGTTAATCAAATCATTTTTCGGAGTCTTTTTAAGTCTCTCGTTATAAAGCCTGTTAAATTCTTCTAGCGATGCAGTTTGCGCGCGATTAACCTCGGCTATCTGAGCTTTAATAGCTTCTAATTCTGCATTTTCTCCAGCAGTACTTTTAAATTCGACTGTTTTTTCTTTAACGATACCCTGTTCACTTAAATCATTCTCTTCTTTTAATTCCTTCAGGGCTTTTTCTTTATTCGCGACAGTGGCATCCAAACGGCTTAACAACTGTTGCTGTTTTCTTTTAGATTCTTCAATTGTACTAGATAAATTATCCATTGTTTTTCCGTACTCATCTTTTGGCATAGCATCGGCTTTGGCTTTGGCAAGAGCCTCAACAGCCAATTTTGCAGCGGCGGCAGCTTCTATTTTATCTTGTTCTGCTTGAGCGGCAGCGGCGGCATCAGCTTTGGCTTTTTTCTCAGCTGCCAATTTTGAGGCGGCTTCAGCATCGGCTTTAGCTTTATTTTCAGCAGCCAATTTTACAGCAGCTTCGGCATCGGCTTTGGCCTTATTATCAGCAGCCAACTTAGCGGCAGCTGCATCTGCTTTGGCTTTAGCTTTATTCTCTGCAGCCAATTTGTCAGCGGCTTCGGCATCAGCTTTTGCTTTATTCTCTGCAGCCAATTTCGCGGCAGCGGCATCTGCTTTAGCTTTCTTTTCTGCAGCTGTCTTAGCGGCAGCTTCGGCATCAGCTTTTGCTTTATTTTCAGCAGCCAATTTTGCAGCAGCTTCGGCATCGGCTTTGGCCTTATTATCAGCAGCCAACTTAGCGGCAGCTGCATCTGCTTTGGCTTTAGCTTTATTCTCTGCAGCCAATTTGTCAGCGGCTTCGGCATCAGCTTTTGCTTTATTCTCTGCAGCCAATTTTGCAGCAGCTTCGGCATCGGCTTTGGCCTTATTATCAGCAGCCAACTTAGCGACAGCTGCATCTGCTTTGGCTTTAGCTTTATTCTCTGCGGCCAGTTTGTCTGCGGCTTCGGCATCTGCTTTAGCTTTATTTTCGGCAGCCAATTTCGCGGCAGCGGCATCTGCTTTAGCTTTCTTTTCTGAAGCTGTCTTAGCAGCAGCTTCGGCGTCAGCTTTTGCTTTATTTTCAGCAGCCAATTTTGTAGCAGCTTCGGCATCGGCTTTGGCCTTATTATCAGCAGCCAACTTAGCAGCAGCTGCATCTGCTTTAGCTTTATTTTCGGCTGCAATCTTGGCAGAAGCATCAGCATCTGCTTTTGCCTTAGCATCAGCAGCCAATTTTGTTTTAGAAACTGGTTCTGGTTTTTTATTGGCTGAAGCCAATGCAGCGGCATCTGCTTTTGCTTTTGCATCAGCAACCAATTTTGCTTTTTTGGCTTGTTCAACAGCATCGGCTTTGGCTTTTGCATCTGCGACTAATTTTGCTCTATTTTCGGCAATTTTCTGTTGTTGAGCAGCACGAGCATCAGCAGTAGTTTTGGCATCAGTATTAGGCTTTGTGGCTGGAGTATTTCGTACCGGAGCAGGTTCTATCAGAGCACCTTCCTCTTCTTCGTCTCCCCAATCAAAGTTTTTGCTTTTAAATTTATAGGCCAACACAACAATATGGGAAGCTCCCAACTCTGAAATATCACCCAATCCCATCCCATAGGAATATTCAAGAGCAATTTTTGGGGTAATATTAATTCCGAATCCTGCGGTTATTCCCATAACAGAATGATATCCTGCTTGAGCCCAAATTCCTGTTGGAACAGCAAACATAGCCGAACCCGAAAAAATTGTTTTATCCTTAGTCACCTCGGTTTTGACTATACCGGAAAATTTACTTCTGTCAAAAAAACCATAAGAGTCAACAAAACCTGTGTACATTACGTGACCTTCAATTCCTTTATTCGGATCGTCTTTTAACATTCCGGATTGAAAACTATAAGTAACCAAATTATTAAACGCCAAACCAAAATCCAAAAAAGCGGTCCCGTAATTGATTCCGGGATTGATGGTCATTAATGTGTTGGAAGGAATATTTTCTAACGAAGGATCAGGGTAATTTGAAATAACTTTGGAATTATTTATACCACTTTGATAAGCACCAACATTGATACCGAAAGTCAAATTACTGTCTTCTTGCAATAAAATATTATGGGCGAAATTGGCAACCAATCCTGTAGTTTGAAGCACGCCCTGAGTTTGTCTAAAAACGCCCAAAGCAATCCCTTCATTCTCTCTAAAACGGCCAGAATAACTCAACAAATAGGTTGATGGGGCATTTTCAAATCCTGCCCATTGTGTTTTATTAAACAATGTCAGGTAAGCACTTTGCTGTCTGACAAAACTAAAAGTTGGATTAATGACAAATGAATTGAATTTCAAAGAGTTTCCCGGTGGAATTACGAATGAAACAACCCCGTTTTCCTGCTGAGCATAGAAAACAGAAATTGAGCAATAAAAAAAGAAAACGCTTAGTAAATTTTTTTTCATATATCCAAAATATATTTGTTGGCGATTATATATTTTATGCCTCGCTAGTTTGCTACCGTTCGGGTCGCCTTTATTTCTATTTGTTCTAGTTTATACAAACCTTCTTTTAGTACTAATATTGATATTATTTCAAAAGAGTTATCGACCCCTTTTGTACAGATTCTCCCGGTGGTGTAATTATATAATAAAAAACAGGATTGAAATTAAATTCGATGTCAGTTTGTGGCCATCCATTATAATTATCATAGTTATCTGTTTGATAAACAATTTTACCCAAAGAATTTAAAATCATAATATGAGTTTTCGTTCCTGCCAAATACTTATCAGGAATAATCCAAGTATCATTGATACCATCCCCATTTGGCGATACAATATTTGAAATTTTTGGAACATTCAAATTCACTTTATATGCCACTTGAAAAGAGAATTCATCTGTAATTGCACATCCTGATGTTTGAGAAACAGTTCCTTTATAATTTCCTTGTTCGGTAATATTCAAAGAGCTTTTATCTTCTCCCTGCAAAGCGCCACCATTTAAATACCATTGATAACTAGGTGATGAAGCGGTTGTGGTTATAGAAACAGAAAGTGTTTCTCCTTCTATAATGTAATTAACTTTGTCTAAATCTGCTCCAGAAATACTACTATTGGTTGTAAGTACCTTTAAATCTATTGTACCGGTAGATTTACATCCGCCAAAATCCACATCGCAAGTATAAATCCCAGCTACACTCGTTTGATAGGTTTGGGAATTAGCACCATTAATAAGAACATTATCTTTTCTCCATACATAAGAATTACCGCCAGTAACGGTCAATGTGGTATTTCCCAAAGAAGAGCAGAAAGGATTTCCCCCACTCGAAGTAATAACAGCACCCGAACCAGATGCTCCTGTAACTTTTACGATCTGAGAGTGAGTATTGAGATCACTACATGGACCATAATCAATTTCGACATAATAATCTCCCGGAGCATTAACCAACAAAGTGCTTTTGGTTTGATTTGCCACAACATTACCATCTTTATACCATTTGTATTTTAATTGGGGGTATTGTAAAGGCGAAGGCGCGGCATTATCTATAGCAAGCGTTACACTTCCGCCAACACAAAAACTTAGAGAATTACTCTTATTGTTTATATAAAATGGTCCGGAAAAAGATAAAAAATGAATCGGGAAAGAAGGTTTTGAATCGCTTGAATTAAAAGCATTACTTCTGATTCCACTTGCACTTTCGACTTTTAATTGATAAACATCCGACCCAACTAAATCGAAAGGCACTTCAAAAGTAAGTGTTTTATCCGTTGGGGTATCAGCCGGCGTATTTGGCCCGTTGGGAATAATTTTTGGTTTAATGATTGTAGAAAAGTTGTCACTTGAAAGCAAAACTATAAATGTTTCGGTAGCCGCAAAACCACTAATTTTAAAAGGCACTTCGTATCTATTGTACCCATTTGGGTAGTCAACACTTGGTATGTTGGCACAGATTCTAGGATATCCCAATCTTTGAGGAAAAATTGTACTTTGAGCAAACAGAGAACTTGTTATAGGGGACACCAACAACATCCAAAAAAACATAAATGTACCAAAACGAAAAAAGGAAGTAGTTTTGCTATTCATAGGTTGATATTTAAGCTATCCAAGAGAGGCATTTGCAATTGCTTTGACTATTTGTCCCGATAATAATCACAAATTATCATTGAACTTTCTAGCAGATTGACGGGTAAACATTTCAACTAAAGTAATTTATGAAACACAACTGTTTTAGCGTGTCTTTAAGTAATAAAATGAAAGCCAAACCTTGCCAATGTTTAGGTCTAACTTTCATTTTATTAATTCAAAAGAATTATAAATTTATTTAGCTGCTGCTGTGAATTTTGAAAGTGCTAATCTAAAATCAGGTCTTCTTGGATTTGCAAAATCATTAAACGTTTCTAAGTTTGTAGTTTTGGAATACAAATTAAAAAATGCACTATCGCCATAATAACTTTCTAAATCTTCATTTTCAGTAGAACCTTCAGAGAAGATATTTCCGTTACAGAAATTCAGATACATTTCTTCAATTCTGATTTTCTTAAGATTTTTATTGTTGATTTCGATATTCCGATCAAGTACAACAGCTGGACTAAATCCTGAAATTACGCTTTTTCTCAAAACCAAAGAAGAATTTTCTCCCACAAACAAACCTTCTTTTACAAGACCTGCCTTAATATCTTCATCAATATGATCACTGTCATTTGCAAAAGTTAAATTTGTGGCTGTAACAAGAGTTTGCTTTTTGGTGAAATCAACTTCTTCTTTTTTAGAATAAGAAGAAACATCCAAACAACGAGATCCGCTGCTGGCAGTCAGATAAGAAGATCTAACCGCTAATGAATTATCGATTTTGGCCTGTGCTCCAAAAGTAAATTTATAATCTATTCCGTTAGATTTGTAAGAAATCATTTTGGACATTATAGGCTCACCCCCAAGAACTTCAAACGAGTCTCCTGCGGCATAGCTCACCATAATGTTTTCCAAGATTGTTTTGTTACCAATTCCTCCCAATAAAAGAGCATTAAAACCTTCTGAGGAACCTCTAACCTTTTTACCGGCAAATTCAATTCTTACAAACTTCAAAACACCTGAAGAACTCGCTGGATTTTGACCTCCATAGGTAGTCAAACTTGGGTCTAAGTCATAATTTACAGAAGAATAACTTCCAAACTTATTAATAGGAGCGTCACCAAGGATAATAACTCCTCCCCAATCTCCTGCTTTTTTTATTGATTTGTTTGAAGTAAAGACAATAGGATCTGTCTCCATTCCTTCAGCAATTATCTGAGCTCCTTTAGTTATTACCAAAGTACCTTTGGAATCTCCATCTCCAATAATCACTGTACCTGGTTCAATCGTAAGAACCGCATTATTGGTTACATACACATTGCCTTGTAGGATATAAACTTCTTTTTTTACCAGCTTAGTATTTTGGGTAATGTTACCAGCTAAAATTTGCGTTGGTTCACCATAATCAACTTTGCTAGGTTTAAATTCAGTCCAATTATTCAGCCAATTGCTTGACCCAATAATTCCTTTCTCTTGTTGTGCATTTACACTGCACACAGTCGTAAGGAAAACACATATAATAAGTAATATGTTTTTCATAGGTTTGGGGGTATTAAATTATTTTTTGTAACTCCGTAGGGAAAGAGTTTACTACCTCATTAAAGAGTGAAAGTTCAAACTTAGCTTAAGACTATAAAATCTTTACTAAAAAAACCTTATTATTGCTGCTCAACTTCATGCAATGACTTCAATGTTTGCTCATAGAACAAAATCATAGTCACCAATTGATTTTTATCTGAATAAGGAAGCATTTTTCTCAAGAAATTCACAGTAATCTCAAGGTATGTTTGAGTTGCTTCTGTTTCCAAATCCAATGCTTTTCTGTTATCTGAATCATCTGGAATCCCCAAATCAGACATAGTAACACCTGGTTTGGTTGCCAACGCGATATGTGGCATAATTTTAACCATCACCTTCATTCGCTCAATATACAATTCCACCAATTCCCCTTTTGACATCGCTTTTAACGTCTTGTCATCATAGTAGGTACGTATCGCTGCACTTGTGCTAACGATACTTTTTGGCATATTTGGTTTTGACTGAGCTAAGCCTTTGGAGGTTAAGGCTAACATAACTATACTGAAAAATATAATTTTCCCTTTCATAAATTGGTTTTGATTAATTAGTAAAACAAAAATATGCATTTATATTTAATTTCCAAGCCAAACAACAAAAATTAAAGCCGAATTTTCCTTAAATTTGAAAGAAAAAACTTCTTTAAGCATTGGAAACACAGCATTTTATCGATATAAAGTGCATTTAAAAAAAATTGAGGGAAGTTGGAATTTAACAATTATAGTGGTATTTTACTTATTTAAAAATATAAGCATAAACTTATATTGTTCATAAAACAAAAAAATAATACAGAAGTTATTAACCGTTTATTGTTAAAAAAAAGTTGTTACGAGTCAATTTCTTATTGTATTATTTCAAATTATAAAATTCACTCTAAACCAAACTTTGTAACAAAAATTTTTGAAACTATCATTTTCTTATATCTTTGCTTAATGGAATTTACAAAAATTTTAGGGCAGGAATACATTAAAAACCACTTAATTCAAAGTGCTGATTTAGGCAGAATACCACATGCTCAATTATTTGTTGGTCCCGAAGGAAGTGGCACTCTAGCCATGGCAATCGCTTATGCTCACCACGTATTATGTAATACAAATGGGGGGCTAAATGAATCCTGTAGCATTAAATTTCAAAAATTATCCCATCCTGATTTACATTTTATTTACCCAACTATCACTACCGACGAAGTTAAAGTAAAACCAAAAAGCATAGATTTCATCGCAGATTGGAGAGAATTTGTTTTAGAAAATGCTTACGCTGGACTATTCGATTGGTACGCTAAATTAGGCGTTCAAAATAAACAAGGAGAAATTCGGGTTGATGATGCACAGGAAATCTTAAAATCTCTTTCATTAAAATCATACGAGGGAGGTTACAAAATAATGATTATCTGGATGGCTGACAAAATGAATATTTCGGCATCCAATAAACTCCTCAAACTACTGGAAGAGCCACCCGAAAAAACAGTATTTCTCCTCGTTTCAGAAAATGAGGAAGATATCATTCAAACGATTCGTTCGCGATGCCAAATCACAAAATTCGGTGGTTTGAGCGAACAGATTATTGCCAATGCTCTTGTGGACAGAAAGCAAATCGAACTAAACATGGCCTTAAAAATTGCCCATCAGTCTCAAGGCAATTACAACAAGGCCTTGCAATTGCTCAATGACGATCAGGAAGGACTTCCGTTTGAACAATGGTTTGTAACCTGGGTACGTGTTGCGTTTAAAGCTAAAGGAAATGCAGCCGCCATACAGGACTTAATTGAATGGAGTGAACAAATTGCTGCATTGGGAAGAGAAACACAAAAAAAATTCCTTCAGTTTTGCATAGAAATGTTCCGTCAGGCGTTATTACTTAATTATGAGACCAAAAGTCTAGTTTATATAGAACCAAAAGTCGAGAAATTCAAATTGGAAAACTTCGCGCCATTTGTAAACGGGAATAATATTACCGAAATTTTCAAAGAATTATCGGATGCGATGTACCATATAGAACGTAATGGTAATGCAAAAATAATATTAACCGATCTGTCGATAAAACTTACACGTTTAATTCATAAAAAATAAAAACCATGGACAATGTTGCCTCAATCTTAATACTTGTTTTTTTGGCCATCACTTTTTTGCAGTCTTCACAGGATAAAATATTCCATTGGAAAGATAATATCGATTGGTTAAAAGAACATTTTGCCGAAACACCTTTACGCAATCAAGTGCCATTGGCCTTGGTAAATGTATTGATATTAGAATTAATCTCCGGAATTTTATGCGTCGTTGGCGCTATTGAACTCGCTGTAAACAGCGGCAGAATATACGGATTGTATGGCGGGATTTTTTCCTGTATTACGCTTATCATGTTGCTTTTTGGACAGCGTTTGGCCAAAGATTATGATGGCGCAAGAACTATTGTATTGTATTTTATCCCCTCGGTTATGGCTGTTTACTGGCTTAACTAATAACTAAATAACTATGAACTTGAAGTCCGTAGGTTTGGTTAGAAAACATAATTTTAACGACAAATTGCACAAATTTCCACAAATTGATCTGTGAAAATTTGTGCAATTTGTGGCAAAAGAACTTTTTTGGAAGCTGAAAGCGAAATGCATTAAACTGCATAGTTTTAAACTATTTTTGAGACCAATAAATTTAAATTATAAAACTACCTAAATGACGCCAAAACACCCTTCTGAATCCTTAACGGTATTAACCGATTTGGTTTTACCAAGCGAAACCAATCCTTTGAACAACTTATTTGGTGGGGAATTGTTGGCAAGAATGGACCGCGCAGCTAGTATTGCCGCCGGAAGACATTCGCGCCGCATTGGCGTAACCGCATCGGTTAACCACGTAGCTTTCAACAAATCTATTCCGTTGGGAAGTGTTGTTATAATTGAGGCCAAAGTATCGAGAGCATTTAAAACTTCGATGGAAATCTACCTAGATGTCTGGATTGAAGACCGCCAATCTGGGAAAAGAACCAAGGCCAACGAAGCGATTTATACTTTTGTCGCTGTTGATGAAACTGGAAGACCCGTTGAAGTTCCAGAAATTATACCCGAAACTGAACTGGAAAAACAACGCTACGAGGCTGCTTTGAGAAGAAAACAATTGAGCTTGGTATTGGCTGGCAAAATGAATGCCAACGATGCCACAGAATTGAAAGCTTTATTTGTATAAAAGACAAAATTCTCTGCTAAATTGCAAATGCTGTTTTGCGTGAGGGATAGAAGCAAGCTACCAAAGTAGCGCGGATAGCCCGACAGCATAAAGAAAAGGGGCCGAATCACCAGTGCGATGATTTGGCCCCTTTTCTTTATGGTGACACGCCCAAGTGATTATTACCCTTGAATTTGTTTTAAAGACGTTTTGATTCCTTTGATTAATGAAGAACTAAAGCCGTGCAATTCCATTTCGTTCAATCCGGCAATTGTACAACCTTTTGGCGTTGTTACACGATCGATTAACTGTTCTGGATGTCCTTTTTCTTCAAGAAGCATTTCGGCAGCCCCTTTTACGGTTTGTGCCGATATCGCCAAAGCTGTTTGCCAATCGAACCCAATTTCGATTCCTGCCTGCATTGAAGCACGAATATAACGCAAAGCAAATGCAGTTCCGCTCGCGGCAAGAACCGTTGCGGCATCCATTAATTTTTCATCGATAATTGGCGCTGTTCCCAATCCCTGAAAGAGCGTAACCGTTTCTTCGGCTTTACTTTTGTTTTTCTCGTTGTAAGCAATACAAGTCGCCGATGCGCCAAATTGAGCAGCGATATTCGGCATGATGCGAACAGCGGTATGATACTCTCCTATTTTGTTTTGTAAATTTTCGATTGACAATCCGCTTACCGCCGAAGCAATTACTTTATTCGAAATTACTGGCAAAATCTCCGCCAAAACTGTATCTACCTGATACGGTTTGATGGTCAGGATAATGACATCTGCCTCTTGTATATTTTGGGTATTGTCTGAAGTAATGGTAACTCCTAATTCTTTCAAATGTGAAATAGGCGCAAGGTTACGTCTGGTTACAGTTACTTGATTATTTTTGGTGAATTTTGCAATTCCTATTGCTACAGAAGCGCCAAGGTTTCCTCCTCCTATAATGTGTACTTTCATTTTGGTTTCGATTATGCTAAAGTTGGTAAATTATAAATCTGATATAAAAGCAACTTTATTGCCATTTAATAACTGACAACAAACTATACTTAAAGAGTGCAAAGTACACGAATTATCCCGAATTTATTATTTTTTAATATAAATAAAATCAGATAAAATGTTAAAATCCAAGAATTAATTTGGCTACTGCAAAATAAATCATAATTCCAAAAACGTCGTTTGTCGTAGTAATAAATGGACCGGTAGCAATAGCAGGATCGATTTTATTTTTATGAAGAAAAAGAGGCACCAAAGTACCTAAAGTAGCTGCAAACAAAATCACAACCACTATCGAAATGGAAATTGCAAAACCCACCATATATTGCTGATACATTACAGAATGGTACACCAACAAAAACATTGAAATTATAAATCCTGATATCATTGATACCGTTAATTCCTTACTGAAATAATCGCGGCTATAGGTTTTTAGGGTACCGTTAGCCAATCCCTGCACAACGATTGCCGAAGCTTGTACGCCAATATTTCCTGCAGTAGCAGAAAGCAACGGTACAAAAATAATTAGGGTAGAATATTTTTCAAATACAGCTTCATTTCCTTTCAATACAAATGAAGCAATAATCTCGATAACCATTCCGATTAATAACCAAGGCAAACGAGCTTTGGTTAATTCATAAACACTGTCATTGGTCTCAATATCATTTGTAATACCCGCCGCCAATTGGTAATCTTTATCAGCTTCATCCTTGATTACGTCAATGATGTCATCAATTGTGATTCGACCCACCAAGCGCCCCAATTCGTCGACCACAGGAATGGCTTCCAAATCGTATTTCTGCATGATTCTGGCTACCTCAACATCTTCTGTATCAACAGTAACAGAATTCAGTTTACTGATATACACATCACTGATTGCAGTTCTAGTCGAAGTAGTCAGCAAATCTTTTAGAGATAATCTGCCTTTTAATCTGTCTTCGTCATCTACGACATAAATGGAATGTACCCTCGAAATATTCTCGGCCTGAATACGCATTTCCTTAACGCAGGTAAGTACGTTCCAGTTTTCGTTTACTTTTACCAACTCTTTGTGCATGATTCCCCCCGCTGTATCCTCTGGATAACGAAGCAAATCCACAATATCTTTGGCGTGCTCTACGTCTTGCAGCTCGGAGATAACCTCAGCTTTCTTTTCTTTGGAAAGTTCCCCGATAATATCCGCGGCATCATTGGTATCAAGTTCATCCAGCTCTTCGGCAATCTCTTTTGCAGAAAGTCTCTTTAATATATTCTCCCTTAAATCATCCTCTAACTCTAAAAGAATTTCCGCTGTCTTTTCGCTATCTAATACCTTAAAAATATAAGTCGCTTCATCAATATCAATTTCTTCAAGAATTTCTGCAAAATCAGCATGGTGCATATCATTCAATAAAACTTCCAATTGCTGGTCGTTCTTCGTTTGAATGAGTTGCTCTAGTTGTTGTATTAACTCTTTGCTGATTTTAAACTCCATCTGCTTCTATTTTTTGGGTCAATGCAATAAATTCTTTGTAATCCAATTGTTCGGGACGAAGATTAAAAAGTTCTTCTTCTCTCAAATTATCCGACAAATTTAGGCTTTTTAGACTGTTCCGCAAAGTCTTTCTCCTTTGTTGAAATGCTGTTTTCACTACCGTAAAAAACAACTTCTCTCCACAAGGCAAACTAAAATCTTCTTTCCTGCGCAAACGCAACACGCCAGACTTTACTTTTGGCGGTGGATTAAACACATTTTCATCTACCGTAAATAGATATTCGGCATCGTAAAAAGCCTGCGTCAAAACCGATAAAATACCGTAGGCTTTGCTCCCTTTCTTTTCGCAAATACGTTCTGCTACTTCTTTTTGGAACATCCCGGCAAACTCTGGAATTTGTTTTTTGTATTCTAATACTTTGAAAACAATTTGAGTCGAAATATTATACGGGAAGTTTCCAATTATGGCAAATTGTTTTCCTTTAAACACTTCATTAATATCGTATTTCAAGAAATCTTTTGAAATGATTCTGTCTTTCAGTTTATCGTAATGAATTCCTAAATATTCAACCGATTCGGTATCAATTTCGATAACATAAGTATTGATGGGTTTCTCCAACATATATTTGGTCAAAACTCCCATTCCCGGTCCTATTTCTAATACATCCTCATAACCCGAAAGACTCAGCGTATCGGCAATGTCTTTGGCAATGCTTTCGTCCTTTAAAAAATGTTGTCCGAGGTGTTTTTTGGCTTTTACTTTTTCCATTTTCTCATTGCGAGGCACTTATGTCATCTCGCTGTGTTTTGGGGTTATTTTCTCGCAAAGACGCAAAGCTTATTTTTTATTTATTTCGCGAAGTTGCTGAACATCAAACAAATCTTTTGTTCGATTAGCTTTAATTTTACTTGTAATCAAATCTTCTAAAGACAAAACATTCCATTTCAAAAATGTTTTATCATTTACAACAACTTCTTCACTGTCATTATAAGCATCTTCAAAACTTTTATTCACAGAAAACTTCGTTATAAGTTCTAAATCCAAATCTAACGGTGAAAATTTTATGGATATATTTTGTTGTTGTTGCTTTACATTTTCAGGAAAATCATCAATCTCGTATCCCATTTCATTAAAAACCAACACGAGTTTTTTAAAATTTTCATCTGTTGTTTCTATCCAAAAATCAACATCTGCCGAATGCCTCTGATAACCGTGAAAATTTACAGCTCCTCCTCCAACCATAATCATTCTCACATTATGCTTGGCTGCTAAAGTTATGAACTCATCAATATTTTGATCCCACAATTTTGACATATTATTTTGATGGTATTACAATCAGAAAATTGTCTTTGTTTTTATTATCTCTGTTCTTGACTGGAAATTTACTTATACGTTCGCTTAAGCGCAAAAAGCTATAAAACCTTTCAACTTTTGATAACTTCAAAAAGTCTTCTTGTTGCCTTTGGTTACTTTCTTCTTTGGTTTGAAATCGAATTTCCATAACACTTATTTTTAAAGTAAATTAATGCACACTTATCACTTCCAATTCGGTTCTAAAAGTCAGCATTTTATCACCAAACAATTTAGCTCCTTCTTCTCTCAATTTAGGCGCGTCTTCCTGATAATATTTCTCTAATGTTTCTTTACTGTCCGTTTCATATTGAACTGAATAGGTAACCCCGCCCATTTCTTCTTCCACCAAAACGCGAACTAAACGTGCCGAAGTGAATTTTCCGCAAGCCAGCATTTCGGGAATGTGTTTGTGTTGCATCCAAATCATCCATTTGTCGTGAACACTTTCGTGTATGTTTGTGGTAACGTTGTATATAATCATTTTATCCCCCTAACCCCCGAAGGGGAACTCCTACTAGGGGTAAGTAGGGTTGAAAATTGATATTTTACTACTTCTATATTTAAAAATCCTATAGGAATTCCCCCTTCGGGGGTTAGGGGGATACTATAAGTTCGTATCTCCCCTCAATTCCCTGAATTTTCTTCTGGCATCGACAAAATAAATACTGTCTTGATGTCCAAAAATAATTTTTTCATACAAAGCCTTGGCTTTTTCGGGCTGTTTCAATTCCTTATTGTAAATATCTGCCGAAAAATATAAGGCTTCGTCTATATAAATTCCATCGCTGTGATGGTCAATTATATCTTGATATTGTACCAAAGCCTGAGTAAAATCTCCTAGCTTTTCATAAATTCTTCCCAATCGCAACAAGGTCACGGCTTCGATTTCCTGTCCTTTGAAGGTTTTCAAAATCTGCTGAAACTGTGCAATCGCTTCCTTGTTTCTATTTTGGTACAAAAGATAATCTCCTTTGGCAAATTGCTTCAAAGCGGTTTGGGTTGAATCTGCAACGGTATTATCATTAATCAACAGAAAATACTCCAATGCATCATTTGCAATCAACTGTGTATTGGCGGCTTTCAGTTCCTTGAATTGTTTCAGAGCCCATTCAAAATCGGTTTTGAAATAACTCGTTTTTGCCGATTTCAAACTCGCCTCGTGCGACAACACATTATTCTGCAAATTCTCCTGAATCTGCGAATAATAAAGAAGCGCCTGATTGAACTTTTCTTCTGAAAGCAAAATATCTGCCAACTCCATTTTGCATTGCGCCTGATCGTAGGGATTCAGTGGCAATTCCATCGCCTGTTTGATAATTGCTTTCCCTTCTTCAGGATTTTTCATTATGAAACTCGCAAAATACGCCTGTTTCAGCTGCAAAGATAAGGTAACCGGAGTAATACCGTATTGTTTTAACAAAAGTCCAAATTGGACATCAATAGCAGCATAATCTTTCTCTTGTGCTTTGTCAATTTTCATTTGCAAAAGATACGCATTGGCTTGCACTATCAATTCAACATCTGAAGTATTTGCTAATACATAATCCATAACCTCTGTAGCCACTTCGTTGTCACCTTCGCCAATGGCAATTTGTCCCAAACTTAAAATATTCGCCAACGATTCCGGATTGCGTTTATAGATTGCTTTTTCCTGTATAAATGCCTTTCCGAATTCTTTTTGCTGCATATAAAACCAACTCAAAAACTGATTCCAAAAAATGTCTTGGCTTTTTTGAACTCTCACTATTAATGCTTTTCGAAGGCTTTCATTAAATTTCGAATCTCCATCGGTTGACATAAAGCGCGACAATTGATTCTGAATCATAACTGAAGCTTGAGGGTTAATAACCGCTTCCTCGAGAAAATTGTCAATCATCTGATCCATATTACCCAACTGCCCATACAACAAAGCTGTTTGATATCTAAAATCAAATGTTGGCACCAATTGAGAAGCAACTTCATACGATTTTAAAGCATATTCAAGAAGCACTTTTCTTTCAAAAGAAATGGCAACCCCAAACACTTCATTCGGACTTTTCCTGATTCTGTCGATGGCATCGTCGTAATACTTTTTTGCTTTTGCATCATTTTTTTGTAATTGAAAATTGTATCCCAATTCGACCAAAAGTGTTGCCTGCTTGTATCTATTCAAGCGATCCTGAATTTCTTTTTCAGCTGCTTCAAACTGGAGCAATTGCTGCATACAATCTATTTTTCGCTGAAAATAAAAAGGATTGGTTGCCAAACCTTCCGATAATTCCTGATAGCTAACCAACGCCTTTTCAAAATCACCTTTATCATAGTAATATTGTGCCAATTGCTCGTTTTGGGAAAAAACAAACATTGGCAAAAACAAACTCAGATATAGCAGTAACTTTTTCATAATTTATAAAGTTCACTCAGAAAATCTGTTTTTCGACGATATAACAACGGTAAATTCTACTTTTTGAAACATTAAAACAACATTAAAAAAAGCTGTTGTTTCATTAAGTTGGTAAAAGTAATTATTATTATTCTAAATCTATTTTAGGGAAACCGATTTATTGATTATTTTCACGCTGACGGCGCAGATTTTTGCAGATTTTACGCTTTTAAATAATTAAAAATCTTTATGAATCTGTTTAATCTTAATCATCTGTGTCCCATCTCGAAACTTCAAATTAACCATTCAAAGTAATCGTACAAATTTTTTAGTATTAAAATTTTAATTTCCTTTACGGTCTGATTTTTGTTTAATAATCAAAAAAACTTTATGGAATTCAAATCTAAATTAAACCTAATTTCTCCTCTATTTCTTATTCTTATTTTGTTTTTCGCTGCCTGTAGCGGTGATAGCAACAATGAAGAAACTCCGGCAACACCTGCAACGCCTCCTGTGACTACCAATTTAAAGATTGAACCTTCAAATACTTTTAGCGCTCTAAAATTATCAACCGAAGAATACAATTACTGGAATAGCCATTCCATCAATTCTGTAGAAGCGACTGCAAAAATAAAAACGCTTTGTAAAACAGAGATTTATCCCGCTCTAAAAGACGAATTCGATTTCATCATCGTAGTAATGAACAATGCAGATCTTCCGCAGGGGATGCCTTACGGAGAATTTCAGCATGTAAAAAATGATACGCAAGGTATTGGGTTGGATTTATTTGACCACAGCTCAAAATTTGGTTCATCAGGCAAACTGCAGGGTATTTATTTCCTTTACAAAAACAACATTGATAGTGGTCCTGTTTTACACGAAATGTTTCACCGTTGGGGAAATTGGGTGGTACCTCAAAATTTCACAAGTCATTGGGATAAAGTACAAGGAATACTCACGAGCGTTGCCAATAATTATGCGGACATCGAATTGTATCTTGCAGGAGCAATCCCCGCTTCGGAAATCAAAGATCCCGAGAGTTTAGCAATCTACAATGATCCCCGTTTTACAAATAAAACAAGAATTCCGAATAGCTCAAATTCACAGAAAAGTTTTAAATCGCTTGTCGTTGTCATGAGCACTTCTAATTTGACCGACACAGAAATAACCGATTTTAAAACCCGAATCGCCAATATCACCCGCACACCTTCGCAGGGAACAACAAATTCTGGATATCAAAACATATACAACAAAAGCAAAGGCTTATTGACCCTAACAATAGGAGAACTTGATAAGGCTAAAAAATAGATTTATAGTAACTAAAACACCCTGCTTTGTCGGAATGACAAACTTGACAAAAAATACATTATCCAACAATCGAATTCAGGTTAATAAAAAAGGGAAATCTTGCGATTTCCCTTTTTCTATTTTTAATCGAAATTAATCGATGATATCAAACCCACAGTATGGTCGCAACACTTCTGGTATCACGATTCCTTCCGGCGTTTGGTAATTTTCCAAAATTCCGGCAAGGACTCTTGGCAAAGCCAATGAACTTCCGTTTAGCGTGTGTGCCAACTGGTTTTTACCGTCCTTGTCTTTGAAACGCAATTTCAAACGATTGGTCTGGAAAGTCTCAAAATTAGACACCGATGATATTTCCAACCAACGTTCTTGCGCCGTAGAATACACCTCAAAATCATAAGTCAATGCCGATGCAAATCCCATATCGCCTCCGCAAAGACGCAAAATTCGGTATGGCAATTTCAAATCCTGCAAAAGACTTTTTACATGTTCTACCATTTCGTCTAGCGCTGCATACGATTTATCAGGATGCTCCACACGAACGATTTCGACTTTATCAAACTGATGCAAACGATTCAAACCACGTACATGCGCCCCGTATGAACCCGCTTCACGACGGAAACATGGCGTATAACCAGTGTATTTAACCGGGAATTCATTTTCGGTCAAAATAACATCTCTGAAAATATTTGTCACAGGAACCTCAGCAGTTGGAATCAAGTACAAATCATCGGCAGCGTCGTGATACATTTGCCCTTCTTTGTCTGGTAATTGCCCGGTTCCATAAGCCGAAGCTTCATTTACCAAATGTGGAACCTGAACTTCTTTGTAACCTGCCTCTGTATTTTTATCAAGGAAATAATTGATTAATGCGCGTTGCAAACGAGCACCTTTTCCTTTGTAAACAGGAAATCCGGCCCCGGTTATTTTTACACCCAATTCAAAATCGATGATGTCATATTTTTTCACCAATTCCCAATGCGGTTGCGCTCCTTCGTGCAAAACGGGAATTTCTCCTTCCTCAAAAACATTTAAATTATCTTCGGGGGTTTTTCCTTCGGGAACAATATCAGCCGGAAGATTTGGCAAAGTGTACAGTTTCTCTGTTAGTTCATTGGCTAAAGCGACAGCATTTTCACCCAATACTTTGCTTTTCTCTTTTAATAAAACCGTTTTTTCTTTAAGGATAGCCGCTTTCGACTTTTCCCCTGCTTTCATCAAATCCCCAATATCTTTGGACAATTTATTAGATTCGGATAAAGTGTTGTCCAACTCGGCTTGTGTAGCACGACGTTTTTCATCCAGTCCTACCACTTCTTCAACAATCCCTCTGGCATCCATATTTCTTTTGGCCAAAGCTTTGATTACTTTCTCTTGATTCTCTCTAATAAATGCGATTTGTAACATAGTCGTTTTTTTATAACTAAATAATGACAGCAAATTTAGGGAAATGTTTCCTAAGAAAATGACAAAGTTTTTCTCCAATTTTTATTTTAGTTTTCACCTTACAATTTTGGGCAATTCAGCCATTCATTCTTACTTTTTGGTTCAATTTTAAGGCGTTTTTAAAGATTCTAAATTGACAGTGTTATTTCGTTTTTGCAAATAAAAAGACATTCATTTAACTATTTTTTTTCTAATTTTACTAAAAAACCAGAAATCATGTTACTAAAAAATATTGAAACAGCACTGAATAAACAAATTCGTATCGAAGCAGAATCATCCCAAATTTATCTGTCAATGGCTTGTTGGTCTGAGGTAAATGGACTCGAAGGAATTGCAAGGTTTATGTATGCCCAATCAGATGAAGAGCGTTTGCATATGCTCAAATTAATCAAGTATGTTAATGAACGTGGTGGTCATGCTCAGGTTACCGACCTGAAAGCACCCAAAACGTCTTATGAAACTTTCAAAGGAATGTTTGAAGAATTATACAAACATGAAGTTTTTGTTTCGGAATCGATTAATAAGTTGGTTCACATCACATTTGAAGAAAAAGATTATGCCACCCATAATTTTCTGCAATGGTATGTAGCCGAGCAAATTGAAGAAGAAGCAACTGCCAAAAATATTTTGGATAAAATTAACCTTATTGGTGATGACAAAGGCGGTTTGTATCTTTTTGATCGTGATATTCAGCAAATGGCAATCGCCAGCGCCGCAGCTCCAGCCAAATAAAACAACTGTAGAGACGTTGCAGTCAGAGACGTTGCATTGCAACGTCTCTACAACGAAATGAATAGCAACCCCAAAATGCATGATTTGCCTTTTGGGGATTTTTTTTACTCCAAATATGTTAAAGTTTATTTAGAATAGATAAAAATAATATACATTTGTCTTGGTTTTAATTCTTTACAAAGTGAGCAAGAAAGAAAAAGAAAAGAAGGATAAGAAGAAGAAAAAGGATAAAAAAGAAATCCTCAAGAAAATAAAAGCGATAGAAAGCTGTAAATCGAGTTGCAAGTCCAGTTGTAAAGTGGCTTCAAACTGCAAATCGAATTGTTGCGAAAAATACAAAAAGAGTGAAAAAAAGCGCTGCAGTCGTTGCCCAATGTTTGATTTACTGAAAAAATCGGCTTGATTACAACACATTCAAAATGCAATATACCAACGGGTTTCAATTTCCTGTTGTTTTATCATAAGCCCTGACAATTGTTAATTAGTTAATATTGAGAAAAAGAGTTCCAAAACCATGGAACTCTTTTTTTTTTTTTGGAAATTACGAGATGTAATTGTGAGCAACAAGAATCTACTTCCCGAGCAGTGTAATTTCATTTACCAGTACTTCGGTGATGAATCGTTTCACACCGTTTTGATCATCATAACTTCTGTGGGTGAGTTTTCCTTCAACGGCTATTTGTTTACCTTTGATAACAAATTTTTCGATGATTTCGGCGGTTTTTCCCCACGCGACAATGTTATGCCATTCTGTTTGTTCTACTCGTTCCCCTTTGTCGTTTTTGTAATGATCATGCGTAGCGATGGTTAAATTGGCGACTTTTCTTCCTCCATCCAAAGATTTGATAGTTGGGTCATTTCCTGCGTTTCCGATTAATAGTACTTTGTTTTTCATGGCGTGTAAAATTTAAATAGTGCGTATAAATGATTTTTATTAAAACTGAAACTTGCTATTGCTATTGACATATACTTTGTTTCATTTCGATGGGGCAAAGATGCGGTGGCTTACAAAAATTATTCGGTTGCTAACTGCTTACTTTCGATTGTAATTATTTGTAACCGTTTGTAAATGGAATTTTTTTATGTATATTTGGCTACAGTTAATCTAGAGAGAAATACTGTGCGCTGAATATTAGCCATTTTTTAAAAGTGAATACAAACCATTCACAAAACCATAAATCCTAAATAGCCCTGTTACCTGAAATTATAAAAAACCGATTATGAAATTAAAAAATAAAATAAAAACTTTTGTAAATAAATTACCATACGTTAGGGTCTTATATAAACAAAGTTTAAATTCTGCTCACCCTAATGGACATTTCTATTCTCCAGTTATTTCAATTGAAGATATTAAAAAAAGAGAAACTGAAATATGGAAAAATGTAGAAATAGATGGTATTCAAGGTGTTGATTTGCGAACAGATGAGCAAATAAAACTAGTTAAACAATTTACTCAATACTATAATGAAATGCCTTTTAAAGCTGAAAAACAAACTAATATAAGGTATCAATTTGAAAATGGATACTACTCTTATACGGATGGCATTATTTTGTATTCATTTATAAGACATTTTAAACCAAAAAGAATAATAGAAATTGGTTCGGGATTTTCATCGGCAGTTATGTTAGACACCAATGAATTGTTTTTTAAAAATCAAATTGATTTAACTTTTATCGATCCTTATTCCGAAAGATTATTTTCATTAATGACAGAAAAAGATAAACAAAAAATAAAAGTGATTGAATCAGATGTTCAATTAATTTCATTAGATGTTTTCCGAAAACTTGAATCTGGAGATATCTTGTTTGTAGATAGTACACACGTGACAAAAACTGGAAGTGATGTAAATTATATTTTATTTGAAATTTTACCAATTCTTAATAGTGGTGTTTTAATTCATTTTCACGATGTTTTTTATCCGTTTGAATACCCAAAAGAATGGGTATTTAGAGGATTTAATTGGAATGAAGACTACATTTTAAAAGCATTTTTAATGTATAATGAAAAGTTTGAAATTAAAATATTTTCAGAATACTTACACAAACATCATAAAAATACTTTTACTGATTTACCTCTTACCTATTCCAATACTGGGGGAAATTTGTGGATTGAAAAAAAATAACTTCAGGTAACAGCTACAACGGATTTGGGCAATAGGTTTAATAGAAAGATGGTTTTGTATTTGGAATGATTTTGCCAATCCGAAGAATGGGCTTAATTTAATCCCAAACCCGCTGTAGTACCAGAAACGATGGCGCCGATATCCTCGTAACGGAGTGGAGAGATAAAGGCAACAGCAGGAACCCATGATTACAAATAATGCCTTATCATTCGCTCCAAAAAAATGAAATAATTTTGATTATTAATTGTTATAAAAAGAAAGTACTATGAAAACTTGTCTTGAATGTGGAGAACCTTTCGTGGGTCGCGAGGACAAAAAGTTCTGTAGCGATGGCTGCCGAAATGCTTACAACAATAAAATAAATAAAGACAGTACGAATTATATGCGCAATATCAATAACAAATTGCGCAAAAATTACCGAATTTTGTCGGAATTAAATTCTGACGGAAAAACTACAACAACCAAAACCAAGCTGATGAGCAGGGGTTTTGATTTTGAATTTTTCACCAACATATTGAATACCAAGTCTGGGAATACCTACTATTTCCTGTACAACCAAGGTTATATGGCTTTGGAAAATGATTATTATGTGC
Organism: Flavobacterium gilvum; assembly: GCF_001761465.1. Classification (NCBI taxonomy): domain Bacteria; kingdom Pseudomonadati; phylum Bacteroidota; class Flavobacteriia; order Flavobacteriales; family Flavobacteriaceae; genus Flavobacterium; species Flavobacterium gilvum. Next base: position 1,080,445 of record NZ_CP017479.1, on the reverse strand, counting down.
TAGTTAAAAAAGACATTTAAAACCCCACAATATGAAAAAGAATTATTCCTCCATTATAAGCGTTGTCATCATCCTTGGGATTTTGGGACTATTATTTGCTACCCTGATGCCATCGTGGTCAGCTGGCGAGGAAAATAAAATAACGGAATTTTCAACCAGCAGGGCTTTGGAACACGTTAATTCGATTGCCAAACAACCCCATTATGTAGGAACTCAAAACCACGAAGTTGTGGGCGGTTACATTATCCGCGAACTCAAAAAACTGGGTTTACAGGCAACTGTTCAGGAAGGTTACACACTGACTGATTGGGGAAATTTGGTGAAATCCAAAAACATTATGTGTCGCATTAAGGGTTCCAAAGATGGTAAAGCATTGCTGTTACTCTCGCATTATGACAGCGCACCACATTCTTTTTCGCACGGAGCAAGTGATGATGCCTCGGGCGTGGCGACAATTTTGGAAGGCGTACGTGCCTTTTTGAATGCAAAAACCAAACATCAAAACGATATCATTATTTTGTTTACCGATGCCGAAGAATTGGGCTTGAATGGTGCCGCTCTTTTTGTTACTGAACACCAATGGGCCAAAGAAATAGGATTGGTATTGAATTTTGAAGCCCGCGGTTCATCGGGGCCGAGTTATATGCTGATGGAAACCAACAAAGGAAATGCAGGTTTGGTTGCTGCATTTTCAAAAGCCGGTGTATCGTATCCGGTTTCAAATTCGTTGATGTACAGCATTTATAAAATGTTGCCGAATGATACCGATTTAACCGTTTTTAGAGAACAAGGCGATATTCAGGGATTTAATTTTGCTTTTATCGACGGACATTTTAATTACCATACGCAACAGGACGATGCAGCGCATTTGGACAAAAACAGCTTGAAACATCAAGGTTCGTATTTGATGCCATTGCTAAATTATTTCTCTAATGCTGATTTGAACGCCACGGCTTCGACAACCGATGATGTTTATTTTACGATTCCGTTTACGTTTATCAGTTATCCATTTTCCTGGGTAATGCCAATGACATTGATCGCCGCCGGTTTGCTACTTGTTTTGATATTTTTGGCGAAAGCCAAAAGAATGCTGAAGATAAGAGAAATTATGAAAGGATTTTTTCCGCTCTTGGGTGCTTTGATTGTAAGTAGTTTAATCACTTATTATGGTTGGCAGGGATTGTTGATATTGAATTCGCAATACAATGACCTTCTCAACGGATTCACTTACAACGGACACGATTACATTGCCTCTTTTGTATTGTTGAGTATTTCGATTTGTTTTTTCTTTTATAAAGTTGCTTCCAAACCAAAAGTCACAATGATACATTATGTGGCTCCCTTATTGTTTTGGATTGTTTTAAATGCATTCCTTGCCGATAGTTTACGTGGTGCAGGATTCCTTATTATTCCAGTATATTTTGGACTGGTTGCCTTTGCCATTTTTGTTTTCACCCAAAAATCAAATTGGATTGTAAACCTCATTTTGGGTATTCCTGCCTTGCTGATTGTTGCTCCGTTTATCGTAATGTTTCCGGTTGGTTTGGGACTGAAAGTGTTGTTTGGAAGCGCGATTTTGACCGTTTTGCTATTTGGATTGCTTTTGCCTCTTTTTGGAGATTATGTCAAAAAAGGAAGTTGGTCATTATTGTTCTTATTAGCGGCTGTCCTCTTTTTTGCGAAAGCACAATACCATTCAGGTTATGAATCGGGTCAAGCCAAATCCAACAGTTTGGTTTATCTCCATAATGCAAATACCAACAAATCATATTGGCTAACCTATGATACCAATCTCGATTCTTGGACAAAAGGGTATTTGGGCGAAAACCCGAAAGGAGCAAAAATTTTCAATAAGTTGAAGCTGTTCAGTAAATACAATTCAGAATTTACTTATTGTGCAGAAGCGCCGCAGAAAGTCATTGCCGGACCAAGCATTACTTTTCTACGAGACAGCGTGGTGGATTCCAAAAGATATTTGAAAATACAAATCACGCCAAACCGAAAAGTAAACCGCTATGACATTTTTGCTAATGAAATTATGCGTTTTTACAATTTCAAGGCAAATGGAGCAACTACTTTGGGACAAGAAGGAACAGAATTGGATCGAAACGGTCAAAAACTGTTGAGCTATTATGTGGTCAACAATGAGCCTTTGGTATTGCAATTCATTATAAACAAAGCAACAGTTCTCGATATGGATGTAATGGAGAGTTCATTTGATTTAATGACTAATCCGCTGTTTTCGATGACTCCAAGGGAAACTTGGATGATGCCTACTCCTTTTATCCTAAACGATGCAGTTATCATTTCTCAAAAAATAAGAAAAACCCCGAAAGTGATTGCTCCGGTAGTAAATCCTGCGGTATTAAAACCAATAATAAACGAAAATCCAAAGGCAGCAAAAGACACATTGAAAGTGAATTAATAGCTGTTTTTTCTCGCAAAGACGCGAAGGCGCAAAGAAAATGACTCAAAACTTTGCGCCTCTGCGTCTTTGCGAGAATTCAATTGGAAAAACCTTGAGAAAAATTTTGTTCTTTTGCCAACAGCAGAACTATTTACAAAGTACAAATGGCACAAATTAGCATATTGGGTTGCGGTTGGCTGGGTTTTCCTTTGGCGAAAGCCTTACTAACAAATGGTTTTTCGGTAAAAGGTTCTACTACATCTGAAAGCAAACTTCAGGCATTAAAGTCGGCAGGCATCGCCCCATTTTTGATAAACCTCACCCCAACCCTCTCCAATGGAGGAGTCGAATATGGAAATACTATTGCAGACTTTCTCGATGGAAGTGAAACTTTAATTATCGACATTCCGCCTCAATTAAGAGGAAAAAACAACGATGCTTCAACTGCGAATGAAAAGATTTTTGTCGAAAAAATAAAAACACTTATTCCTTATATCCAGAAATCAACTGTCGAGAATGTGCTCTTTGTGAGTTCAACATCGGTTTATGGAGAAATCACTGGAACAATCACCGAAGAAACCCCTCCAAAACCCGATACCGAAAGCGGTAAACAATTATTGGAAGCCGAAATGCTTTTGCAAATGAACTCCAATTTCAAAACAACGGTTCTCCGTTTTGGCGGACTCATTGGCGAAGACCGAAATCCAATTCATTTTTTAGCAGGAAAACAAAATCTGGAAAACCCGAAATCGCCCATCAATTTTATTCATCAGGAAGATTGCATTGGTATTATCCTTAAAATCATCGCATTAAATTCCTGGAACGAAATTTACAACGGCGTATGCCCATTTCATCCAACAAGAGAAGCATATTATACACAAAAAGCAACTGAATTAGCCTTATCTTTACCTCAGTTTATCCATTCTGAACCTTCTGTTAAAAAGTTGATTTTAAGTCACAATATCGAAAAGGTTTTGAACTATGGTTTTATTAAAAACTATCTTTAAATAAATTGAGAACAAAAATTAAGACTGCCTTTAAATCAAAAATACAATCCATTGGACTGCCTATTTTGGCCTTATGCTGGGTGAGCTTTTTTTGGGGAACTACTTGGTTGGCTTCCAAAGAAGCGGTATCACACATGCCGGGTCTGCAGGTCGCCGCCACGAGACAATTTATTGCAGGAATTCTTTATTTGTGTTTCTTTATCTTAAAAAAAACGCCTTGGCCCAAAGGAAAACAATGGAAAAGCATCATCATTCTAAGTTTGCTCAATTTTGTTTTAAGTAATGGCCTCAGTACTTGGGGTGTTAAATTCATTAGCAGTGGATTGGGAGCTATCATTGGGGCGATGGTCCCTGTGTGGATTGTATTTATTAGCATTTTTAAAGGCGAAAGAATTACCAGATTGGCCGTTTTTGGAATCTTGGTTTGTTTTGGTGGCGTTTGTGTCGTTTTTTATGAGCATCTTCTTGATTTTTTGCAACCCAATTTTCGATTTGGAATAGTTCTATCGATAGCAGCAACAATTACTTGGGCTTTTGGCACTTTATATACCAAGAAAAAAGCCGCGAGTTTTAATCCGTATTTTAGCTTGGGATTACAAATGTTTATTTCCAGTATTCTTCTCTATGCGATGATTGGTGCTACAGGAACAGGAATCAGAATTTCAGAAATTCCTGCAAATTCCTGGTGGTCAATTGCTTATTTGGTTATCTTTGGTTCAATATTGACTTTTATTGCTTTTATTTATGCACTGCAAAAACTCCCAACAGAATTGAGCAGTCTTTATGCTTATATGAACCCGATAGTCGCAGTTATTTTGGGAGCTCTCATTTTTGATGAGCCATTAACGATGGCAATTGTCTTTGGCGGAAGCATAACCTTAATTGGCCTGTATCTCATTAATTATGCGATGTATAAAAAGAAAAATTATAATACTAACCTTAATCTAAAGTAATTTATGAAAATCAAATTTTTCGTATTAGTCCCCACTTTCATTGGATTATCATTTGTCTCTGCGCAGCAAAAACAAAATTATGTCTCGCCAAATGAAAATTTAATAACCGAAAACATAGCCTCAATTCCGAGTGAGTTGGCTGGACAGGTTAAAAAATATTCGGAGGCAAGAGGCGCCAGTTTAGCCGAAATTCATCCTTTAAAAAACGAAATCATAATCAACACCCGATTTGGTTCTACTTCACAATTGCATCTTGTGTCAATGCCGATGGGTGCAAGAAAACAAATTACATTTTTTGACGAGCCTGTAAGTGGTGCTTCGTATGAACCTATCAAAGGGGAATATCTTATTTATTCCAAAGATATTGGCGGTAATGAATTTGGACAATTATTCAAATTGGATTTAAAAACACTGCAGTCAACCTTACTAACCGATGGAGGAAAATCGCAAAACGGAGGTGTGACTTGGCGCAAAGACGGAAAAGGATTTTATTATTCCTCTACCAAAAGAAACGGTGGAGACAGGGATATTTATTACATGGATCCAAACAATCCAGCCTCAAACAAGCTTATTCTTGAGGTAAAAGGTGGTGGCTGGGGAATTGAGGATATTTCAAAAGACAATAAACAGTTATTGGTTAGCGAATATATTTCGGCAAACGAATCCCATTTATGGGCTTTGGACACCGAAACTGGCAAACTAACAGAAATTACAGACCGAAAATCAAAAAACATTGTTCAAACCAATGCAAAATATAGCGATAAACAAGACGAAATTTGGTTTGTAACCGACCGCGACAATGAATTTGCACGATTGGCTACGCTAAATTTATCAACAAAAAAAATAACGTATTATACTTCCAAAATTCCTTGGAACGTAGAACAATATTCTATTTCTGAAGACAAAAAAAAGATCGTGTTTGTAACCAATGAAGCAGGCAGAAACAAAATGTATCTTATGAATACTGCTGACAAATCTTATCAGGAAATTAAAAATATTCCGATAGGACTAATTGGAAATGTTGATTTTACCAAAAACAATGAGAACATTTTCTTTTCTGAATCGACAGCCCAAACTTCCTCAGATGTCTTTAAATTAAACTTAAAAAGCGGTAAAATTGAACAGTGGACTGAAAGTGAACTTGGCGAAATGCAACAATCTGATATGGCTACTCCCAAATTCATAGAATGGAAAAGCTTTGATAATTTAACGATTTCAGGTTTTTATTATCCTGCCTCACCAAAATTCACAGGAAAAAGACCCGTTCTTATCAATATCCATGGCGGTCCCGAAGCACAGTCACAAGCTTCGTTTTTGGGTGCCAGTAATTATTACACAAATGAAATGGGAATTTCCATAATTTTTCCAAATGTTCGAGGTTCCGCTGGTTTTGGAAAAACATTTTTGGCAAAAGACAATGGATTTCTCAGAGAGGATTCTGTAAAAGATATTGGAGCGTTACTGGACTGGATTGCACTCCAACCCGAATTAGACAAAGACAGAATAATGATTATGGGCGGAAGCTATGGTGGTTACATGACTCTCGCAACGGCCTATCATTTTGCCGACAAATTAAAATGTTCTGTTGATATTGTTGGAATCTCCAATTTCAATACTTTTCTAAAAAATACCGAGGAATATCGTAGGGATTTAAGAAGAGTCGAATATGGCGATGAAAGAGACGAAAAAATGGCAGCATTTTTCGATAAAATGGCTCCTTTGAACAATACCGACAAAATCAAAAAGCCAATGTTTATCATTCAAGGGAAAAATGACCCTAGAGTTCCTGTAACAGAAGCTATTCAAATGAGAGACAAACTAAAAGCGCAAGGCAACACCGTTTGGTATCTTGAAGCCAAAGACGAAGGTCACGGCTTTAAAAAGAAAGCAAATATCGATTATCAACGCCTTGCTACGATACGATTTATGCAGGAGTATTTATTGAAATAATTCTAGTTCTAGTGGTTAAGTAATAAACACGTTCAAACCTAAAAAAACAAAATCCCATTTGTCAAAACGACAAGTGGGATTTTGTTTTTAAAAATCATAAATCTATTACCAAATCTTGACTCTTTTCTCTGGAGTAACATACATTCCATCACCCTGTTTTATGTCGAATGCCTGATAAAAAGCATCAACGTTCTGAATTGGTACATAAGCTCGATACATTCCTGGGGTATGCGGATCTGTTTTAACTTGGCTTTTTATAGCTTCGTCACGCATTTTTGTTCTCCAAACTGTAGCCCAAGAAATAAAGAAACGTTGTTCTGGTGTATATCCATCAATTAATCCTGGGTTTTTATTAGGTTTCAAAAACAACTGCAAACCATCATAAGCGGCATTTACACCTCCCAAATCTCCAATGTTTTCACCAAGAGTAAACTTCCCGTCCACATGGATTCCCGGAAGTGGCTCCAAAGCACTGTATTGATTGGCGAGTAAACTTCCTAATGCAGTAAATTGTTTTAAATCTTCATCAGTCCACCAATTCACAAGGTTTCCTTCAGCGTTGAAACGGGCTCCGGAATCATCAAATCCATGAGATATTTCATGACCAATTACAGCTCCGATACCTCCATAGTTTACAGCCTCGTCTGCTTTGTAATTGTAAAATGGCGGTTGCAAAATAGCAGCCGGAAATACAATTTCATTATACGACGGATTGTAATACGCATTTACAGTTTGCGGAGACATGTGCCATTCTGTTTTATCAACTGGTTTTGAAAGTTTATCCATGTCGGTTTTGAAATTCCAACGGCTGCAATTCCTCATATTTTCAAAATAACTACCGCCTTCTGCCGGATTTTTTATCACCAATGCACTATAATCCTTCCATTTATCAGGATATCCAATTTTTGGATTAATCGTTTTCAATTTTTGGATTGCTTTAATCTTAGTTTCTGGTGACATCCAAGGCAAATTCTGAATACGGTTCTGATAAGCCAAAACGATATTTTTGATCATTAGGTTTGCTTTTTCTTTGGCTTCAGCCGGAAACATTTTTTCAACATATAATTTTCCCAATGTTTCCCCTATCGTTGTGTTGATAACCTGCAAAGCTCTGTCATCTCTTGGTCTTTCTTTGATTGCGCCCGTTAAGGTTTTTCCATAAAAATCAAAATTGGCGGCTTCTACATTATTGGATAACTCTTTGGCGGTTGCATTAAGAATAGTCCATTTCAGATATGCCTTCCAATCGGCAACTTTGTTTTCTGTAAATATTGCCTGCAACGCTTTCATGTATCTGGGTTGCAAAACATTTATGGTATCTAATTTTTTAAACCCTAAACCTAAAAAATAAGAATTCCACTCTATTGCGGGTGTCATTTTTTGCAAATCGGCAACAGTCATTGGATTGTTTTGCAAACGAGCATCTCTTCGTTCTACTCTATCCAATCGAGAACTGGATAGTGCTGTTTCCAAAGCCAAAATTCTGGAAGCGTTACCTTTAGCCTGCTCCTGATTTTCTCCTATAAGTTGAAGCATTCTGGCAACATGCTGTTCGTATTTTTCTTTTTTCTCTTTAGAATCCTTATCCACAGATGAATAATAATCTTTGTCTGGCAATCCCAGACTTCCCGGCGCTACATTTAAGATGTTTTTATTACTGTCCTTTTTGTCAGCCGCAATTCTCACACCAAAAAAACCAGCAGGAAAAACAGGTTCCAACTCAACCAAAACCTTTTGTAAATCCTTAATGTTTTTCACGTTATCAATTTTAGCCAAATATGGTTTCAAAGGAGCTATTCCTGCCTTATTGCGTGCAACGGTATCCATAATCGTCTTGAAAAGACTTATTGCTCTCCCTTCGTCAGTGTTCGATTTGAAAGCAGGATTTTTGGACGCTTGCTTCAAAATTGCCAAAGCATCTTTGTCTGTTTTTTCTCTTAACTCATTAAAACTTCCCCAAGAAGTTCTGTCCAACGGAATTTCAGTTTTGTCTAACCATGCACCATTCACAAAACGAAAAAAATTATCATTCGGTTTGGCGTTTTTATCCATATAGGAGACATTGATTCCCGGTTCAATCTTTTTTGCAACTGATTGTGCCTGGCTTTCAGACACCCAAATCAGCGCTGGAATCACAAAAAAAAGTCTTTTGATCAATACGTTATTCATTTGTTAAATATTTAGAAATTGTTACAAACATATTTAAAAATTCATTGGTTTGTTAAATTATTTTAAATAAATCTAAAAATTAAATAATCCAAAAAAAGAAACTCCTTTTTGTATTTTTGCACCAAATCATTTTTATGTTGTCAATTTTAAAAAAATACAGAACCTACATTGTTGGTGTATTGATTTTTTCTTCCATAACGATTTACCTGTTTTACGGGGCATTAAAACCCGCTAAAACATTGCCTATCTATAATCCTGCCGATGTAAACCCAGAATTGGTGGACAGCACCGTACAATATGTAAGCAAGTACCACACGATTGCCAATTTTTCTTTTGTGAACCAAAACGGAAAAACAATTACCCAAAAAGATTATGAAGGCAAAGTATATGTAGCCGATTTTTTCTTTACTACTTGTGGTTCTATTTGCCCAAAAATGACCACCAATCTAGTTGATGTCCAAAAAGCAGTGCAGCACAATCCAAAAGTAATGTTGCTTTCCCACACTGTTTTTCCAGAAACAGACAGTGTTCCTGCCCTAAAAGCCTATGCCAAAAAATATGGTGTCATCGATGGAAAGTGGAATCTGGTGACTGGCGACAAAAAAGAAATCTATACCATGGCCCGAAAATCCTATTTGGCAGTAAAACTTGGAAAACCGGAACAATTGTATGATATGGTTCATACCGAGAATTTTGTATTGGTGGACCAAAAAAGAAGAGTGCGAGGTTTTTATGACGGAACAAAGAAAGAAGAAATCCAACGATTGATCGAAGATATTAACTGGCTTTGTGAGAATGAAAAAAATGACTAAATCTGATAATAATCAACATTAATTATAATAAAAAATGTATTTTTGCAATCTTAATTCAATCTAAATAAGCTTTGCAAACAACGATACATTCTCTCAAAAAAGGCCAAAAAGCCATCATACTGGATTTTGATATCGATTCTGTACCATTAAAACTTTTGGAAATGGGCTGTTTGCCGGGCAATGAGGTTGAATTACTTCAAATTGCTCCTTTTGGAGATCCACTATACCTGGATATTAATGGCTCTCATCTTGCCATTCGCGTTGAGACCGCCAAACAAATTGAGATAGAACTCATTAACAACAAATAAAATGAGTTTAAAAAATATCAACGTTGCTTTAATTGGGAATCCAAACGTAGGGAAAACTTCGGTTTTTAACCAACTTACCGGTCTGAATCAGCAAGTGGGAAATTATCCGGGAATTACGGTCGAGAAAAAAATGGGTTTTTGCAAACTGCCCAACAATATCAAAGCCAATATCCTTGATCTACCGGGAACCTACAGCCTGAACGCCAGCTCCATTGATGAAAGTGTTGTAATTGAACTTTTACTAAACAAAAACGACCGTCTCTATCCAGATGTTGCTCTCGTTGTCACCGATGTGGAGAATTTAAAACGAAATTTACTTCTTTATACCCAAATAAAAGACCTTGAAATTCCGACCATTTTGGTCATAAACATGGCCGACAGAATGGAACAAAAAGGGATTAGCCTTGACATTCCTTATCTCGAAGAACAATTAAAAACCAAAATCGCGCTGATTAGTTCCCGAAAAGGACATGGAATTGAGGAATTGAAGAACCAAATTGTCAGTTACAAAACCATTCCAACGGAACCTTGCCTGAATGCATCGGTGATTGATGCAGATTATTTCAATAGTCTTCGTCAGGCATTCCCAAATCAGTTAATGTATAAATTGTGGCTAGTTATTACGCAGGATGTGAATTTTTTGAATTTGGAACGAAATGAAATCCGAAGCACGTTTACCAAATCCCACTCGGATTTAAAGCGTTTGCAACAAAAGGAAACCATTAAGCGATATCAATTCATTAATGAAGTTTTAAAAGAAGGATTAAAAGTAGATTCTAGTGTTGCCAAAGATTTCCGAAGCAAACTAGACCGTATCCTCACACACAAAGTATGGGGCTATGTTATCTTTTTCCTCATTTTATTTGTGATTTTTCAATCTATATTTGAATGGTCCAAAATTCCGATGGATCTCATAGATAGTTCTTTTGCTGCATTAAGCACCCTGTCAGACCAACATTTGCCGCAGGGAATGCTAACCGATTTGATTTCGCAAGGAATAATCCCGGGAATTGGAGGAATTTTGATATTTATCCCCCAAATTGCCTTCTTGTTTTTATTCATCTCCATCCTTGAAGAAAGTGGCTATATGAGTCGAGTAGTTTTCCTAATGGACAAAATTATGCGCCGATTTGGATTATCGGGAAAAAGCGTTGTTCCCTTGATTTCAGGGACAGCCTGCGCCATTCCGGCCATTATGGCCACCCGAAACATAGAAAACTGGAAAGAACGATTGATTACCATATTGGTGACTCCGTTTACCACCTGTTCTGCCCGGCTTCCCGTTTATGCCATTATTATTGGTTTAGTAATTCCTGATACCTACGTAATGGGCGTTTTAAACCTGCAGGGATTAACCTTGATGTTGCTTTATGTCATTGGTTTTGGAATGGCAATATTTGCCGCTTATATTTTGAATATAATTTTAAAAGTAAAAGGCAAAACATTCTTCGTTGTCGAAATGCCGAACTATAAATTACCGCTGTTCAAAAACGTTGCCATCAATGTAGTTGAAAAGACGAAGGCCTTTGTTTTTGGCGCGGGAAAAATCATTTTGGCAATATCCGTCATTTTATGGTTTTTGGCTTCTTACGGCCCAGGAAAAGAGTTTAAAAACGCCGAAGAAATAATAATCGAGAATACCAAAGCACATCCTTTGTCTCCAACAGAATTTAATAATGCCGTAGCTTCACAAAAACTGGAAAACTCATACATCGGTTTAATGGGAAGAGGTATCGAACCCGTTATTTCGCCTTTGGGTTATGATTGGAAAATTGGTATCGCTATAATTAGTTCATTTGCTGCCAGAGAAGTCTTTGTTGGCACTTTGGCAACGATCTACAGCGTGGGCGGAACCGATAATGAAACAACCATCAAAGCCAAAATGGCCGAAGAAATAAACCCCGTAACAGGCCAAAAAATATTCAATTTTGCCTCGGGAATTTCCTTATTGATGTTTTATGCCTTTGCCATGCAATGTGCCAGCACGCTTGCAATTACCAAAAAAGAAACCAACTCCTGGAAATGGCCAGCAAGCCAGCTTATTTTTATGAGTTCGTTGGCTTATCTGGTGGCTTTAATTGCTTTTCAAATCTTAAAATAGTAAGAAATGATTCAGGAAATAATCGCCTTCAGCATCCTTGGAATTGCACTTGCTTTTTTGATTCGAAAATATTTTTTCAAAAAAAAATCCGACAAAAACTGCGGAAATGGCGATTGTGGGTGTAATTAACAAGAGATAAACTAAATCTTCAAAAAAACATCTTTGTTTGTTTTTTTATCAAAAAACATCAAAACAAGCCAAACAAAACTAAGTACGTTAAGGGAAATTACTATTTTCTATCAATAATCACATTACATTCCAATTTTTATATTAAATTTATGTCATTAATATTCAATATTTTAATTTGTAAATTTAAAAACTGATGGTTATGAAAAATTTGTTTAGTAAAGGATTAGTTGTATCTAGTGTATTGTTGGTATTAATTTCCTGTAAAAAAGAAGAATCGGCAGCCTCGGCAATTGATACTAATAAAATCAAAGAAGAAATCCAAGCCAAAGAAAATGAATTTGCCGACACCTATAATTCTGGCGTAATGAAACAAATAGGGTACTTTGCAGATGACGCAGTAACCTTTCCTCAAAATCACGAACCAGTATCTGGCAAATCAGCAATTATTGAATATTTGAAAGCCCATATTGATACTGTTGCAAGAGGCAGAAAAATTGCATTTACAACCAATGAAGTTTTTGTCTCAAAAGATGGCGAACAAGTTGTCGAATTAGGTAGCTATACAATCTCCGACTCTACAAAAAACCTCATCAATTCTGGAAACTACATGACATTATTCGTCAAAAAAGACGGAAAATATTATAGTTTAAGAGACATTAGCACCTCTGATTTGCCAACCGAATAAAAGATACCCCCACCATTGAAAAAGGTTCCCAGAATTATTTTTGGGAACCTTTTTTTATTTTTAAACCTGAAATTTTCCTTCGATTCCGAAATAGCCACAAATTACACAAATTAACACAAATTTGAAAAAAGACATTTTGACTAGGATTTAACATAAGATACGAATTGTTCAGATTTTTTATTTTTGTAAAATAAAAATCTGTGCTAATCTGAAAAATCTGCGTGAAAAAAAATCTATAAAAATCAAATGTGGATTCAGTGTTAAAACACCGGCAAATAAAAAACCCTGATAACCATTTTATCAGGGTCTATTTTATTATCAAATAAATAATCTCTTAACGTCTTCTTCCGCCGCCACCGCCGCTGAAACCGCCGCCACCGCCGCCTCTAAAACCGCCACCGCCACTACTACCGGAACGGTAACTTCCGCCACCAAAACTAGAACTACTGGAACGCGAACTCATAGAGTTACTAGCCGATGGCCTAGAAGACGATGATGATCTGTCTGAAACTGAAGATCTATTACCAGAACCACTGCTACGATCAGAAACAGAACTTCTATCACTAGTTGAAGCTCTATTACCTGTTGAAGCTCTGTCACTCGTTGACGCTCTATTCCCGTCTCGTGATGAGTTTCCTATATTGTTATTATTTCTGCTATTATTAATATTAGTGTTTCTGTTGCCAGTATTTATGTTATTGTGAGAAACCCTGTTTGAGGTGTTTCTATTAAAATTATTATAATTATTGTGACTATGGTGGTTAACATACACATTTGTGTGATGATAGCCATAGCCTCCTCCGTGATAATAATAATGATTGTGACGATAGATTCCCACAGCCATAACAGTAGCAAATCCAAACCAAGGAGGATAATAACCGTAATAATAAGGAGGATAATATGGAACATAAGCCGGTGAGTACACATATTGTACGATAGGAGCCTGTTCTACCACCACTGTTGTAGTCTGAGCCGGAACATTTACTGTAACCGGATTACTTCCCGTATAACCTGGATTTGCTGTTACACCAGCATTTCCTTTTGGACTTGGCTCAACAATATAATCCTTTCCATACAAATCCTTGTCTCCAACAATCTGCATCGAAATTTTCTTGTTTTTGTCTTTAGAAACATAAATAACGGCAACGTCCTGAGTCTCTTTTTTATCTATCGGGTCACGAAGAATAAAGGTAAAATCGTCTCCGTCTTTTTTGGTTTCCACTTTGATAAAATCTATTTTTTTATCTCCGTTCAAATCCAAATTATTGATTTTATTTTTACTATCATTCAAAGACTTTTCAAAGTCCTCTATTGTTTTAGACTTTTGAAAAAGATCCAAAACCGCATAAAGATCTAGATTATCACCGGGCAAACCCAATTCCCCGGTATCACTATCTTGCGCAAAAGCAATTGTACCAAACAAGCTCATTATTATTACTAGGAGTGATAAAAAACGTACTTTCATAATATCCTGATTTTTAATTTGTAATGTAAATATAGCAAACAAAACTTAATAAATTATGTCTTGATATAGAATATATACAGCAATTAAATCAAAATGCGTGCCAAATAGTCAAAACCCTATGTGTCAACTTTTTAACCCTACAAAAGAATGAATAAAATTTTGGATATTAACCTTAAACTTTAGAATTCAGAAATAAAACTGTTTGTAACTAATTCTTTTTTACAAACAAATTACTTGCAATCTTATTCGAAATCACGAATTCGATATCATTAACTTTTATTTTTAAAGATAAATCGAAGGTTTCTTTTCCAATCACTTCAATCCTAGTTCCCAAACCAATTTGTTGCTTATCAAGGTATTTTAAGAAATCTGGAGAATTGTCCTTTACCCCTACGCATATACCCGATTGATTGGATTGCAACTCAGACAACAATTGTTTTTCTATCGCAATAATACGGCCTTGCGCGTCGGGAATTGGATCGCCGTGAGGATCTTCGGTTGGATTTCCGAGAAAATCATCTAGTTTATTAATTAATTTTTCCGATTTAATATGTTCCAATTGCTCAGCAACATCGTGAACTTCATCCCAAGAAAAATCTAGTTTTTCGACCAAAAAAACTTCCCACAAACGATGTTTTCTAACAATCATTTTGGCAGCGAGTTTCCCATTTTCGGTCAGCGAAACACCCTGGTATTTTTTATAGTTAACCAAATCTTTTTCGGCCAATTTTTTGAGCATATCCGTCACGGAAGAAGCTTTGGTTTCCATCGCAACGGCAATGGCATTGGTGCTTACTTCGCTATCGAGATTAGCCGTCAGATGGTATATCGCTTTTAGGTAATTTTCTTCGGAGAAAGTCATTTTTTTATAGATTCTAAGATTCTAAGATTCTGAGATTCTAAGATTTTAAAAAATCTTAGCAACTCAGAATCTCAGCAACTATTTTTTAACAATCAGCAAAGGTATCGAAATTTTATGACGCAGTTTATCTACGGTTGTACCAAAAATCAAATCCTTTAAGCCCGTATGACCGTGAGTTCCCATAACCAATACATCAAAATTTCCATCGTTGATTATCGTTGATATCACCTTCGTTGGTTCGCCGAAACCGAGTTCTGTTTTCACTCGAAATCCTTTTTGCGAAAGCATTACTTCGTATTCCCTCAACAGTTTTTTATCTATTTGCGTTTCATGATCCTCGATATTTTCACCATATACCATTGCTCCAACGGTTTCTACCACGTGAATTAAAGTGTATTTTGCTTCTATTCCGCCCAATTCAAAGGCACTGTTTAAGGCAATTTCATCGGCAAGCGAAAAATCCACAGAAACGGCGATGTTCTTTTTATCATAACTACCCGACTTAGAAAATTGCAGTTTTAAAAGGTGTGGCGAATGATTTTCGATATCCTGTTTTGATTTGGAAATAAAAGGATTGAAAACAATATATAGCAACAATCCGAGAAAAAAAAGTGCCAAAGGAACGACCGTAAACCAAAGTATCGTAGGGTTTTCTGAAGATTCGAGCCAACCACTGATTTCATTAAAAACTAATTTTGCATTTAGCGAAACAATAATAAATGCTATAATCCAAGCGGCTATCTGTGTAGCTTTTGAAATATGAAATCCTTTCATTTTGGTTTTATCGCTTACAAAATGAATTAACGGAATGATTGCAAAACCCAATTGTAAACTCAAAATAACCTGGCTCAAAATCAGCAGTTTTCCCGTTACGCTTTCGCCATAAATTAAAATCACAATAACAGCTGGAACAATCGCAATTAATCGCGTAATAATTCTTCGAACCCAAGGCTGAATGCGTAAATTAAGATAGCCCTCCATCACAATCTGTCCCGCCAATGTCCCAGTAACAGTCGAGCTTTGCCCTGCCGCAATTAAAGCTACCGCAAATAAAACCGGAGCCCATTTGGTTCCTAAAAGGGGTTCCAAAAACCGGTGTGCATCCTGAATCTCGGCCACTTCAAACATACCATTTTTATAAAATGTGGCTGCCGCCAAAATTAAAATCGCAGCATTTACAAAAAAAGCCAAATTCAAGGCAATTGTCGAATCTATAAAATTATATTTCAGAGCTTGCTTGATTCCCTTTGGTGATCGGTCAAAATTTCGGGTTTGCACCAACGAAGAATGCAGGTACAAATTGTGCGGCATTACCGTTGCACCAATAATTCCGATTGCGATATACAATGCATTTTCACTCGGTATCGAAGGCACCAAACCATAAATCACTTTATCCAATTCCGGTTGGGCAAAAATCATTTCGAAAATAAATGAAAAACCAATAATTGCAACTAATACAATTATAAAAGCTTCCATTTTTCGGATGCCTTTATTTATTAAAAACAATAACAAAAAAGTATCCAAAACCGTAATCAAAACTCCTTGTATAAGCGGAATATCAAACAATAAATTGATTCCGATTGCCATTCCCAGCACTTCGGCAAGGTCACAGGCCGCAATCGCAATTTCGGCCAAAAAGTATAAAATGTAATTAATGGGTTTAGAATAGGTTTCTCTTGAAGCTTGTGCTAGATCGCGTTGGGTAACAATTCCGAGTCGTGCGCTTAAACTCTGCAACAGCAAAGCCATTAAATTACTCATCAATAAAACCCATAAAAGGGAATATCCAAATTGACTTCCGCCCGCAATATCTGTTGCCCAATTTCCAGGATCCATATAGCCAACGCTAACCAAATAGGCTGGCCCAAAAAAAGCCAATATTTTTTTGAAAACTGTTGTTTTATTTTGAGTAGCCACCGATTGGTGCACTTCCTCTAGGGATTTAGTCATAGTTAAAAGATTAAAAAACAAATGTATAAAATTTATTTACACAAATGAAATAATTTTTTTAGTTTTGTCTAAAAATAAATTAAACCTAAACTAATGAAAACTGTACTACCAATAATAGCGTCTGTATTACTATATTCTACTTCTTGTTTCTCTCAAGATTTGCCCTCTATCCAAACCGACAGACCTGACCAAACGGAATGCCCATTTATTACACCTACCGGCTATCTTCAATTCGAAAATGGTTTTTCTTTCGAAAAAAATAATTCGAAAAGCACCGTTATGGCTGTTCCTTCGATTTTGACAAAATTTGGAATTAATGACCATTTTGAATTACGTTTAATTACCGAATTCTCTATAGAAGATAATGATTCAAACAAAATTTCGGGTATTAATCCAGTTTTAATCGGATTTAAAACACGTCTTTTGGAAGAGAAAGGAATAATACCAACAACCTCATTCATTGGGCATCTTGGGCTTCCAAATTTAGCTTCGCCAGAATTAAAAGCGACTTATTATAACCCGGAATTTCGTTTCACTATGCAGCACACTCTTTCACAAAAACAAACTTTAAGTTACAATCTGGGTGCCGAATGGGACGGATTTACACCGGAACCAACATTTATTTACACTCTGACAACAGGGTACTCTTTTACTGAAAAAATTGGTGGATACATCGAATTCTTTGGATTTATTCCGCAAAAAGGAAAGCCAGACCACAGATTCGACGGAGGATTGACTTATTTATTCAATCCAAATCATCAATTGGATGTTTCGGCAGGTTTTGGGCTTTCCAAAATTTCTCCGGAATATTATGTTGCGTTGGGATACTCGTTCCGATTTAAGATATAATCGCATTTGAAAGTTGGACAGTTTAATTTTGAACAAAAAACTTAATTAAACGCGTTGGCCGCAATTAATTTATAATATATAAGTCATACAAGTTTTTTCAATTCAATATTCAGATTAAGGTTAAAAGAGATTATAAGTAAAACTTTTTTGGAAACAAAAAGAAGTCCTTGAAAGAACTATCCATTTTACTTTATTTTGTTTCAACTAGAAACTTATATGACTTATATGTTAAAAACTAATAATCGTTTTTCTTGCCACCGGTTTCTTTTGTATTTTCTTGTTTAACATATATATATCTTCTTTTGGAAAAGGAATTTCTATATTATTTTCTCTAAAGACAGCATCGATTGCTATAATTAATTCGCTTTTTACATCGCTGGAAAAATCAATATGACTCACCCAAAATTTGACAACGATATTAATGGCGCTACTGTTGAATTCGGTTACCCAAACAATCGGTTCGGGATTTTGTAATACCTCAGAATTGCTTTTTAATATATCAAACAATAACGTTTTGGCTTGTTCCAAATTTGTTCCAAAAGCAACTCTTATGGCAATGTCTGTTCTTTTTTTATTACTTGACAATGTCCAATTGGTAAGATGTTGACTTAGTAAATCTCCATTGGGAATCACAACATCGGCACCATCAAAACTAGTCACGACACTGCTTCTTATTCCTATCGATTTCATTTTGACCATTTGCCCGCTTATTTCAATAACATCTCCAATATTTACAGGTTTTTCAAAAGCTATTATAAGACCGCTGACTAAATTGTTTACCAAAGTCTGCAAACCAAATCCAATCCCAACTCCCAGAGCACTAATAATTATTGTCAATCGGTCAATGGGAATTCCACTTGATATAAAAGCGAGGCTCAATCCTACTGTGAAAATTGTAATTTGAACAAGCAACAACCAATTTCCAAATTTATTTCCTCTTGAATTATTAGATGAAGCAAAAGTATTGCTCGTTAAAAAAGAAACAATCTTTGCAATAAAAACAGCCGTAATAAGAATAAAAAAGAAAAGGAATATACTTTTAAAAGAATAATTAATGTCGCCTACAGTTCTTGTCATTGTAAAAAATTCGACAACAGGATCTACAATAGAATGAAAAAAATAGGAACTTTTACTGATAGTTATCAGCCAACACAAAATGAATAAAATATTTGTTTTTGGATTAAGAGCATTATCTTCCAAATGGTCTATATCCATTTGTCGTTCCTGATCACTTTCTTTTAAAAAATCAGAATAATTAATAATGTCAAAAATTAAACGATAGGTGTTTACAAAAAGATAATACATCAAAATTGTAGTTGCTCCTACAATCATTAGCAATTTCCCAAAATTATAATTGTTCTCAAATATGATAAATAACATTGCTGCTATTTCAAATAAAATAACGGTATAAAGAGTGTACCGAAACATTGGATTAATATACCCAGTATCCTTTTTTAAGATATAAAAATTAAATGCTGCTATCCCAAAAGATAACAATAAAATTAAAAAGACTTCTTTTACGGAATGCAAGAGTATGTTGTTGTCAAAGAGTGCCAGAAAAATAAAAATGAAATAAATTCCCCAAACCGCCATTTCCTTCTTGCCATAATAATCTTTATTTGCAATGGTCAATGCTATCATCGAAATAAGCCAAACAAGAGCTGTAAAAGCAAACGGAGGAAAGGCAAAGGAAAAATTGAACAGTGTAAAAGATATTAAAACAGAACAAGCTATAGGATGCTTAAAAATTTTCTTGGACAGCTGAATATCATAATAAAGATTTCCATTTTTATATTTATTTTTCAGCGTTATTAAGTAGGCAATCAAAGCCAAAATAAATAAAAACATCCATAAAATGGTATTGATATGGTTTGAAATAAAAAAAAGCAAAACAATAACTTCTTTACTCAAAGAATAATAGAACGACTCATAAAACGACATTTTATTAGAACTTGGTTTAAAGATATTACCGTCAGGAGATAACAAATTAACAAACTCATTTTTTCTGATATTGTCGGTTTCGATGACATCTTTTTGAAGGTCATTCTTAAAATTACTTGCGATGATCTGAATTTTAATGATGCTGTCCAAAGCATCCTTAAACCTTTTATTCAACAAATTTACATCAGAGCTCATTTGACTGTATCTGTCATAATACAATCTCCTATTCAATTGATCTTTTGGGAGTATAAAAAGAGCATCTTTGATAGTTAAGGAATCGATCTTGCTCTGCATTTCGCTCAATTCAGTTCTATTCTTATTGATTTTTGCAAGCTGAATTTCAATTCGCGCTTGTAATTCTTTTAGCATTACCGAAGTAACTGTAATATTTCTAAGGGTTTGGAACTCATTTTTATTTTGAATTATACCATCAATAGCCGTTTTTTTTAATTTAATGACATAGTCTAATTCTGAGGTAAATCCTTTGTAATCAATACCCGTTTTTAATGTAATATCAGCCGTTTGAATGTTTTTATAAATTGCATCAAATAACAAACTATGCTCCTTGTTGATTTTATTTTCTTTAAAAAGAAGATGACTGTTTTTCTCATTTCTTTTTAGCATGCTTTCAATACTATCCCCTTTATTTTCTTGTGTTTTTTTACCTTTTGAAATAACATTACTATTAATTTCATTAGCATAACAAAGCGAAATATGCAAAAAAGCAATAACAAGAATACTTATTGTTTTTAAAGTAAAATGACTGATTTTGGATTTTTTTGGAAACGTATTATTGTGTTTTACATCAAAAGACTTCATCAATACTGAAATTTAAAAGGTTACGCCTAATTTAGCTCAAAAAAAATTAAGATTTAACAGCTTTATTAATAAAAATGTAAAATCATTTTTTCACACTATATTTTAACACAGAATCCGTAATAGAATTTTATTGATTCTTTTTTCACGCAGAATCCGCCGATTTACGCCGATTTTTATGCTTTTAAGCAATTAATAAATCAGTTTTAATCCGTTTAATCTGCCTCATCTGAGTCCCATTGCGTAATCTTGATTTAATATTATCCCTTGAATATCAAACTATAACAAAACTTTATAATTCAAACCTATATGTTGATTTGAAACTTTGTAACTTTGCATTACAAAAGTTAAACTTAAAATAAAAAATATGTATCCAGAAGAAATGGTAAAACCAATGCAGGCTGAATTGACAACTGCAGGTTTTCAAGATTTACATACTGCCGAAGAAGTTAATAATGCAATAAAATCAGAAGGTACAACATTTGTGGTTGTAAATTCTGTTTGTGGTTGTGCTGCAAGAAATGCACGTCCAGGAGCAGTTATGAGTTTAGAAGGCGCAAAAAAACCAGATCATTTAATCACAGTTTTTGCTGGAGTTGATAAAGAGGCCGTAACTGCCGCAAGAGAGCATATGTTCCCTTTTCCTCCGTCATCTCCAAGTATTGCTTTATTCAAAAACGGTGAATTGGTTCACATGTTGGAGCGTCACCACATTGAAGGGCGCCCAGCAGAAACAATTGCTGAAAACCTAAAAGATGCTTTTAACGAATTTTGTTAAGCATTAAATGATTTTAAACAAAAAACCACGCAAGTTGCGTGGTTTTTTGTTTATTTCTAAAATCGGTATTTAGTGATAATACCTTTAATTAATGACACTTATTACTTCCTTTCAACAGAAGAAGCTTTAATCTTGTTCAAATCCAGCTTTAATTGTTCTTCTATTTCTTTACTTAATAAGATAGCCTCATCAATCCATAATAAGCATTCGGTCAGATTTGTTTTCTTCTGTGCAGCAGTCTCAATTTTTAAGAGTAATTCATACAGCGAGGTCTCCTGAAATAATCCTACAGGGCTTTTTGCTTTATGGGTCTTCTCATAAACTTCTTCCCAATTGCCTTCCTTTGCGCTTTCTCTGACATTATCCAACAACACAGGAACCGTCTCAAGATAAGTGAGCACAATTTCTTCAGAATAATCAGGATCTCCCAACTCTTCCAACCAGCTTAAGTTATAGAATTGTTTTTTCGTTACATCATTCTTCTGTATTGGTTCAGGATTTTTATTTTCATCTGCTTTTTCAACAAACTGCTGAACAATTTCAAAAAACTTTTGAAACTCAAAAGGCTTTGACAAATAACCGTTCATGCCTCTTGACAAACATTTGTCTGCCTCACCCATCATCGCCGATGCGGTCATCGCAATAATTGGGATGTTTAGTTTTAAATCATTGCGAATACGGTCTGTTGCAGAAAAACCGTCCAATATCGGCATTTGCAGATCCATTAATACCAAATCGAAATTACTATCATCCTTTAATTGGTCTACAGCCACTTGACCATTTTCTGCAACCACAATATGGCCTCCTGCTTTCTGAACCAATTTGGTTACCAATTTCTGGTTGACCTCCTGATCTTCTGCCAACAAAATTCTCAATCCTTCCAATGTCTTGCTATCCCATTTTGACTGCGCTTTTTTGACTGCAACATCTCCATCATTTCCAATACCTAACGGTAACCTAAAGCTGAAAGTAGAACCTTTACCCAATTCACTTTCAACCGTAATACTACCGCCCTGCAACTCAATCAAATGTTTAGTAATAGAAAGTCCCAAACCTGTGCCTCCGTACTTGCGAGTAATGTTGCCTTCGGCCTGTGTAAACGACATAAATATTTCGTCGACTTTGTCACTTGCTATACCAATACCCGTATCCTTCACGGCAGCCAGCAGTACAATTCCTGATAGAGTCTTTTCATAAGAAATTGCAATCCGAAGTTCCCCTTGATGCGTAAATTTTACAGCATTACCAACCAAATTATTAAAAATCTGCTTCAAGCGGAGTGAATCGCCTACTAAGACTTTGGGAATGTTTGAGTCCATGTCAAATTCCAATCTGGTGTTGGGCTTCAACATCGGCCTAAAATTATAAATTACGTGCCTTACCAGTCCTTCCAAATCAAAATTTACTTGCTCAAAAGTAAGTTTCCCGGCATTTATCTTAGAAAGATCCAATATATCATTTACGATACTCACTAAATTTTCTCCGGAAAAACTAATTGCATTGGTGAGTTCAAGTTGTTCAGTATTCAGATTTGTATCCATTAACAAGCGATTCATGCCGAGGATACCATTCAATGGTGTTCGCATTTCATGACTGATATTGGCAAGGAAGGCCGTTTTCAGTCTTTCACTTTCTTCAGCTTTTTCCTTGGCAATTATTAATTCACTTTCGAATTTTTTTTGCGCGGTGATATCCTGAATCGCACCTGTCATCTTGATGGGATCTCCGTTCTCATCAAATATCAACAGGCCCCTGCCGTGAATCCATCTTTCGGCTCCGTCGTTTCTTCTTATGATTTTGTATTGTTTGCTAAATTTCTTTTTCTGAGCAATTACATCATAAAAATACTCCTCAATTTCTTTTTTATAATCGGGATGGATGAATGTCTTATAGTCATCTAAGTTTTTTATACTATTGTTATCGATTCCGAAAATTAAATTTATTCCTTCCGATGTTTGCCAAACCTCGGTATTGAGATCAATCTCATAGCTGCCAATACGCCCTACTTTTTGTGATTCTTTTAAAAACTGCTCACTTTTTTCCAACCGTTCGGCGGCCAATTTACTTTCGGTAATATCTCTAAGCAGTCCGGCAACTCTATATGGGTTTCCTAACTGGTCTGTGTATGCTCTCGCAGTAGTCTCTACCCATCGTTCGGCCCCGTCATTAGGCCTGATGATTTTGTATGCGAGTTCTGTATCTATATTTTGAGAAATGACTATTTGACGATACTGAATCACTTTGTCAATAGAGTCAGGATGAACTAGTTTCATCCAACCCTCCATATCTGTCACATAACTCTCGTCGATTCCCAATATTTCTTTGGAAATTTCGGACAATTTATAAATTCCTGTTGCTAAAGAAAGATCAAAGCTTCCAAGTCGACCGATTCTTTGCGCTTCACTCAAACGTTCATCAGCAATTTTACGCTTACTGATATCACGAGTGAGTCCAAGATGAACCATTTCTCCATCGAGCATCATTGGAACGGCAACCGTTTCCACCCATCTTTTGGTTCCTTTTAGTCCGACTATTTCAAATTCAAGCTTTTCGTGATTTCCTTTAATAACTTGTTTGTGTAAATTAATAAACGCTTCCTTATAATTAGGTTCGATTAAATCGAATACACAAGCTCCTTCGACCTGTTCCATTGAGTCAGCTTCAATCATTTCCAATCCAATCTGATTCATCAATATAAGATTGCCTGTAGCATCTACTATTTTAATGCATTCCGGTTGGTTTTCAAAGATGGTATGCAGCAGATTTTCAGATTTGGCAAGCTTTTCTTCAATTTTTTTACGTTCAGTAATATTTCTCATAATGCCATTTATATAAGATGGATTGTTGTTCTCGTCAAACATCCATTTTGCGGTTAAGGAAACATGGAGTAACTCGTTTTCTTTGGTTTTAAACGTCACTTGAACATCATTACATTCTCCCGCTTCCCCCATTATATTTAATACCATTTTCCTTTCCTCAGGATTCGCATACAAAATGGTGCTTGGGGCCCCTATAAGTTCCAGCCTGTGGTATCCAAATACATTAACAGAATTTGAGCTTATTTCCAGAAAATTCCCGTTTAAATCTGCTTGGTACAATATATCTTGTACATTGTCTATAATTTCCTTGAATCTGTTTTCGCTTCTGTTTAATTGATTTTTTATCTTTTTTACTCTTTGAAGTTCATTATTTAAAAGTTTATTGTTCAGTTTAATTTTAAGATACCCAAAAAAGACTATCAAAGTGAGTATAAGTAAAATAGACGCTTGAGTCATTTGATAAATAATATTGGAGTACCATCCTTGAGCATCAAAGTTCATTCCAAAAACTGCTATTATTTTTTGAGTAACTGGATCTTTTATCGGGACAAGGACGCTAACCCATTTTCCCCATCTGTCTTTAACAGCATTAGTTATAATGGTTTTATCTTCATTAAAAGAATCATAATATGCCTTTTCGGCTTCAGTAAATTCTTGCCCCGGGGGGGAATAGTCTCGTGAACCAACTGATTCACCACCTACCATAAAATAGAGTTTATCGTTTTTTAATGTGTACAAATAAGCAAATCTCACCTGAGGATTTTGATTTGCATTTACTAAAGACCGAAGATCACCATTAAGATACTGGTACTCTGCAGTGTGTATATCACTGGCTTGTACTTTCAACTTTTGTAAATCAGATGTATGTATCATCGCTGCGGCAGATTTTGCGATTTGAATCGCTTTTCTGTCCAATTTATCTTTGGTATTTACCCATGTGAAACAGAGATAGATTACCCCGAAGAAAATGATAAGAGGTAATCCTACCTTTTTTTTAATTATTTCATCCATAAAATTGAAAAAATTGAAAAAACGTTTTTTACAAAAAAGTCACTGAATTTATTTAACTCCAGACTTGTGACACTTTATTTTAACGTTTTATGTTGATTTTAAGTTTTGTATTAAATCAATTTCTGGGGGAATACTAGAAAATGGCTACAGCAATTTCCGAGCTAGATCTTTTTTTAATATAAAATATGATGTTAAAGCCATTTTGAAAAACTGTAAATCTTTATCCTTACTGATAAAATGCTATTTCTTTCTTGATGCCTTAACACAAATAATAGTAATGTCGATTTAATTAATTCCTGAGAGCTACTTTTATATTTACAATTATTATTATAGTTACAAAAAAATCAAAAATAAGTATTTAATCGGTTAAATAATACCGTTAATCGGGTTTTTATTTATTTCGTCTTATTGATGTATTTTCTAAAATCTATATTTAGTGATAAGTGTCCTGTTAATTTTATTGGCTAATGATTTTCATGAATCACTACTTCATCTATCAATTGAGGCAGCTTTAATTTTGTCTATATCCAACTTTAACTGCTCTTCTATTTTTCTATTCAACACTACGGCCTCAACAATCCATAATAAACATTCTGTTAAATCTGTTTTCTTATGGGCTGCGACCTCAATTTTCAAGAGTAAATCATACAGCGTGGTCGCCTTGAATAATCCTACAGGAGTTTTTGCTTTATGAGTCTTTTCATAAACATCTTCCCAGTTGCCTGCATTTGCACTGTCGTGGACTTTATCCAACAACACCGAAACGGTTTCAAGATAAGTGCTTACCATTTCTTCAGAATAATCGGGATCTCCTAGCTCTTCTAGCCAACTTAGATTATAAAGTTTGTTTATTACTTCATTCGCTTTAGGTGGTTTTGAGCTTTTATTTTCATTTCCCGTTCCAACAAACTGCTGAACAATTTCAAAAAACTTTTGAAACTCAAAAGGCTTTGACAAATAACCGTTCATGCCTCTTGACAAACATTTGTCTGCCTCACCCATCATTGCCGATGCTGTCATCGCAATAATTGGGATGTTTAGTTTTAAATCATTGCGAATGTGATCTGTTGCGGCAAAACCATCCATTAAAGGCATTTGAAGATCCATTAATACCAAATCGAAATTACTATCATCCTTTAATTGATCGACAACTTCCTGCCCATTTTCGGCTACTACAACCACACCTCCAGCTTTCTGAACCAATTTGGTTACCAATTTCTGGTTGACCTCCTGATCTTCTGCCAACAAAATTCTCAATCCTTCCAATGTCTTGTTATTCCATTTTGACTGGCATTTTTTGACTGCAACATCCTCTTCATTCCCAATACCGAAAGGCAACCTAAAGCTGAAAATAGAACCTTTACCCAATTCACTTTCAACCGTAATACTACCGCCTTGTAACTCAATCAAATATTTAGTAATAGAAAGTCCCAAGCCTGTGCCTCCGTACTTGCGAGTAATGTTGCCTTCGGCCTGTGTAAACGACATAAATATTTGGTCGACTTTGTCACTTGGTATACCAATACCTGTATCCTTCACGGTAGCCAGCAGTACAATTCCTGTTTGAGTCTTTTCACAAGAAATTGCAATCCGAAGTTCCCCTTGATGCGTAAATTTTACAGCATTACCAACCAAATTATTAAAAATCTGCTTCAATCGTAGTGAATCGCCTACTAGGACTTTAGGAATGTTTGAGTCCATGTCAAATTCCAATCTGGTGCTAGGCTTCAGCATCGGCCTAAAATTATAAATTACATGCCTTACCAGTCCTTCCAAATCAAAATTTACTTGCTCAAAAGTAAGTTTCCCGGCATTTATCTTAGAAAGATCCAATATATCATTTACGATACTCACTAAATTTTCTCCCGAAAAATTAATTGCATTGGTGAGTTCAAGTTGCTCAGTATCTAGATTTGTATCCATTAACAAGCGATTCATGCCGAGGATACCATTCAATGGTGTTCGCATTTCATGACTAATATTCGCCAAGAATTGTTCCTGCATTTTTTGCGCAGCTGTTGCGGCCTCACGAAGCTTAACAACTTCCGAAATATCAGCGACCACACAGGCTATTCCTGATACATTCCCTTCATCGTCAAAAAGAGGAACACCGTTAAACAAAAGTGGTGTTTTCACTTTCGCTACATCGTCACCAGAATAAGGTTTTATATCCAATAAGAATTCCGTAGAGACAGGCATTTTGGATTCCATAATTGCTCTGTCCCAGTTTTCGAGCATCTCTGCTACATCAGCAGGCATCAATTCAAAATTAGTTTTACCAATTGGGTCAGCCCAAAACAGTCTATCTGCATTATTGGTAGCAAATGTGAACTTATGTTCTAAGTCTTTGGCAATAGCAAGAGTTTTTGTGTTTTCAATAACCGTTCTGAATAATCGTCGAGTTTGTTTTCTCTCTCCTTCAGATATTGCAAGGTTTTCTTTCGCTAGTTTCTCTTCAGTAATATCTCTTATCGTAGTCAGGAAGCCTCCATTTATATCGTCTTGAACTACATATGTAGACTCAGCCACCACCCAGGATTCTCTCCCGTGTTTGGTTCTCATCATCATTTCCGACTTTGCAACAGAAACTCCTGGTGTTCTTATTAAATTGCTGTGGTTTTGAAGGATAGGTACTGAATCCGGAGTTACTAATTTCGAAACATGAAAACCACCCTCCATCAACTCATCTTTTTGATATTCGAACATTTCTGTAACCTTACTCGAAGCAAATATCAGATTCGAATCTATATCAGTTACTATAACAGAATAAGGAAAGCGCTCAAGAAAAGCAAAATATTTTTCTTCTTTTTCTTTCGTCTTCAGTAAATGTTTTTCCGTTTTTTTTAGCCGTTCCTGTTTATAAAGCAATACCGTAAAAATGGAGAATCCCAGAAAAAAAATTATTTGATCAAGGCGAATATATTTATCTGTTTCTTGGCTATGTATAGCCCTCAATTTTTCTACTTCCTTTTCCTTTACTACAACAAACTCATCGATAAAATTGTAAAAAGCAGTTAGGTTTGCATCAGACTGAAGTAACAATTGCTTTAATGCTGCATTATCCTTAGCATTCAAAATTTTATAGTCTAACGCTATTCTTTGCCTAACCATGCTATCAATGACAAGAGCTGCTTTTTGGGTTTGCATCGCTTCATTTATCACCAACGCATTAAGGCGATTAACCCTTATCTTTACCGAATCATGTAAAATTTTTAATTTTTCATCATCCTGAAAATCTTTTCGAAACAGAGAATTATTAACATTAATCACAGAAAGAAAATAACTTTCTCTCACGGATCTAGCAGTTCGAACCAAAACACGTTGTTCTCCTATTTGATTATAACTTTCTATTAATGATTTCTTTATTCCGCTGCTAATTATGAAATAAATCAAAAATAATACTATTGACAAAATCGTAACACCAACAAAGTTCCTCTGCTTAAACATCTTCATACATTATAGTTTATCAATGCAAACAAATATAACGTGACTGAAAGACAGATAAAATGACTAAAATCATATTCCGACTTCGATTTAGTTAAAAAAACAAAGAAAAAATTGTATACTGTGTTTTATATCATCAATAACTATGTTAAATCCTACTTTTTTTAACATAATTAGTTTTGGAGACCTATACTCATTATGGCTTTCTACTAGTCACTATAACAAAAAAACCATTCAAATTATGAATGGTTTTTTTGTTGTTAAGAAAGAGTTATTTTTAGTTCCAACCGCCTCCCAGAGCTCTGTACAATTGCATCATCGAACTCAGTTGGCTTTGTGTTAAGTCCGAAAGACTCAATTCGGCATCAAACAATGATCGCTGAACTTCCAGTACTTCCAGATACGAAACATATCCATTATAATACCTGGCTTCAGATAATTCGAGATTTTTTCTGGCAGCAATCACTTGTTTGTTTCTTGCGGTCCATTCTTCTTTATACGTTCTTACGTTCTGCAAAGCTTGCTCCGCTTCTGCAACGGCAACAATACAGGTTTTTTGGTAAGCGAGCTTCGATTCTTCGGCAATTTGACGGTAAATTTCTACTCTTCTTTTGTTTTTTCCAAAATTAAAAATAGGTCCGGCAACCGAAGCACTCGCGTTTTGCAGGTAAGAAGAACTATTGAACAAAGCACTTACATCGGAGTTTGCAAAACCAACCAAAGCCGCAATGTTGAAAGATGGGAAACGCATTGCCTGCGCAACTCCAATTCTTTCATTGGAAGCCATATAATACTTTTCGGCCTGTTGTACATCGGGTCTGTTTTTCAACAGAATTGATGGAATGGAAACTGGAATATTATTTGCCACTTGCAATTCCAAAATAGTTTTTCCGCGCTCAATTGGACCCGGAGCCATACCTGTTAGGATAGCGATTCTGTTTTCTCGGTCGGTAATTAAACGTTGAATAGCCGGTATCGAAGCTTCGGCAATTGCTACCTGTTGTTCAATCTGAACTTTATCCACCTCAGAAACATAGCCTGCCTTAAACCTTGAATTGATAAGATCAAATGCTTTTTGTCTGGTTTCCAAAGTTTGTTTCGAAATCAACAGTTGATTATCATAATCACGAAGCTCAAAATAAGCAATGGCAATATCACTTACCAAATTGCAAAGAACTACTTTTCGCCCTTCTTCACTGGCCAATAACTCATCCTGAACCGCTCTGTTTTCATGACGAACTTTGCCCCAAAAATCCAATTCCCAGGATAAAGTAGCCGCGGCATTGGATGGCAAAAACGATTTCTCATTACTATTTACCGTTCCGCTATATCCTATTGCAGGCAATAAATCGGCTTTGGTATAACCCAATTCTGCCCTTGTTCTGTCTATTCGGGCTTGAGCAATTTTCATATCATAATTATTTTCCAACCCTTTATTGATTAATCCTTTAAGAACCTCATCATTAAAGAGATCAAACCATTTCACATTGACCACAGAAGCCAATGTATCTGCGTTGGCAACACCATTTTGAAAATTACCCGCATGCTGTTCTTCTGGCTTTTGGTATTTTGGCCCTACCAAACAGCCTGTAGGCAGTACCGCAAGAACAACCATAACAACGATTATTTTAAAACTATTCTTCATGGTCTGTCGTTTTTGAATCTGTACTATTTTCAGTTGCTACAACCTCATCTTTGCTTTTTCCGATGTTTTCAATCATCACAAATAAGCCCGGAACGATTAATACCCCAAGAACTGTCGCAATCAACATACCGCTAAACACTGCCATTCCCATTACGATACGAGCCTGTGAACCGGCACCCGTAGCGGTAAGCAACGGAACAACCCCAAGTATAAAGGCGAAAGCAGTCATTAATATTGGACGAAAACGAAGTTTTGCCGCTACCATAGCCGATTCGTACAGTGGCTTACCCTTTTCATATTCTTCCTTGGCAAACTCAACAATAAGAATCGCATTTTTGGCGACCAGTCCAATCAGCAATACCAATCCAATTTGTGCAAACACGTTGTTTACATAAGCATCGCTTCCAAATCTGGCAAGGAATAATCCCAAAAATGCACCAAATACAGCAAAAGGAGCGCCTAGCAATACGCTAAATGGAAGTTTCCAGCTTTCGTATTGCGCCGCAAGAATTAAGAACACAAACACCAATGCCATCAAAAACACAGTTCCTCCGCCTGGCGAATGTTTTTCCTGATAGGAAAGGTTAATGTAATCATAACTCATATCTGCCGGCAGGGTTTCTTTTGCAACTTCTTCCAATGCAGTCAAAGCTTGCGCACTACTGTAACCATCGTTAGGACTTCCACCAATCTCTGCAGCCCTGAATAAATTAAGACGGTTGGTAAAATCGGGACCTGCTACTTTTGTGGCGGTAACCAAAGTAGACACAGGCAACATACTACCTTCGTTATTTCTTACATATATTTTATTCAAATTTTCGGGTTTCAATCTATCAACAGCCTCACCTTGCAGATACACTTTGTACTGACGTCCAAAACGGTTAAAGTCATTGACATAAGTTCCTCCCAAAAAGGCTCCCAAAACTTCGGTAACTTTTGAAACAGGAACTCCTAGTTTCATAGCTTTATCATTGTCGATATCCAGCTTTATCTGTGGCGTACCGGCATTAAAAGTGGTATAAATTCTTTTTATTTCAGGACGTTTTTGAGCTGCTGCAATAAATGCCTGAGTTTGTTGCGCTAGATATTGAGGTGGATTTCCGCCTCTGTCCTGCAACATTAAACTAAATCCTGCCGAAGCTCCCAATCCCTGGATAGCTGGTGGTCCAAACGAGAAAGCAGTTGCATTCGTGATTTGGGTTGCTAGCTTTTTATTTAACCTGTCCACCAATTGTTTTGCCGTTTCATGTCTTTCTTCCCAAGGTTTTAAGGAAATAAAGATAAAAGCATTATTCGGTTGGTACGAGTTGGTAAGCATACTAAATCCGTTGATTGTGGTATAAGAAAGTATTGATTCTTCCTCTTTCAAGAAACTATCCACTTTCTTTGAAACCTCATCGGTACGCTGAAGCGAAGATGCTGGAGGCAATGCTATGTTTACCAAAACATAACCTTGATCTTCCTCTGGGATAAATCCTGGCGGAATCCCTTTTCCTAAAAACACAACTGCAACCAAAATTACAGCCAACAAAAGAACGATACGCATTGCTTTTTTTGCAAAAAATGTAGCTCCTGATAAATATTTGTCAGTGACTTTTTCGAATATTCTGTTGAATCCGGCAAAAAATTTAGCCAACCACCCTGTTTGTTCTTCAACTGGTTTTGTGGGTTTTAATAACATCGCACACAACGCGGGACTCAACGACAAGGCACTAAATGCCGAGAAGGCTACAGAAACCGCAATGGTTATGGCAAATTGCTGGTAAAAACGTCCCGTAATACCCGGTGTCATTGCCACCGGCACGAACACTGCAATCAAAATAAGAGCAATTGCAATTACGGGCCCCGAAACTTCCTTCATCGCTTGAACAGTTGCCTCTTTAGGCGTTTTGCCATGCTCTATATGATGTATTACAGCTTCTACAACCACAATCGCATCATCTACAACAATACCAATTGCTAATACCAATCCCAACAAGGACAGCGTGTTTATTGAAAATCCTAACATTGGAAAAACGGCAATGGTTCCAATTAATGATACTGGCACCGTAATTAATGGGATTAATGTAGCACGCCAGTTTTGAAGAAATATAAATACTACCAGAATAACCAATATAACTGCCTCAAAAAGTGTGTGAACAATGTCTTTAACTCCTGCAGTAATAGCAAGTGTGGTG
Organism: Flavobacterium gilvum; assembly: GCF_001761465.1. Taxonomy (NCBI): domain Bacteria; kingdom Pseudomonadati; phylum Bacteroidota; class Flavobacteriia; order Flavobacteriales; family Flavobacteriaceae; genus Flavobacterium; species Flavobacterium gilvum. The sequence goes on along the minus strand of NZ_CP017479.1, from coordinate 1,048,167 downwards.
TCCAATGATTCTTGGTAAACAATGTCCTTTGGAAACTTATCCGACATTTCCTTCATTGCTTTCTTGGCTGTTTCGGCTACTTCGAGCGCATTACTTCCAGGCATTTGATACAACCCAACAACCGCACTTGGCGAACCATTTCTTCGGGCATTGGAACTGTAATTCTCTGTCCCCAATTCTATTCTGGCAATATCGCTCAATAATACTTCGGAACCATCGGATTTACTTTTTACAACAATGTGCCCAAATTCTTTTTCGGTTACCAAACGATCCTGAAGCGTTACACCATAGGTAAACTCAGTTCCCGCTGGCGAAGGCTCTGCACCAAATTTCCCTCCCGGGCTAATCATGTTTTGGGCATTCAAAGCATTCTTTACATCTTCAACGGTAACCTCAAGCTTACTCATCATATCCGATTTTAACCAGACGCGCATAGAGTAATCACTACCTCCAAAAAGTGCAACCTCACCAACTCCTTTTATACGAGCCAATTGATCCACAATATTGATACTCGCATAGTTATTTAAGAATTTTGCGTCATATTTTGGATTGGTAGATGTAATTGTAAAAAGCATCATCGGGAACGATAATGATTTTTTTACCACTACCCCTTGTTGCTTTACGCTCGCTGGCATAAAAGGGGCTGATTGGTTTTGCCTGTTTTGCGTAAGCATATTGGCGTTATCCAAATTTGTACCAACATCAAAAGTCACCTCAATGGTACAAGCTCCATCAGATGTATTGATGGATTTCATGTAAAGCATTTGCTCCACTCCATTTACTTTTTGTTCAATAGGTGTTGCAACTGCCTGTTCTACGTTTAGGGCATTTGCACCTGTAAAACTTGTTGTGATTTTTACAACTGGTGGATTAATATCTGGATATTGAGATATTGGTGTTTTCTGTAATGCGAGTAATCCGAGTATCACCGTAATGATACTGATTACTATAGCTACGATTGGTCTTCTAACAAAAAATTCTCCCATAATGTATCAAATTATTTATTAGCACTGATTAGTTTTCTGCTTTTCCTGGAGCCCAGTCTTTAATTTTGGGAGTTACAACGCTTCCGCTTTTCAATAAGGAAGTTCCGCCCATAGCAACTTTATCGTTTGCCGTTAGCCCATCGGTAACTATATACGAATCTTTATAAGACGAACCAACTTGAATCATTTTCATCTCGACTTTATTATCATTTCCTAAGACGAAAACCTGATAAATTCCCTGCATTTCAATAACAGAACGCTGCGGGATTAGTAATGCATTTTTGCGAACATCGGTAACAACGTTAATTTTCACATATTGCCCGGGACGAATTAATCGGTCTGGATTTGCAAATGCTGCTTCAAAGGTTACGGCACCAGTTGTTGGGTCTATTTGTCTGTCGGCAAAACTTATTTTTCCTTGTTCTGGATAAACCGACCCATCTGATAAAATTAATGAAATTGCTTTTCCGGCTCCTTTCAGACTGGAATCTTTCTTGGATATTTCTCTAAAAATTCGAAGGTATTCCTGTTCGCTCATTGTAAATCGAACTCTTACATCTCCTAAATCTGAAACTGTATTTAGAACGGAAGCGGCGCCCGGACGAACATAATCCCCAACCCGAACTTTGGATATCCCTATCAATCCCGAAATTGGGGCGACAATTGTACTATATCCTAATTCTATTTTTGAATTTGTCAGATTGGCATTTGCCGCTTGTAAAGAAGCAGTAGCCGCATTATACGCTGATTTAGCCGCTATTAATTCTCTTTGACTGACAGCGTTCATCTTGGCCAAGGGCACCATCATATCATAATCAGATTTTGTTTTGGCCACTCGAGCCTGTACCTCAGCCAAATCCCCTTCGGCTTCGTGCATTTTTGCCTGTAATGGCAACGGATCAATCGTGTATAACACCTGACCTTTGGTCACCATGCTTCCCTCCTTGAAGTTGAGGCTTTCGATAACGCCATCAACCCTTGGGTTAATTTCGATATCTGATTGTCCAAAAGTTTGCCCTGTAAACTCCGATTCGAGCCGGACATCCTGCTGCAACACTTTTACAACCGAAATCTCCAATGGTTTGGCTTCTGGCGCTGCATCTTTTTTACAAGAGATATAAAATTGGGGGAGAACTAAAACAACAAATAATATTTTAATCTTTTTCAGCGTATTCATAAAATTATTATTAAAATTAGTATAAACAAAAATACTGATTTATATTTTTCAGTAACAGGAAATTACAAAAAACTAATGAATAATTTACCTTATTTGGTAAAAAAATTAAAAATTCATTATCTTTTATACATATGAACTCAAATCCATCAATCATTATTTTGTTAAAACAATCCGGGTTCCTATTTTTTTATTAAATTAGTGGGTTGTTTTCACTTCACCCTAACAATAGGAAAAACTTCATTTATCTGTATCACCTTTTTAGCAACTTTAAATTTTAAGATCATGTCTAAATCAAACAAAAAAAAAGAAGAGTCGAATGATTTTGAGGAAATCCTTGTTGACCTATCTTCTTTAAGCAAAAAAGAATTAATCCAAAGAGCAAAAAAGTTTTCCAAACAATATTGCGTTGGAGATGGAGACGGTTTCAAACTTAAAGATTATGAGACCAAAGCCAGTTTCAATTTGGGTGAAGAGGGAAAACCATTAGTGAATCAAACCCTACAGATGGGTGTCGATGCATTGTCTTCCTTGCAGGATGTATTGTATGCTCAGGACAAATGGTCGGTGCTACTCATTTTTCAAGCAATGGATGCCGCAGGAAAAGATGGAGCAATCAAGCATGTAATGTCGGGAGTAAATCCACAAGGATGTCAGGTTTTTTCTTTCAAAGCGCCCAGTTCCGAAGATTTAGACCATGATTTTTTGTGGCGATGCCAAAAACATTTGCCTGAAAGGGGACGTATCGGGATATTCAATCGTTCCTATTATGAAGAAGTATTAGTCGTAAGAGTACACGAACAAATTTTAAAAGGCCAAAAACTTCCAAAAGAATTGGTTACCAAAGATATTTGGGATGAGCGATTCCAGGACATTAGAAACTTTGAAAAATACTTGAACCGAAACGGAACTATTGTTCTCAAGTTTTTTCTCAATGTTTCCAAAAAAGAACAAAAGAAACGATTTATAGAACGTGTGGACGACCCTGATAAAAACTGGAAATTCAGTGCCACAGATGCCAAAGAACGAGGTTATTGGGATGACTATATGAACGCCTATCAGGACTTAATAAAAAACACCTCGACCAAAAAATCGCCATGGTTTGTGATTCCTGCCGACAACAAATCCTATGCGCGCATTGCCATCGCATCGGCAATTATTACGGCTCTTGAAGAATTGGATTTGGAATACCCAAAAGTGAATGATGAAAAAATTGCCGAACTAAATGCTGTCAAAAAAGCGTTAGAAGAAGAAGACTAATGTAGGTCAAACGCATGAATTGATTTTTACCGCAAATTCGCAAATTTTAATATCAAATTCTATTGTAAATTAGCTACTTCAGCAGAATTAACTCAAATTAATTTCTCAGAAGTTACAAAATTCAGGTCTATTAAAAATTAATTTGCGAATTTGCGGTCATTTCAAAATTAATGTGTTTTCCTTGACGACTAATACCCTTTATTTAAAATTTGCACTATGAATTTTAAACTTTTTCCACCTACGGAATGGATTAAAAAATACAACGTCAAAACCTTAAAAAAAGACTTTGTAGCAGGAATAACACTAGCCGCCTATGGGATTCCGGTATCTATGGCCTACGCTTCTCTTGCCGGATTGCCTCCTCAATACGGAATCTATGGCTACCTTATCGGTGGTTTGTTTTATGCTTTATTGGGAACAAGCAAGCAACTCGCGATAGGCCCAACATCGGCAATTTCTTTATTGGTTGGAACCACCATTGCCGAAATGGCCAACGGCGACGTACAGCGTTGGGCCGATATTGCCTCTCTAACGGCCTTGGTTTTTGCTGGGATGGCAATACTTGCTTATCTCTTACGATTGAGCGGAATTATCAATTTTATAAGCGAAACCGTTTTGGTTGGTTTCAAGGCGGGTGCTGCAATAACCATTGGTTTGACTCAATTACCCAAATTATTTGGTGTAAATGGTGGCGGTGATAATTTTATTGATCGAATTATCACCCTTCTCCACCAACTTCTTGACATGAATACTGCGGTTTTCATTTTTGGCGTAGCCGCAATAATCATTCTCATTGTGGGCGAAAAAATAGCACCGGGACGTCCCGTTGCCATTTTGATAGTCGTTGTATCGATAATCCTTATTTCGACAACTTCATTGGGACATGACGGATTCAATACTGTTGGCACTATACCAACGGGTTTACCGGAATTTCACTTGCCCTCACTCCGAATTAGGGATGTAGATGGCGTAATGCCACTAGCCATGGCTTGCTTTTTACTATCATATATCGAAAGCGTTTCGGCGGGAAGAACATTGGCACAAAAAAATGGCTACATTATTGATCCCCAACAGGAACTTCTCGCTCTTGGAGTTGCAAATGCAGCCATAGCTTTTGGGCAAGGCTACCCCGTTGCCGGCGGATTATCACAATCTGCGGTGAATGATACTGCTGGTGCAAAAACCCCATTATCTCTTGTGTTTGCATCGGCAACAATCGCGGTGTGTTTGTTGTTTCTGACAGGTTATCTTCAAAATTTACCGACCGTGATTTTGGCCTCTATTGTCCTCGTTGCCATAAGAGGGCTTTTTGATCTAAAAGAACTTAAACACCTTTATAAGATTAACAAACAGGAATTTGGAGTTGCCTTAATTGCACTTGTGGCTGTTCTCATTTGGGGAATATTGACCGGTGTTTTGCTCGCAGCGATGGTAACTTTGCTGTTACTGATAAAAGCGGCCTCAAAACCCAATGTGGCATTCTTGGGAAGAATCCCAGGAACTAAACGCTACACCGATATGGAAAGACATCCTGATAATGAAAAAATTGAAGGTATATTACTTGTTCGCGTGGAGTCGTCAATATTTTATTTTAATGCAGAATACATCAAAGAGCGGATTTGGGAAAAAATCTACAGCGAAGCCGACACCCTGAAAACAGTAATTTTGGATCTTAACTCCTCACCCCACATCGATATTGCCGGAGCCCGATTTTTGAAACATCTTTTTTTTGATTTAAAAGCCAGACATATTACACTTCAAATTGCCGAAGCCCGTTCTGAAGTTCGCGACAGCCTGCGAGCCGAAAATCTGGAAGCCCTTCTGGGACACATTAGCCGTACTGTTTCGGTGGATGATTTGGTGGTTCGTGCCGTGCAGAATAATCAAATTGTGAGATAGGCCACAGATGACACGGATTTTACAGATTTTCACAGATTATATTTTGCATAAACATTTTGAATTAACGAAACTGTTTTAAAAGGCACGCAGATTTCGCAGATTCACGCAAATTTCTTTCTTCTTTGGGTATTATTTTTACATAAACATTAAATCCGTTCATATCTGCTTAATCAGTAAAATCCGTGGCCTATCTCACAATTTGGATTTAGCCCTTTTTCATTCGCAACCACCACAAATCATAATATTCCGCTAATTCGCATTTGGAAATCGCAAAAGTTCACTAATTTTGCGCCCGATTTCGAATACGTTATTAAAAAACAGAAATCGACATATATTTTTCTCAACTTAAACTGTTTATAGCATGCAACTGTACAACACCTTAAGCGCAGAAGAAAGAGCCATCATGATCGATGATGCCGGTAAACAACGACTTACGTTGTCTTTCTATGCGTATGCCAAAATTCAAGATCCCAAAAAATTTCGTGACGATTTGTTTTTAGCCTGGAACGCACTCGATGCCTTGGGCCGAATTTACGTTGCCCACGAGGGAATTAACGCCCAAATGAGTATTCCTGCCGAAAATTTGGAAGCTTTTAGAAAAACTCTGGAAGTTTATGATTTTATGAAAGGCATCCGTTTGAATGAAGCCGTAGAACATGATGATCATTCCTTTTTGAAACTTACCATTAAAGTTCGCCACAAAATCGTTGCCGACGGTTTGAACGACGACACTTTTGATGTTACCGATATAGGCGTTCACTTGAAAGCTAAGGAATTCAACGAAATTCTGGACGACCCAAACACGATTGTGGTTGATTTTAGAAATCACTACGAAAGCGAAGTGGGCCATTTTAAAGGCGCTATTACGCCTGATGTAGAAACTTTCAGAGAGAGTTTGCCAATCATTAACGAACAGCTTCAAAACCACAAAGAAGACAAAAATCTGGTAATGTACTGCACCGGAGGTATTCGTTGCGAGAAAGCGAGCGCTTATTTTAAACACCAAGGTTTTAAAAATGTTTTTCAATTGGAAGGCGGAATCATTAATTACGCCAAACAAATTGAAGCCGAAGGTCTGGAAAGCAAATTCATTGGGAAAAACTTTGTGTTTGACAACCGCCTTGGTGAAAGAATTACCGATGATATTGTATCGCAATGCCACCAATGCGGAAAACCTTGCGACAATCATACCAATTGCGAAAACGACGGCTGTCATTTGTTGTTTATCCAATGTGATGAATGCAAAGCCGCGATGGAAAACTGTTGTTCTACAGAATGTCTTGATATTATTCACCTGCCTTTGGTTGACCAAGTTCGTTTGAGAACCGGAAAACAGGTTGGAAATAAAGTTTTCAGAAAAGGAAAATCTGAAAATCTGAAATTTAAACATTCAGGTGAACTGCCAAATACTCCTTTGGCAACGAGCGAAAAGCCTGCAGATATCCGTCAGAAAATAAAAGTAAAGAAAGTGCTTCTTGGCAAAGCGGAACATTATTATGTGAAAGCGCAAATTGGACAGTTTACTTTAGAAAATAACGAATTGAACGCTGGTGACAAAATTTTAATCTCTGGACCAACAACCGGAAATCAGGAATTGGTTCTAGACAAACTGATTGTAAACGGCACTGAAACTGCAACTGCAAAGATTGGCGATAAAGTCACTTTTGAAGTGCCTTTCAGAATTAGATTATCGGATAAAATTTATAAGATTTTAGAATAAATTAAAACACAGATTGCACAGATTAGCACAGATTCATTTTTGAAATCAGCCAAATCAGCTAAATCTGCGTGAAAAAAATATTGCACGCAGAGAGCGCAGATTAATTCGCAGAATCTGTGTCAAAAATTATACTTACATGACAACAACAAACAAAATAGAATTAATGGCTCCAGCAGGGAACTTTGAGTCATTACAAGCAGGATTAGATAATGGTGCCGATTCAGTATATTTCGGAGTAGAGCAATTGAACATGCGTGCCCGTGCCACGGTTAATTTTACCATGGATGATTTACCGGAAATCGCCCGTCGTTGCGAAGCCAAAAACGTGAGAAGTTATTTGACGCTGAACACTATCATTTACGACCATGATTTATCGATGGTAAAAACATTATTAAACAAAGCCAAAGAAGCCAATATCACAGCAGTAATTGCCTCTGACCAAGCAGTCATTGCGATGGCAAGAGGAATTGGGATGGAAGTGCATATTTCGACACAATTGAATGTTACCAATATTGAAACAATCAAATTCTACAGCCTTTTTGCCGATACAATGGTTTTAAGTAGAGAATTGAGTTTGCGCCAAGTGAAAAAAATCACCGAGCAAATCGAAAAAGAACAAATCAAAGGGCCGAACGGCAAATTAGTAGAAATCGAAATCTTTGGGCATGGCGCTTTGTGCATGGCGGTTTCGGGAAAATGCTATTTGAGTTTACATTCGCATAATTCATCGGCAAACCGAGGTGCGTGCAAGCAAAATTGCCGTAAAAAATACACCGTAATCGATCAGGAAACCGGATTTGAAATCGAATTGGACAACGAATACATGATGTCTCCAAAAGATTTATGCACGATGGATTTTCTGGATCAGGTGATTGATTCGGGCATTCAGGTTTTGAAAATCGAAGGTAGAGGACGTGCTCCCGAATATGTAGCAACCGTAATCAAAACCTATCGTGAAGCCATTGACAGTTATTACGAGGAAACTTTTACCAAAGAAAAAGTGACAGTTTGGATGGAAGCGTTAAATACAGTTTACAATCGTGGTTTTTGGGCAGGCTATTACTTAGGTCAGGAATTGGGAGAATGGAGCGACGTTTCGGGTTCGGTGGCGACACAAAAGAAAGTGTATGTTGGAAAAGGAACGCATTTTTTTCCAAAAGCGGAAATTGGGCAATTCAAAATAGAGGCTTATGACATCAAAATTGGTGATAAACTTTTGGTAACAGGCCCAAGTACCGGTGCGCAGGAAATGGTTATCGAAGAAATGTATGTGAATGACCAATCAGTCAGTAAGGCAACTAAAGGTGACGACTGTACTTTCAAACTGCCTTTCAGAATCCGCATGTCCGACAAATTATATAAAATCGTGGAAGCCTAATGGTTATTGTAACACTCCAAAGGGACAAATGCATTGGGTGCAACTATTGCGTCGAAATGGCGCCCGTTCAATTTCAAATGTCAAAAAAAGACGGAAAATCGGTGTTGATTAAAAGCGTAAATGCCAAAGGTTTTTACACTTTGAAATCACCCGACCACAGCATAACCGAAAGTTGTGAATTGGCGGCTAAAGCCTGTCCGGTGAAAATTATTTCGGTGAAGGAAACGTAGAAAAAAAGGGAGATTTTTAAATTAAAAGCCTCCCCTTTTTATACCAAGTCACTAAGGTATAGTGATATACAGATTGTGAGCGATTTAATAAAATTGTATCTTTGATTAAACAAGCTGTTCAACATCAATGATCAAAACATTAAAAAACTACTTCAATACCACAAAAACTGTCAAATCATTTGCCATTTTTTGGTTGTGTTTAATCCCTTTTGAATTGTTTTCCCAATCGGCCGAAAAACAGGCCATTCAGGTGGAAAAAATGGAGTATACTTATAATTCTTCTATTTCAGAAACAGAAAATGGATCCAATTCTTTTTCGAATACCCGTATTATTTTAGCCGACAATCCCGAAATAGCCGACAAAATGAAGCAAAGTATTTTGACGGCAATAAACAATCGCTGGAACACAGTTGTTTCAAATCCTAAATGGGATTTCAAAGAAATCTCACGCAATAATAAGTCTCCAAAATTTAAAACCGAATTAAAAAAAGGAACACCCGGAAATTGGCATCTGTTTCTTCAGGTAATTGATCGTGGCCCTTATCCCATAACCGACAAAAGCAATTTGTTTTTTAACACATACCCCCCTTTTGAAAGTCTGGATTATGCGCCGTATTTTTTACAATTCAAAGTATCGATTGTTGATGGAAACAATGGATCTTCGATATTTTCAAATGAAATGATGGTCGAAATGAAGCGTACAGCAGTTCCTGCCGGGCAAATTCTGTTGCAAAAACTTCCTGCATTTACCGATTCTTTTCTTCAGGCTTTTGATAAAGCTGTTCAAACATTATTTGCTCCTGCTTCTCAAAGTGAATTAAAACTGGATGTAACCCCTGCCTGTTTATTTTTGGATACCGATAAGACTTTGGCGAAAGCCAAAAAACTAAACTTTGTCTCAAAAAACGATTCCGTTATTGAACTCATTCAGCTCAAACAAGAATGGATTGTTCAAAACAGTAAAACCCGAAAAACTAAACGCGTAAATAATTTTGGCAACAATTTATTCAATACCGTACTGACTTCCTCAACAGGCATAAGCTCCGATAAAATAAGAGCAATGAGGTATATTACTAAATTCAGTTTTACAGACACGAACGATAACGCTCATTATTTTTGCGAAATCCCTTTTATCGAAGAAACCCGGCAAGAGAAAGAAAGGGAAACATCGAGAGATGCTGATGGAACTAAAACATACAATAACCATCTCAATGGGAACAAAAGTGTAACTCGCATTTTTGAACCCAAACAACTTTACTATTTGATTCGTGAAAAAGATACTATCGCGCATTTTAAAATTACTAAGGGAAATCGATTCAGTTCCAAAAATCATTTTTCACAATACTGGGATGGTAAAAATGAATCCACCATTAGTAAGATGCCTGAGTTTTGGAATAATCCCTCATCGGAACAAAATAAATATCCAAATCCATTTGTACTCGAAGGGGAACTCAACAAATTGCCTTTTGTTATTGAAAACAGCAAAGCAGGAAACCAAATAGATATTGAAATCAGCGGTCAGGAAATTATGACATTAAAAATTTATAATAACAAACCCGTTTTGGGCTTGATGTATCCCAATACTGCCGATGAAAAAACCACAAATATTTTGCTGATGCTTTCAACGATGCCTTTCAATTTGATACTTTTCTGAAAGGTAAAAACCTTATATTTTTTTGATATAGAATCCCAATCCTTTTCATTTTATAAGCTAGATTTTTGTTTAATATAAATTTATCATTTTTTGGATTTCATTGTCCTTGTTGCATAAACCAAAAAAATAGTATCTTTACCCATTAAACCTAATACGAACTTAAATTGCATTTTTTGCAATACTACATATAGCATTATGGCATGTACAAGTTGTTCAACTTCTGATGGTGGCGCACCTAAGGGTTGTAAAAATAATGGGACTTGCGGCACCGATAGCTGCAATAAATTAACGGTTTTTGATTGGCTTTCAAATATGAGTTTACCTAATGGCGAAGCTCCTTTTGACTGTGTCGAAGTTCGTTTCAAAAACGGTAGAAAAGAATTTTACCGCAATAGCGAAAATTTAACTTTGAGTATGGGTGATATAGTGGCAACTGTCGCTTCACCTGGACACGATATTGGAATTGTGACACTTACAGGAGAATTGGTAAAAATTCAAATGAAGAAAAAAGGAGTCAATTCTTCGAGTAATGAAGTTCCAAAAATCTATCGAAAAGCGACACAAAAAGACATCGATATTTGGACCGCAGCCCGAAATAGAGAAGAACCTATGAAGGTTCGTGCTCGCGAATTGGCGATTGCTCAAAAACTGGAAATGAAGATTTCGGATATCGAATTTCAAGGAGATGGTTCCAAAGCCACTTTTTATTACACGGCAAATGACAGAGTCGACTTTAGGCTTTTGATCAAAGATTTTGCCAAAGAATTCAGCACAAGAGTCGAGATGAAACAAGTAGGTTTTCGTCAAGAAGCCGCACGTTTGGGCGGAATCGGTTCTTGTGGAAGAGAATTGTGTTGTTCTACTTGGCTAACCGATTTTAGAAGCGTAAACACTTCGGCGGCACGTTACCAACAATTGTCTTTAAATCCTCAAAAATTGGCTGGCCAATGTGGTAAATTGAAATGCTGTCTGAATTACGAATTGGACACTTACATGGATGCCTTAAAAGATTTCCCTGAGTTTGACACCAAATTAATTACCGAAAAAGGAGATGCCGTTTGCCAAAAACAAGACATTTTTAAAGGATTAATGTGGTTTGCCTATACTAATAATTTTGCCAATTGGCACGTTCTTAAAATTGATCAGGTAAAGGAAATTGTTGCCGAAAATAAACTAAAAAACAAAGTTTCCTCACTGGAAGACTATGCTGTTGAAGTCGTTGCCGAACCGGAACAAAATTTCAATAACGCAATGGGACAAGAAAGCTTAACGCGTTTTGACCAACCAAAAAGAAAGAAAAAACCAAATAAAAAAGCTAAGCCTTCAGCCGAAAAAACCATTGTTCCAAACAATGCAAACAAACCGGCACCAGCTATCCAAAAAAACAATCCTCAAGGCAGTAATGCAAGCACAAGCGTTGCTACCAAAGAGAATTCGACTAAGGAAAATCCACCAAAGGAAAATCCGAATGGCAACAATGGCAACAAAAACCGTAAGAAAAACAATCGCAGAAAAAACAACAATAATCGTCCGGCTTCTGCCGAAAACAACCAAGAACAACCAAGAAAACCCATAATTATTAAAAAAAATGAGAATAAAGAATAGTCTTTTACTGCTTTTGGTGGCAGTGCTCTTTTTTTCATGTGATAAAAAAAGGGTTTTTGACGAATATAAATCTGTTGGAAGCGCTTGGCACAAAGACAGTATCGTTACTTTTAATTTGCCTGTTTTGGATTCTACAAAAAGATACGATTTGTTTGTAAATTTAAGAGACAACAACAATTACAAATACAACAATATCTTCCTGATTGTGTCGTTGGAAACTCCAAATGGTTTCACCAAAGTAGATACATTAGAATACCAAATGGCCGAACACGACGGAACATTATTGGGTAATGGCTTTACTGATATTAAGGAAAGTAAACTCTATTACAAAGAAAATGTGCGTTTTAGAGGAAAATACAAAGTTCATATCAAACAAGCAGTAAGAGAAAACGGAAAAGTACCGGGAGTTAACTATTTAGATGGAATTACCGAAGTTGGTTTTAGAATAGAAAAAAAAGATTAAAACACGATTATGGCTATTAAAAAAAGTAACAATCAGACAAAAGGTATCGAAAAAGATATTAAATATTATTCCAGACAGTTTTGGAAAATTTTCTTTTATGGATTGGGCGGAATTGCTTTATTTTTCCTTTTTGCCTCATGGGGTTTATTCGGTTCCATGCCTTCGTTTGAAGATTTGGAAAATCCGGATTCCAATCTTGCCACCGAAGTCATCTCTTCAGACGGTGTTGTTCTCGGAAAATATTTTAAACAAAACCGTTCGGCTTTAAAATATTCTGATTTACCAAAAAATTTGGTTCAGGCACTTGTTGCCACCGAAGATGCCCGTTTTTACGAGCATTCAGGCATCGATGGCAGGGGAACTTTAAGAGCCATATTTACCCTAGGAACCAATGGTGGCGCCAGTACATTAACACAACAATTAGCCAAACAATTATTCCACGGAGAGGGGTCAAAATTTCTTCCTTTCAGAATTGTACAAAAAGTCAAAGAATGGATTATTGCCATTCGTTTGGAAAGACAATACACCAAAAACGAAATCATCGCCATGTACTGCAACGTATATGATTTTGGTAACTCAGCCGTTGGTGTTAGTTCTGCGGCTCAAACTTATTTTTCAAAAACTCCAAAAGAATTAACGGTAGACGAATCTGCACTTTTGGTAGGTATGTTTAAAAATTCCAGTTTATATAATCCACTGCGAAATCCTGATGGTGTAAGAAACAGACGAAATGTGGTGCTTTCGCAAATGGAAAAAGCAAACCTCATTACCGAAGACCAAAAACATCAATTGCAAAGTTTACCTATTACACTTCATTTTAAATTGGAAAGTCATAGAGAAGGAACCGCTACTTATTTTAGAGAATACCTTCGTGATTACATGAAGAAATGGGTAGAAGAAAACAAAAAACCGGATGGTTCCGACTACGATATTTACAAAGACGGACTTAAAATCTATACCACTATCGATTCCAGAATGCAGGCTTATGCCGAAGAAGCAGTTGCAGCCCACATGGCCAATATGCAGGAAGAGTTTTTTATTCAAAACAAAGACAACAAAAATGCTCCTTTCGTAAACATCTCCACGGCAGAAACCCAACGCATTATCAACCAAGCCATGAAATCTTCTCAAAGATGGGAGGAAATGAAGAATCAAGACAAAAGTGACGAGGAAATCATCAAATCTTTTAATGAAAAAACCAAAATGACGGTTTTCACATGGAAAGGCGAAAGAGACACCATCATGACGCCTTTGGATTCCATTCGTTATTACAAACACTTTTTGCAAGCCGGAGTAATGTCGATGGAACCACAAACGGGTAATATAAAAGTTTGGGTTGGAGGAATCAATTACAAATATTTCCAGTACGACCACGTAGGGCAAGGCGCAAGACAGGTAGGTTCTACCTTCAAACCTTTCGTGTATGCTACCGCGATAGAACAATTAAACATGTCGCCTTGCGACTCGATTCTCGATGGCCCTTTCATGATTCGTAAAGGTCGTCACCACGTAACCGAAGATTGGGAACCGAGGAACTCCGATAACAAATACCGCGGAATGGTAACCTTAAAACAGGCATTGGCAAATTCCATCAATACCGTATCGGCAAAATTGATTGACAAAGTAGGCCCCGAAGCCGTAATCGAACTCACTCATAAACTGGGCGTAAAATCCGAAATCATCAACCAGCCTTCCATCGCTTTGGGAGCTGTAGAAATTACGGTTGAAGATATGGTAGCTGCTTTCAGCACATTTGCCAACCAAGGAGTTTATACCAAACCACAATTTTTGACCAAAATCGAGAACAAAAGCGGGGAAGTTATCTACGAACCTATCCCCGAATCTCATGACGTTTTGAACAAAGACATCGCCTTTGCAGTAATTAAATTACTGGAAGGAGTAACCGAAACCGGTTCTGGAGCAAGATTGCGTACTCAAAACGGAGGAAACGGAGACAAACGTTGGACTGGATATCCCTATATGTTCAAAAATCCAATTGCCGGAAAAACAGGAACCTCACAAAATCAATCTGATGGTTGGTTCATGGGAATGGTACCAAACCTTGTAACAGGAGTTTGGGTAGGATGCGAAGACCGTTCGGCGCATTTCAAAAGCCTTACCTACGGACAAGGAGCCGCAATGGCCTTACCTATTTGGGGATATTTCATGAACAAATGCTATGGAGACCCTGGCCTTACGATATCCAAAGAAGATTTTGAAAGACCTAAAAATCTCTCCATCAAAGTAGATTGTTACGCACCAAGAGCAGCTGTAGTAAAAGACAGCACCGCAACGCCAGAACAAGACACCGAAGAGTTTTCACTATAAAAAAAATTTAACGCCAGCAATAATAATATCCATTATTGGGGCGTGTCCTCGTTGAGAAAAGGGGCTTATATACAAAGCCGCTTATAGAGCCCCTTTCCTCAACGAGGTCGGGCTATCCGCGCTACTTCGGTAGCTAGCTTCTATCCCTCACGCAAAACCAATAAACAAGATATTTTTATATGTAATCGGTAGTATTCCCCTCCACTGGAGGGGTGGCTGCAAGCCGGGGTGGGAAAATGAATTCGTATTAAACCCAAAATCTGGATTAGAATTGTATTGATTGTATTTCTTGTAGAGTACTCAGATTATCACAGATTTTTTAATGGCAAAAAAGAGAAAATAGCTTATTGAAAATTACTTTAAAAATTTCGCGGAACTTTGCGAATTCTTCGTGTTTCTTTGTGAAATAAATCCTAATGCAGATTTTAGGTTAAAATATCATTCTTCAAATTTGTTTAATTTGTGGCTATTTCACAATTCGTGTTAAACACCCCGCCCTTCGGGCACATCTCTTCAAAAGAGGAGAAATTACGAACCGGCATTGCAATCTCAAATAATTCCACTTATTTTATTACATTTACTATTGGAAACGAAATCGATGTAGTTACAAAAAATAATTTATGATTAACAAAAAAGTAAATACCGTACAAGAAGCGCTTCAAGGAATCGAAAACGGAATGACGGTCATGTTCGGCGGTTTTGGATTGTGTGGCATACCCGAAAATTCCATCGCCGAATTGGTTCAAAAAGAAACCAAAAACTTAACCTGCATTTCCAATAATGCCGGAGTAGATGATTTTGGACTGGGCTTGCTTTTGCAAAAAAAACAAATCAAAAAAATGATTTCCTCCTATGTGGGAGAAAACGCCGAATTCGAACGCCAAATGCTTTCTGGAGAACTAGAAGTTGACCTCATCCCACAAGGAACTTTGGCAGAAAGATGCCGCGCGGCACAAGCTGGAATTCCTGCCTTTTTTACTCCCGCCGGTTACGGAACCGAAGTCGCCGAGGGTAAAGAAGTCCGTGAATTCAACGGAAAAATGCACATCATGGAACATGCTTTCAATGCCGATTTTGCTATCGTGAAAGCTTGGAAAGGCGATACGGCAGGAAACCTCGTCTTCAAAGGAACCGCCAGAAACTTTAACCCTTGCATGTGCGGCGCCGCCACAATAACCATCGCCGAAGTCGAAGAACTCGTCGAAGCAGGAACATTGGACCCAAACCAAATTCATGTTCCGGGGATTTTAATACAGCGCATTTTTCAAGGAGCCCGTTACGAGAAAAGAATTGAGCAACGCACTGTAAGAGCTAGAAATAATTAGATAATGAGATAATTTGTCAATTAGATAATTCTTCACAGTGCGTTTTGAAATTATCTAATTATCAAATTGACTAATTGACACATTTAAAGACATGCTAATAAAAGAAGATATCGCAAAACGAATTGCAAAAGAAATAAAAGACCGCTATTTTGTCAATTTAGGGATCGGAATTCCGACTTTGGTGGCCAACTATATTCCAAAAGGAATTAACGTCGAATTTCAAAGCGAAAACGGCGTACTCGGTATGGGACCATTCCCCTTTGAAGGTGACGAAGATGCCGATATCATCAACGCAGGAAAACAAACGATCACCACTTTGCCCGGTGCTTCTTTTTTTGACTCGACGACCAGCTTCGGAATGATTCGCGGAAAGCACGTCGATTTAACCATTCTCGGCGCTATGGAAGTTTCAGAAAAAGGTGATATCGCCAATTGGAAAATTCCAGGAAAAATGGTCAAAGGAATGGGTGGTGCGATGGATCTAGTAGCTTCTGCAGAGAACATTATAGTTGCCATGATGCACGTTAACAAAGCCGGAGAAAGTAAAATTCTAAAAAAATGCACGCTACCGCTAACCGGTGTAAGTTGTGTGAAAAAAGTAGTGACCGAACTAGCCGTTTTGGAAATCACTCCAAAAGGTTTTAAGCTACTAGAGCGTGCTCCCGGAGTTACTGTAGAACAAATCATAAACTCTACCGAGGCCGATTTAATCATTGAAGGTGAAATTCCAGAAATGATAATTGATTAAGAAAACCTATTCAGATTAAAAAAATGTAAGAATTGTTTTTTTTACATTTAATATAAAAACTTAAAGTTAACAGAACTCCTTAATACTTAAAACCTTTTAGGAACTTTATCATCACTTATTAACAAACAATTAGTAATCTTTTTGATTTTTTCTCTATATTTGTTAGAAACAAACAAACCTTGAAATTATGAAAAAATACAGTTTATTACTTTTCGCTTTTTTATTGTCAGCTGGTATGATGGCTCAAGACAGAGGATCAGTTATACTTAATGCTTATGGAAGCTACGTGTTCTCAGACAAAGTGGACTTTGATTACGGACATATCAAAGTTGGTGATGGTTTTATGTATGGTGCAGGATTTGAATTTTTCCCTCAAAAGTCGTCATCTATAGAACTTAAATACTTACGATTTGACACATCAATGGAAGCTAACGTTTTTCAATACAACAGCAATAAAAGAGTAGACGGAAACGGTGCATTCAATTTTATTTTAATTGGAGGTAATCATTATTTTGATACTGGAAACAATGCAGTTCCTTATTTAGGAGGTGGGCTTGGTATGGCTATTACCGAAGGTCCTAATGGCGGAAGCGACACTAACTTTGCATGGGAACTTAAGGGAGGTGTTAAAATCAAAACACATTCCAAAGTTACTGTAAGCCTTCAGGCATCTGTCATATCCACTTGGGCCGCTGCCGGTACAGATACTTACTGGGGTTATTATGGTCCAATTGCCGTTCAGGATTATGCGGTTTCTTATCAATTTGGACTTGGAACCATTATTGGATTTGATTTAAAATAAAAGACAAACAAACACAGATAAAAAAAGCAACTCAATCGAGTTGCTTTTTTTTTATGGAAATATCTGAAAATGAGAAACCGCAAATTCACAAATTTTAATTCCAAAATCTTTGAAATAATTTGCGAATTTGCGGTTAAAATCTTTACAACTTGCCCTATAGAATATTACAAATTGGCGAAGAAATCATTCCCTTTATCATCAGTAATAATAAAAGCAGGGAAATCTTTAATCGTAATTTTACGAACGGCTTCCATACCTAATTCCTCAAAATCAACTACCTCAACCGAAAGAATATTTTCTTTGGCTAAGATTGCCGCTGGCCCACCGATAGACCCCAAATAGAATCCTCCGTAGGTTTTACAGGCATTCATCACATCTTTAGTTCGGTTTCCTTTGGCGAGCATTACCATACTTCCGCCATTTTTCTGGAACTCTTCCACATACACATCCATTCTTCCGGCTGTAGTCGGACCAAAACTTCCCGAAGCCATTCCTTCAGGTGTTTTTGCTGGGCCTGCGTAATAAATTGGGTGGTTTTTAAAGTATTCCGGCATTGGTTTACCCGCATCCAATAGTTCTTTGATTTTGGCATGAGCAATATCACGAGCTACAATCAGAGTTCCGTTTAATTTCAAACGTGTTTTGATTGGATATTGAGATAATTTTTTAAGAATATCAGCCATTGGTTGGTTCAAATCGATTTCAACCGCTTCTTCCAAATGTGGTGGCGTCTCTGGCAATAACCGTTTTGGGTTTACTTCCAATTGCTCCACAAAAATTCCGTCTTTGGTAATTTTTCCTTTAATATTTCTGTCGGCTGAACAGGAAACTCCCAACCCGACTGGGCAAGAAGCAGCGTGGCGTGGCAAACGGATTACACGAACATCATGTGTAAAATATTTACCTCCAAACTGTGCTCCGATATGACTTTCCTGGCAAATTAACTGTACTCTTTTCTCCCACTCCAAATCACGGAAAGCCTGACCGGCCATGTTTCCAGATGTTGGCAAATTATCAAAATAACCAGCAGAAGCTTTTTTCACCGCAGCCAGATTAGCCTCAGCCGAAGTTCCTCCAATCACCAAAGCCAAGTGATACGGCGGACAAGCTGAAGTTCCCAAATCCATTATTTTTGCTTTGATGAAAGCATCCAATGATTTTTCATTCAGCAACGATTTTGTTTGTTGGTACAAATACGTTTTGTTAGCAGAACCTCCGCCTTTTGCCAAAAATAAAAAGTCATACGTTGCTCCTTTTTTGGCATAAATATCAATCTGAGCCGGAAGATTCGAACCCGAATTTTTTTCCTCAAACATACTTATTGGCACAATTTGAGAATAACGAAGATTTCGCTCCTGATAAGTGTTAAAAATCCCTTTTGAGAGCCATTCAGCATCATCGACACCTGTATATACATTTTCGCCTTTTTTGGCCATTACAATCGCTGTTCCGGTGTCTTGACATGAAGGCAATTCACCATCAATGGCTACAACTGCGTTTTGTAATAAATTATAAGCAACAAAACGGTCATTGTCTGTCGCTTCTGGATCATCTAGAATGGCTCTTAATTTTTCTAAATGCGAAGTACGCAGCATAAAGGAAACATCTTTCAATGCCTCTTGCGCCAATAATTCTAATCCTTTCGGATCAACGGTTAAAATTTCTCGGTCTCCGAGTTTTTCAATTTTTACAAAATCAGAAGAAATTTTGCGGTATTGTGTATCGTCTTTTAAAATTGGATAAGGATCCTGGTATATAAAGTCCATAATTTAATTTTTTAGAATGCCAAATATAAGAATTGTTAAAACAACCACCGCTGATTTATATCACCTTTATATCACGTTCTTTATCAAATTATTGAAAAATTACAAAAATTTACACCTAATAAAACATCCGTAGAAACATTGCAAAGCAACACCTCTACGGATAACACTCCCTTAAAAAATAAAAGCACCTTGTGTTTTACAAGATGCTTTTATTTTTTTTTATTTTGACTAAAAACGAAAAGTCTTCAACTCAATTATTCGATAAAAATTTTAATTGTTAACCGAAATAAGTTTTACGTCAAAAACCAAGACTGTACCTCCGGGAATTCCGTTATAATTAAAACTGCCATATCCCAAATGAGCCGGTATTAACAAAATACCACTTCCGCCCTCTTTAAAATACTGAAGGCCTTCATTCCATCCTTTTATTACTTGGCTTAAATTAAATGAAATACCTGAATCAGCACTTTGATCAAAAACCGTTTTGTTTGTAAAATAAGCTTTGTAAGTTACTGTAATATTCGAAGTACCTGTTGGTTGTTTACCCGTTCCCTCTTCGGTGATTACATAATACAAACCTGAACTTGTTTTATGGGCATCTAACTGATTATTGGCAATGTAAGTTTGTATTTCTTTGTCATTTTGAGCTGAATAATCAATTGGGGTTACTTCTTCCTCTGGAGTATCTTTGGTGGTACAGGAAACAAAAAATGTAACGAGAATAGCTAAGAATGTATATTTCATGGTATAATAATTTTGGCGCGAATTTAAGTTTTTGAAATCTAAAAATTTCAAAAGTTTTTCTTAAAAAAACGCAATAATTATTAAAAAAACCAACTTGCCACAAAAATAGCTGTAATCACACAAATCAAGTCGACGATAAGCATTGTTCCCAAGGCATAACGAGTGTTTTTGATATTAACCGAACCAAAATATACCGCAATTACATAAAACGTACTTTCGGCACTGCATTGAAAAATACTGCTTAATCTACCAGTCAAAGAATCGGCTCCAAAAGTATTCATCGAATCAATCAAAAATCCTCTTGATCCCGCAGAACTGAACGGTCTAAGCAATGCTACCGGCAGAGCGTCGGTAATTTCTTTGCTTACACCCATATTTGAAAAAACAAAAGCAATCCAATTACTGATAATTTCGAACAAACCGCTGTTTCTGAATAATGAAATTGCCACCAACATTCCCAAAACATAAGGAAAAATAGTAACTCCTGTTTTCACTCCATTATTAGCTCCCGACACAAAAGCTTCAAAAACGGTAGTCTTTGCTTCTGTAAATTTCTTTTCTTTAACAAAAGACAAAATTAAAGTCGCAACAATAATTACCACCAATATCAAAGCAGAAAGATTCGAAGTGAAATAATTTTTTCCAATTAAATCCAAATGATTTACATACATCAGCAAGCCGACTATTGCTGCTATTAACGCCATTAAGGATACAACCAAAGAGGCACTTTTGAAATTAATTTTTTGCCTAATTCCTACAATTAAAAAAGCGGCAATTGTTCCAATAAACGAAGTAATGATACATGGCAACATCACATCGGCAGGATTTGTGGCATTTGCGGCCGCGCGATAACCAATGATAGAAGTGGCGATTAATGTAAGACCTGAAGCGTGCAAACACATAAACATAATCTGTGCATCGCTCGCCTTGTCTTTTTCGGGGTTGATTTCCTGTAAACTTTCCATTGCCTTTAATCCAAACGGAGTTGCAGCTGAGTCCAATCCCAAGAAATTAGCAGCAAAATTCAAGGTCATGTAGGAAATCGAAGGGTGATTTTTTGGAACGCTTGGAAACACTTTAACAAAAACCGGACTCAAAAGCTTGGCCAGTTTTTCGGAAGCTCCAGAAATAATTAAAAGCTCCATCAATCCGCAGAAAAAAGCCAGATAAGCCATAAGCGGCAATACCAAATCAAGCAACGTACTTTTGCAAGTGGGCAACAAACCATCTGATTTTTGAACCCCACTAAAAATTTTAACGGTTTTGTTTTTATACACATAAGTCGTGTCGGCATTCAGTGTATCACGGTTGATAATCATTGTCTGATCTTTCGCCTTTTTGATACTGTCTTTGATAAAAACAGGTACTTGCTCAATGTATTTTTCGGATATTAAAATAGGGTCATCTTTTTTTCCATTCAATACAAAATCTAAACTATAACTGCTCCCAGTAAACAAACTGACAGCAACGAAAACAATCGACGAAATGAAAATAACCAACCAAAATCTACTTAATACCATAATTTATAATTTTTGTAAATGTAAATGAATCAATGGCAATTTCAAAATTCAATGGCAATGGCAATGACACTATCAATTGCAAAATTCAATGGCAATATGAAAAATATTCAATTTTGATTGACTTTTGAAAATTAAGAAGGAATTTTAATGTTTTTAAATTCTTTTTATTGTCATTGATATTGAATTTTGCAATTGATATTGTTATTCAAATTCTTTAAACATGAATTATTTCTTCCTCAATCAATAAATCTTCTCGTCGTAATCGGAGAAAAATTTGTGCCACAGCGATGGTATCTTTTTCACAATACGTTACAATTCTGTCAATGTCTTTTTCTACATAAAAAACGTGACCTACCTGACTCCCATCAATATCGCCTTTTGGCGATGGGATACCGAGAACTTTACACAATAATTTCAATGAAGTGAAATGTTTGTAATCGCCAAACTTCCACAATTCCAAAGTATCAAGATGCGGAATTTCCCATGGTTTTTTGCCAAATAAATTGAGTTTATCGGGAATTGGAATTTGGTTGATAATCATTCGGCGCGCCAGAAACGGAATATCAAATTCCTTGGCGTTATGCCCGCATAAAAGATGCTGCGGCTGATTGAAATGGTTGTTCAGCAAATTATTGAAATCTTTTAGGATTTTTGGCTCTTCGCCAAAGAAAGAAGTAACCCTGAAATTTCGGACATCTCCTTTGATGACAAAATACCCCACAGAAATACAAACAATTTTCCCAAACTCAGCCCAAATTCCTGCTCGATCATAAAATTCTTCCCCCGAAAACTCCTCTTTTCTTTGGTATGATGTTTTTTGTTCCCAAAGGTTTTTCATTTCGTCATCCAAAGAATTATAATCCGCAGCATCGGGGACGGTTTCAATATCGAGGAAAAGGATGTTGTTGAGATTTATTTTTTCAATCATAAAAATTTATTTTGCCCACAAATTACACGAATTATCACAAATTAATTAGTGCAAAAAATCACTCAAATTCTGATAAATTAACTTTTATAAATCTATAAAAATAATTTATGCAAATTCGTACAATTCGTTTTTATTTGCTTTTAAAATAAACTTTGCTGAGTGCTTGGATTTTCGTGTTCCAAAAGCCATTTTTTTCTCCATAAACCTCCTGCGTAACCTGTGAGCGAACCATCAGTCCCAATGACTCTGTGGCAGGGAACCACAATCCAAAGCGGGTTTTTCCCATTGGCGGAAGCCACAGCACGAATGGCTTTGACATCACCCAATTTTTTGGATAATTCCAAATAAGACATCGTTTTTCCAAAAGGAATTTCGAGTAACGATTTCCATACTTTTTGCTGAAATTCGGTACCAGCAGGATTTAATTTGAAAGTAAAATCAGTTCTTTTTCCTTCAAAATAATCATTGAGTTGAGAAACAACTTCCTGTAAAACGGTCGGAATTTCTTTTGAAACAATTCCCTCATCTGAAACGGAAATTACCGATATACCATTTTCGTCACCAATAATTTCGGCAATTCCTAAAGGTGTTTTTATGTAGGCTGTTTCCATTTTATAAAAGTAAAAAATTAATCCGTTTCCTCAAGTTCGAAAATCTCATTAACCGATTTCTCAAATAATCTTGCAATTTTCAAAGCCAAAACTGTAGAGGGAACATACTTTCCTGCCTCAATTGCATTGATGGTTTGACGGCTTACGCCAATCTTTTCCGCCAATTCTGCTTGGGTGATGTTGGCAATGGCACGCTGCACTTTTACACTATTCTTCATCGCTAGACATTTTATTATATTGGTACAACTTCCAGTGAAAAAGAATAATAAAGAAAAGCAAAAGAGAAAATATGTTTGCATATAGAATGTCTAAAAATGTCATTCCATAAACAAAAATTAATCCAAAAAGAAGAATTACATAATTAACATAGGTCGCCCAAACCAAACTTTCTAATCTTATTTTCGACACCATTTCATCTTCTACTTTTACTTTTGAAAAGCCCACCAAAATTCCAGATATAATTAAAGGACATAAAATCAATTCGTCTATTATGTTATTTTTAATCATTTTAAAAAAATGTGTCTTGCGATCCCAAAAATCAACATCTATTATTGCAAAAACCTTAAAGTTTAATTTCTCTTCAAAGTAATCATTAAACAAATCTTGATTAAAAAGGCATAAAACATAAAAAACCAAAACCGAAATAAACACAATCCACCCGAATTTTTTAAACCGATGTGGAAACAAATAGTTGATTTTCATAACGTTCAATTTTTAAATTAGTAATCAAATGTAAAATTTATTTTCCAATAAGACAAGTTTATTTTACATTTTGTAAAATAAAATACACAAATTTAAAATGTTACAATAAAAAAACCATTCGTTTACACAAATGGTTCTTCTGCTTTTTAAATTAATATCTATTAAGACTATTTCAAATTGGAATAAATATAGGCTTCTATCGCTTTTAATTCTTCGTCTGAAAAAGTTTTAGTAATTTCCAAATTGGCTTGCATTACCGGAAACTGCTCCGGATCAACAATCGCCTCACCTTCACCTTTGAGAAAATTAACCAAATTTCCGCTTTTGTCTTTATAGATTTTGGCGATTGCTGCAATACTTGGTCCAACTACTTTTTGGTCAACTTGATGACAGGCAACACAATTTCCTTTGCCTTCAAAAAGATCTTTTCCTAAAGCTTCGGGAGTTTGAACTTCAGTACTTTCATTTGATTTTCCAAAAGGTTCCTGGCTTTCTTTTTTACAGGAAAAAGCTAGAACTGCTGCTGTTATTAATACAATTTTTTTCATTCCGATATTATTTTTTATTCAAAAGTACGGCGGCTTCCTTTGCAAAATAAGTCGAAATCAAACTTGCGCCTGCTCTTTTGATACACATTAATTGCTCCATCATAATTTTGTCGTTGTCTAACCAACCTCTTTCGGCAGCGGCTTTTATCATCGCATATTCGCCCGAAACATGGAAAACCGTTACGGGAACATCCACAGCATTTTTCACCTCACGAACGATATCCAAATAGGCTATTCCGGGTTTTACCATCACCATATCCGCGCCTTCTTCTACATCCCAAAGAGCTTCTTTTACGGCTTCGATTCGGTTGGCATAATCCATTTGATAGGTTTTTTTGTCTTTTGGAACAACCACATCGGCTTCTCTTGGCGCGCTGTCCAAAGCATCGCGGAAAGGTCCATAAAACGCCGACGCATATTTTGCTGAATAGCTCATGATTCCCACATTATGGAAACCGGCGGCGTCTAATCCTTGACGCAATCTTAAAACGCGTCCGTCCATCATATCAGATGGAGCTACAAAATCGGCACCTGCCTCGGCATGTGAAACGGCCATTTTTACCAAAGCGTCGTTAGTAGCATCGTTTTCGACATCGCCATTGGTAATAATTCCGTCGTGACCGTAAATCGAATAGGGATCCAAAGCCACATCGGGCATTACAATCATTTCGGGGCAAGCCGTTTTGATCGCGCGAATGGCTTGTTGCATCAATCCGCTTGGATTCCAAGCTTCTTTGCCTGTATTGTCTTTTAAATCCTCGCTTACTTTTACGTAAATATTAACTGCACGGATTCCTAATTCAAATAATTCTTTGACTTCGGCAACGGTTAAATCTATCGAACGACGGAAAATCCCCGGCATCGAGGGAATTTCAACCTTTACATTTTCGCCTTCGGCAATAAACATCGGGAACATAAAATCGGCCGGACTTAAAGTCGTTTCGCGAACTAATGAACGAATGGATTCGTTAACGCGTAATCTTCGGCCTCTGTGTAATGGGAACATATGATTTATGATTTTTAAAGCTCCATCGGAGCGCAATATTTATAGAATGTTTTTTTAAAATTCAATCAGAGCTCCATCGGAGCGACATATTTATAGCATCCGTCGGAGCGATATATTTATAGACATATTTGTATTTTCAAACATCTTCAAATACATATTCATTATTATAATCTATATTGAATGCTTCTAAAAAATCAATGTATTCTTCTTTGAATGTTTTCTTTTTATGATGTTCTTCTTGATTTTGAATATAATTGATAACGTTTGTCAATTGTGAATGGTTATATGAAAAAGCACCAAAACCGGTTTGCCATTCAAACTTCCCATTAATCCACCTCTTTTCATTGATAAATTTGGATGAATTAGATTTTATATCTCGAACTAAATCAGATAATGCTTTATTAGGTTTTAATCCAACCAAAATATGAATGTGGTCATGCATTCCGTTAATGGCAATTAATTTTTGGCCTTCATTTGTAATGATTCCTGTGATATATTTATATAGCTCATCTTTCCAATTTTTGGAAACTAAATTTTGCCTTCCTTTAACCGCAAAAACAATATGAATGTAAATTTGTGTATAGGTATTTGCCATTATTTTGCTATAAATATGTCGCTCCCATGGAGCTTAAATTCTTGATTTCAAATTCTTGTTCTATAAATATGTCGCTCCCATGGAGCTATCCAATCAACAGGTTTCTCTAATACATTCAATAATTTTTCTTCTTCACTTCCCGCTTCTGGATGATGGTCATACACCCATTGCACGTGTGGAGGTAAAGACATTAGAATACTTTCAATTCTTCCGTTGGTTTTTAGTCCAAAAAGCGTGCCTTTGTCGTGTACCAAATTGAATTCCACATAACGACCACGACGAATTTCCTGCCAGGTTCTTTGTTCTGGAGTGAACGGAAGATTTTTTCTTCTTTCTACAATAGGCAAATAAGCATCCAAAAAGCTGTTTCCCACTTCAGATACAAAGTTGTACCAATCTTGCATAGAACGTTCTTGAGTGGCTTTTAAATAATCAAAAAACAAACCGCCAATTCCTCGTGCTTCGTTGCGGTGTGCATTCCAAAAATACTCGTCGCATTTCTTTTTGTAAAGTGGATAAAACTCGGGATTATGCTTATCACACGAAGTTTTACAGATTTGGTGAAAATGTTTGGCATCTTCTTCAAACAAATAATAAGGCGTTAAATCCTGACCTCCGCCAAACCATTGCTGAATCACATTACCATTATCATCGTACATTTCAAAGTAACGCCAATTGGCGTGAACTGTTGGCACCATTGGGTTTTTTGGATGCAAAACCAAACTCAATCCACAGGCAAAAAAATCGGCTTCGCCTACGTTGAATAGTTGACGCATTGTATCCGGCAATTTTCCATGAACCGCCGAAATATTCACTCCGCCCTTTTCGAAAACGGCTCCGTTTTCAATCACTCGGGTTCTTCCACCACCGCCTTCAGGGCGTTCCCAAATATCTTCACGGAATTTGGAAGTTCCGTCAGCAGCTTCTAATCCTGCGACTATTGTGTCTTGAAGGTTTTGTATGTATGTATAGAATTTATTTTTCAATGTTAAAAGTATTAAAAGTGTCTAAAAAAGTGTCTAAAAGCATCTAAAAGTGTCTAAACTGTTTCCCAATAATATCCCGGTAAACATTGTATTTTACCCTCATTACCTAGAGCAGAAAGAAAATTAGTTACTTTCTTTTTCTTTTTATCCTCCGAAAGAATAGCTGAAAGTTTAGGAATAATTAAATCATCAATTGCTTTTCGTTTTGTTTTCCCAAATTTCTTCAAATATTCCAAAATCATTTCTTTAAAATGAGCATCATCAAAACTTCTATTCGCTAAATATTCTCTTTTTAATTCTTCGTTATTAACTGATTCTACAATAATATGCGAAAGATAAATATTGGGTTTTCTACCTTCAATATATTTGTTTTTTTTAAGAAGCTTAAATTCACTTTCAGAAATATCCTTCTTCTTTTGCACTTTATCAAGAAGAATAATTTCTTCTAATCTCAACTCTTTATTGTGAATTAATATTCTAGCAAAATTTTCATCTAAAATTTTGCCCGTTATTGTCACCTTAACTTTGTTATCGTCAAAATTATAATCAGGCAAAGGGAAAAAACGTTGTTTTTGAAAGTTAAATATTTTTCGAATGCCTCCGCCTTGAGTCTCAATCATATCCAAATTTTTCATTGCTTCGACTAAAAATGGATTTCGATACACCTCTTCCGGAGTGTCATTTAGTACTACGTCTTCAACTGATTTAGGCAAAAAAGAACCATAATTAGAGAAAACCAAGTGGTCGTCTTCAAACTCAACAACATTAATTCGGGCTCCTTTTGAATAATCTTGATGAGCAATTGCATTATTTAAAGACTCTCTAATATTGAATGGCTCATATCGTAACACCTCATCTGGAAACAAGGTTCCATCTCGTAAATAACGGTATTTTAAATTTCTGATTTTTTTATAAACTTCATCAACAGACAATAAAAACGGAATGGAAAATATCTCAAAATCCTTATCCTGATTGTCAACAGTTTTTAAATTCCATCTGATTTTTACCGATGAGTCCAAATAATGTTCGGACTCGTCTTTCCCTAAAAGAATTAAAGCTGTTCTAGTTATTTTTCCTTTAATGGTAAGTTTGGATTTATTTAAAAAGTCGGCATCGTTCCAATTATCAACTTCATCTGAATATTTAGGATTCCTTTTTTTAAATTCAACCCGAGCTTTTTTAATCGCCTCCTGATCCAAATCTTCTATGGTTGCCTCTTGTATAATTACTTTAGACCAATCCTCATTAACTTGAAATTGAGTCAAAATAGCATCTAATCTTGCTTTGGTCATTTCGACCAAATTATCATCAATACGTTGCCACGTTTTTTTATGAGCATAAACGGGTAATCTGAACTGATGCTTAGGAATTTGAAAAATCCAAACCGTCTTGTTAGTATCAGATGTAATGAATTCTTGAACACTAAATGTTTCAACGTTTAGATTCGTAATATTTCCATTAATTCTAAATCGAATATTCTCAATTGTGTAACCTGCAAAATCTTGAATTCCAATGATATTCAATGTCTTATCTTGAATTCCAATTATCAAATTTCCACCTTGCATATTAGCAATTGCTGAAATATAAGATATCACATCGTTCCCGGCATCACCCGAAACAGAATTCTTTAACGACTTAAACTCTTTCCATTCGCATTTTTCATTTTCGATGGGATATCTTGTCTTTAAATAATCTTGTAACTCTTTTTCAGTCATAGTGTTGATATAATTGTCATTACAAATATAGAAAAGCAAATTTATTTTTATAATTCAATCAAATAATACGTCTTCACTTCTTACTAATCCTTTTATAAATTGGCCTTCAAAGCGGCTAACTTATTAATAATTCCAAACGAAAAGACTTTGCTTTCCTGTTGGATATAATTATAAATAGCAATGGCTTTTTCTTTAAAATCAAACTGACTATCCTTGGAAAAAGCAACCAAAAAATCAGCAAATAACTCCAACTGATTCCAATCCAAATGAAGCCGTTGCAAATGAATAATCAATTCTTCTTCTTCAAATTCTTGAAGACTTTCGACATTCATCGCCAAGTCTTTTAATTCATTTTCTAGAAAAAGTAGGTCTTCCAAATTCCAAAACTTGGGCACATAAACCAATGACATCAGCTTTTTGAGCACATTGTCAATTCGGATACTTTCCTGATCTCGTAAGCCTTTGTTTAGCATTTTCTTATTGGTTGTTTGTTGATAGTTGTTAGTTGATAGTCGTTAATGATTTTCCCAACAACCGCCAACTATTTTTCTCCGTATTCCTTCACCGCATCCACAAACGCTTTGGCGTGGTCTACAGGGATATTTGGTAAAATTCCGTGACCTAAGTTCACAATGTATTTGTCTTTTCCGAATTCGTCAATCATTTCATGAACCATTTTCTTGATGGTCGGAATCGGAGAAAGTAATCTTGATGGATCAAAATTCCCTTGTAAAGTCACGTTCCCACCAGATAAATAACGTGCATTTCTTGGTGTGCAAGTCCAATCAACTCCCAAAGCCGATGCCTTACTTCTTCCCATTTCGTTAAGGGCAAACCAGCATCCTTTTCCGAAAACAATAACGGGAGTAACCTCTGCCAAAGCCTCAACAATTTGGTTGATGTATTTCCATGAGAATTCCTGATAATCGACAGGCGAAAGCATTCCGCCCCAAGAATCAAAAATCTGAACGGCATTTACTCCCGCTTTTACTTTTTCTTTTAGATATAAAATCGTGGTATCGGTGATTTTTTGCAATAAAGTGTGTGCTGCAACCGGGTTTGAAAAACAAAATCCTTTGGCTGTATCAAAGCTTTTCGATCCTTTTCCCTCAACGGCATAACAGAAAATTGTCCAAGGCGAACCCGCGAAACCAATCAAAGGCACCTCATCGTCCAGCATTTCTTTGGTCAATTTTATGGCGTCCATCACATAACCCAAAGTTTCTTCGATATTTGGAACAAAAACCTGATTTACCTGTTCCATCGTGCGAATTGGATTTGGGATAATTGGACCCAAATTATCTTTCAATTCTACGTGAATTCCCATCGCTCTAGGCACTACCAAAATATCCGAAAACAAAATCGCTGCGTCTGGTTTAATGATGCGAATAGGTTGCACAGTAATTTCGGCAGCCAATTCCGGAGTTTCACAACGCGTGAAGAAATCGTATTTGTCACGCAAAGCGCGGAATTCTGGTAAATATCTTCCTGCCTGACGCATCATCCACACCGGCGGGCGTTGTACTGTTTCTCCTTTTAAGGCTTTTAAAAATAGGTCGTTCTTTATCATTTTAGTTTGTTTGTCTTTCAAGAGACCTAACAGGTTTTGAAAACCTGTTAGGTCTTAATTATTTATATTCTGCTATTACATCCTCAATCACGTTTTCAACCGATGGCTGTTCTGCGACGATTATATTTCTGGTTGTTTTTTCTAAAGCTTCAGCGGTGGTTTCGCCAATGCAAAAGCAAATTTCGTTTTTTATTTTGTTTTCAGCCAAATAACTTTCTACGCCCGAAGGACTAAAAAACAGTATGGCATCGACTTTAGTTTTTATTTTATGAGGCGTCAGCGTGGTTTCATACACCTGAATTTCGTTGAAGTTGACTTTGGCTGTTTTCAAGGCTTTTGGCAAAGTTTCTTTTCGGAGATTGCCACTAAAAAAAGTATAGCTTTGTTTGCCATAAATCAAAGTGATGATTTCGGCCAAATCGGAGGCGTAATCCACATAAACCTCAACCGTGAAGCCATTTTCTTCCAACAAGGCTTTGGTTTTCAAACCAACACAAAATACGTTTTTGGATTTTAATTCTCCATTTTTTGGATGAAGCAAAATGCTCTGAACCGCATTTTGACTAGTAAATATCAAATTATCGTTGATTTCTTTTAAGTCAAAATCTGAACTTTTGGTTTTGATGAAATTGGCTTCGGTTACCTCAAAATCCTCTTTTATCAATTCTTCTTTTTGAACGGATGAAAGAATTTTGGTGGATAGTATGTGGATTTTACTCATTTTTTGTTTTTTTGAATAATTCTGAAAAAGCCAAATGTTTCTCTTTTAGCCCCGATCGAAGGGAAAATCCTTTTTTTTGCCGATTTTTCATCGGCTAAAAAAAGATTGGAATGAGAGCGGGAACCCATCTTGGCAAAAATGCCTAATCATTCGCTCCTTATTTTTTCAAACTTTCTTTTATCGTTTTCATTAACTCTGTTCCACCATTTGCAAAAATTTCCTGAGCCGAATTATAGCCTAGTTTTTTCCATTCTTCGATAGGAACTATTTTGTTAACTTCGATTTTTTGTTTTCCGTCAATCGAAAATAAAACTCCTTTGAAATCAATGGTATCTTCAATTTCGTTGTATTTTGCTAAAGCCCCGATTGGTGCGGTACAACCCCCTTCTAGCGTTTTTAGGAATTGTCTTTCAATATGTGTACAGACTTCGGTTTCAATATCGTTTAGTTGTCCAACAGCATCGCGGCAAAAATCGTCTTCGGCCATCGCCACAACTACCATTGCTCCTTGCGCGGGAGCGGGTATCATCCAATCTAAGTTAATGTAATTTTCGGGTTTCAGGTTGATTCTTTCTAAACCGGCAGCGGCAAAAACGGCTCCGTTCCAATTGTTTTCCTGTAATTTTTGCATTCGGGTATTTACGTTTCCGCGCAAATCGACTACGGTATGATTGGGATATTTATTCCACCATTGAGCCTGACGGCGCAAACTTCCGGTGGCAACAGTTCCTTCTCCCTGCAAAAAATCAAGATTGCCTTTGTGCACCAAAATATCTACAGTATTGGCTCTTTCCAAAACAGCAGCTTGAACAATCCCCATGGGCAAAGCAGTGGGAACGTCTTTCATAGAATGTACAGCAATATCAACCTGACCATTTATCATGGCAATGTCGAGCGTTTTGGTAAAAATTCCGGTTATTCCCAGTTCGTAAAGTGGCTTATCGAGAATGATATCGCCTTGTGATTTTACGGCAATAATTTCGGTTTTATAACCCAAATCGTTTAGTTTTTTTTCTACCGTGTGGGCTTGCCATAAAGCGAGTTCACTGTCACGGGTTCCAATACGTATTGTTTTTTCAGCCATTTTCTTTTTTTTACCATTAAGATATTAAGGAACATTAAGCTTTGTATTGTATTTGAGAAAATTAAGTTTTTAAAAGGTATAAACTTAATTTCCTTAATCTCTTAATGGTTCAATCTCTTTAAGGCAATTTTTATATTTAATCTGTTAATCTTGTAAAAAACTCATTTACAAGTGGTTTCATTGATTTTGTTATGTTCAGGGTGTTAAAATTTATCAATAATCCTTGAGGTCTTTGTAACAATTTCATATACGTAAGCAATTGTGCTTCGTGAATTGGTAAAAGGTTCTCTATCGCTTTCAATTCAACAACTACACAGTCATTCACAAGTAAATCAATTCTTAAATCAGATTCTAATTCAAGGTCGTAATAATCTATTTTAACAACCAATTGTTGTTTAACATCATATCCATTTTGTTCTAATTCATATTTAAGGCATTGTTCATAAATGCTTTCTAAAAGTCCGGGGCCTAAAGCTTTATGCACTTTTATGGCAAACCCCGTAATTTCATAAGCTAATTGCGTAACATCTTTTTTTGTCATAGAACGTTTTTTTTCACCATTAAGATATTAAGGTTCATTAAGATATATTTTATAACACCTCTAATCTTAATTCTCTTAATATCTTAATGGTTAAATTATTTAGCCTCAAAACTTAATTCTCTTAATATCTTAATGGTAAAACTATTTTGAATTCGTTTCTATTTGAAATACTTTTTCGATCCAATCGATACTTTCGTCTACCATTGTGTCTTCATTTTTTAAATGGTTGGCAAAATGGGTTGTAATTTTTTGGATGATTCTTGAACTAATAATTTCGGCTTGTTCTTCATTGAAGTTTGCAATTTTTTTGCTTTGAAAATCCAACTCCGAATTTTTTATCGTGTTTAGCTTCTCTTTCAAGGCATTAATCGTTGGCGCAAACTTTCTTGCTTTGGTCCAGGCGACAAATTCCTCCTTTATTTCTTCAATAATAGACTCTGCTGCCGGGATATGGGCCTTTCTGTTTTCCAATGTCTCGTCAGTCATCTGAGATAAATGATCCATATGAATCAAAGTAACACCTTCAAGGTCTTTGACATTTTCGTGAACATTTTTTGGAATGGATAAATCCAAAATCAACATCGGTTTTTTCAGATTCAGAATGGCTTTGTCGATAGTCGGATTTTGAGCTCCCGTAGCCACCACCACAACATCGGCTTTTTGCAGTTCGATATGCAGTTCCGAGTAATCCTTAACAATAAGATTCAACTTTCCAGCTAATTTCTCGGCTTTGTCTTTGGTTCTGTTGATTAAGGTAATGTGTTCGTTTTTGGTGTGTTTTACCAAATTCTCGCAGGTATTTCTTCCGATTTTCCCTGTTCCGAAAAGTAAAATATTTTTGTTTCCAATGTCTGGAACGTTCTTGATAATATATTGAACCGAAGCAAAAGATACCGATGTGGCACCCGAACTGATTTCGGTTTCGTTTTTTATTTTTTTGCTCGCTTGAATCACTGCGTTGACCAATCGTTCCATAAACGCGTTGGACAATCCTATTGCTCTGGCTTCGGCAAAACCGTTTCGTATTTGGCTGATGATTTCAAAATCTCCCAAAATTTGGCTATCCAAACCAGTTCCAACACGGAATAAATGCGAAATCGCTTCTTGATTTTTATAAACATAAGCCACTTTTTGAAAATCCTCAACAGTTCCGTTGCTGTTCTCACAAAGTAATTTTATTAATTGATAAGGGTGTTCGGCATAGCCGTAAATTTCGGTTCGGTTACACGTTGAAGTTACAAATAAACTCTTGATTCCCTCGGTTTTGGCTTGTTCCAATAAACGTGTTTGAGCTACAGTATCAAGACTAAATTTACCTCTTATTTCGGCGTCAGCTTTTTTATAGCTTAATCCAATAGAGTAAAAAAACTGATGCTTAGAACCGTTATGATTTTCCATATATACACTTTCACTTAAAGTATTACAAAATTATTATTATCGTTTCTATAAAAACAACGCCAAAAGTACTTTTTGTGTCGCTACATGCTTTTTTGATTTTAATTCGTTATTTTATGATAAAAACTGCTATTTTTGTGGCATTAATGAGGTCGTATTTCGGCTTATTTAGAATGATTTTAAATAAATAACTAAAAAAGGATTTTTTTATCTGTTAAAAAAATATCGCTATGGGTTCACAAGATATTATAACAATTGAAGATGATTTTACCCTACTTCGTTTTCAAAATGACTCCGATGTTTCCTTTCAAGCTCAGCATGAGGTTAGTAGTGGATTGATTCAATTTCATTTTGGATTAAAGGGGAAGGCAAAATTTAACTTTAACCAAGGGAATTATGCATTGGATTTAAATGAAGAAAAATCTTATTTATTTTACAATCCTCAAAAAGAATTACCACTCAATTTGGAATTAGCGCCTAATACTTGGGTCATTTCAATTTTAATTTCGATTCAAAAATTCCACCGCTTATTTTCAAATGATGCAGGACATATTCCGTTTTTAAGCGATGAGAATAAAGACAAAAAATATTATAAAGAGGGAGATATCAGTCCTTCGATGGCAATTGTTTTGAGTCAATTGTTTCATTATAATTTGAATCCTTCCATCAAGAATTTGTATTACAAAGGCAAAGGTTACGAATTATTGAGTCTGTATTTTAATCGTTCCGAAGACCCAAATGCAGAACAATGTCCGTTTTTGATTGACGAAGAAAACGTGTACAAAATAAAAAAAGCCAAAGAAATCATCATTGCCAACATGGCTGAACCACCAGGATTACAAGAACTTGCAGACGAAATAGGTTTGACTTTAAAGAAACTAAAAATGGGTTTCAAGCAAATTTATGGCGATACCGTTTATGGCTATCTTTTCGACTATAAAATGGATTATGCCCGTCAATTGCTAGACACTGGTTCATACAATGTCAATGAAGTGGGATTGAAAATTGGGTACAGCACCGGAAGCCATTTTATAGCGGCTTTCAAAAAGAAATTTGCCACAACCCCAAAAAAATATTTGATGTCTATCAATTCAAATGTGTAAAACATTATCAATTTTAGATATTAAATCATAACCAAAAAATAACATATATCATATTCATAAAAAGTTGCGTTGGCTACTTTTGACAAAAATTAAATTTAAAGAATGAAAGGCGTATTATTAGTAAATCTAGGCTCTCCAGAAAGTCCAACAGCAAAAGACGTAAAACCTTATTTAGACGAATTTTTAATGGATAAATACGTAATCGACGTACCGTATTTGTTAAGAGCTTTTTTAGTCAGAGGTATTATTATGCGAAAAAGACCGGAAGCGGCAGCGCACGCCTATCAGAAAATTTGGTGGAAAGAAGGTTCGCCGTTAATGGTTCTTTCAGAAAGAATGCATAAAAAAGTGCAACCTTTGACCGATATTCCTGTGTCACTCGCCATGCGTTACGGAAGTATGTCGATTGAAAAAGGGCTTCAGGAATTGCATGACCAAGGCGTTACCGAGGTACTTCTTTTTCCTTTATATCCGCAATATGCAATGGCTTCGACCTTGACTATTTTGGTTTTGGCAGAAGAAATTCGGAAGAAAAAATTCCCTCAAATGAAGTTTACTGATGTTCCGGCCTTTTACAACAAACCCGATTACATCAAGACTTTAGCTAATTCAATGAAAAAACATTTGAATGGATTTGAATATGACAAACTGGTGTTTTCGTATCACGGGATTCCGGAGCGTCACGTTCGCAAAACCGACAAAACCAAATCACACAAAAAATTTGTTACCAACGAAATGTGTTGCGAAGTAGGAACGCCTCAAGCCGAATTCTGCTACAGAACTCATTGTTATGAAACTACCCGCTTGGTTGTGGAGCAATTGGGTATTCCAAAAGACAAATATTGTGTTACTTTTCAATCGAGATTAGCCGGTGACAAATGGCTGCAACCTTATACCGATGTTGAAATCAACAATATGCCAGCTAAAGGAATTAAGAAAATCGCCGTTGTGACTCCAGCATTTGTAACCGATTGTCTGGAAACATTAGAAGAAATAGCCATGCGTGCCAAAGAAGATTTTGAAGCCAACGGTGGCGAAGATTTCATGGCAATTCCGTGTTTAAATGATGATGATGAATGGTGTGAAACCGTTGGAAACTGGATTAATACTTGGACTAAATAATATTTGTTTCATGTTTAAGGTTTCAAGTTTCAACTAAAAAAACCTTAAACTTGAAACTTGAAACAAATAATTTTTATGGAATATTACAACTATCTTAAATCCTTGCACATCATTTTCGTGATTACCTGGTTTTCGGGACTTTTCTACATTGTCCGATTGTTTGTATACCAAATAGAAGCCGCAGACAAACCTTCGCCCGAAAAAGAAATTTTGCAAAAACAATACAAAATTATGTCTTACCGCTTATGGTACATAATCACTTGGCCAAGTGCCGTTTTAGCTAGCATTTTTGCGTTTTGGATGTTGTTTTTTACTCCGATGGGCAAAGTTTGGTTACAAATGCCTTGGATGCACGTTAAACTTGGCTTTGTTTTTGTGCTATATTTATATCATTTAAAATGTCAGCAAATTTTCAGTCAATTACAAAAAGATGAAGTAAAATACACGACCAATTATATGCGTTTGTGGAATGAAATTGCCACAATAATTTTGTTCGCTGTGGTATTCTTGGTGGTATTAAAAAATGCCGTGAACTGGATTTATGGTGTGATTGGTATTTTCTTGTTTTCGATTACAATTATGTTGGGTTTTAAATTTTATAAAAGAATTAGGGAGCGAAATAGTAATCAGTAATCAGTATATTAGTATTCAGATGTTTGGCTAAGACCAAAACACTGAACACAGGTTACTAACTGAATACTTAAAAGCCGAACACTGAATACTTAAAAAATATGCTTGAAAAAATTAAGATTCCGATAATTTCATTACGCGTTAGAATCTTTATTTCAATGGTTGTTTTAATCATTGCCACCTCTCTTTTGCTCATAACTATTTCTATCTTTCAATACAAAAGTGTAGCCAAAGAATACAATCAAAAACGGATTGAAAACATGGAATTTTATGTAAAAGAGCATATTAACTACATGCTTTCCAACACGATTTATCCGCTGACGGATGAGAATATAAAATTAATTTTCAAAGATAAAATTCACGAAATATCGGACATTCAAAATACTGAAATTCAGATTTATTCACTGAACGGAAAACTACTCACCTCTTCGAAAGAATCTTTTTCAATAACCACACAAAAGCCAACACTATCAAAATTCATTCTGCGTTTGGTGAATGCCTCAATTGACAAAAGATTTGTCGAAGTCAAAACTATCAACGGAATCAAATACCGTTCTTCCTACAGCCTCATAAAAAACAAAAAATTTAAACCGATTGGCGTTCTCAAATTACCAAACATTCCGGATGATGGTTATTATGAGAAAAAACTAAACAACTTCCTTGTCAGCCTATTACAAGTGTATGCTATAATGATTGCGTTGGCATTTGGATTGGCTTATTTTCTTTCTTCTTTTATTACCAAACCCATCTATGATTTTGCCGAAAAATTAAGAGAAACGAGTTTGAAACAAAAGAACGAGAAAATTCCTTTTTCAGCCAAAATAAAAGAAATCAATATGCTTTTGCTCGCCTACAACAGAATGATTGAAGAGCTCGAAAAAAACGCTATTGTTCTTGCCCAAAACGAGCGGGATTTGGCCTGGAGAGAAATGGCCAAACAAGTGGCTCATGAAATCAAGAATCCGCTTACGCCAATGCGCCTCTCCATTCAAAGTTTCCAAAGAAAATTTCAGCCCGAAGACCCGAATATCAAACAAAAACTGAACGATTTCTCTGAATCATTAATTCAGCAAATAGATACGATGAGCTCGGTGGCTTCGGCCTTTTCGGATTTTGCATCGATGCCAGCACAACAAAACGAATTGCTCAATGTTGTTGAAGTTGTCGAACTTACTCTAGATATTTTTCATGAAGATTTTATAGTTTTCGAATGTTCTGAAAAAGAGATTATTTCCAAAATTGACCGTACACAACTCATTCGTGTAGTTACCAATTTGATTAAAAACGCTATTCAGGCCATTCCGGAAAATCAGGAAACCAAAATGATTCTGGTCACCGTAGAAAGAATAGAAAATGAAGTTATTATTACGATAAAAGACAACGGAACCGGAATAAATCCGGAACACATCAATAACATTTTTGAACCAAAATTCACCACCAAAAACAGCGGAATGGGTTTAGGCCTCGGAATCATAAAAAACATCATCGAAAACTACAACGGAACAATTACCTTTGAAACTAAATTTGGAAGAGGAACTATTTTTATCGTCACCTTGCCCATTATTAACTCATAACTACAACATTACAACAACATGAACTACAACAATCTTTTGATTACGATAGAGAACAACATCGCAACAGTTGTCATCAACAGACCAACTAAACTAAACGCTTTGAACATTGAAACCATCAATGATTTACACAAAGCCATAAAAGTATTGGGAAAAAACAAAGAAATTCAAGTTATCATTCTAACCGGTTCTGGTGAAAAAGCATTTGTTGCCGGAGCAGATATTTCGGAATTTGCCCATTTTACCATAGAAGAAGGAGCACAATTAGCTCTTCAAGGTCAAGAATTACTTTTTAACCGTATCGAAAGCCTAAAAACCCCTGTTATAGCCGCCATCAACGGATTTGCTTTGGGAGGAGGATTGGAACTAGCCATGGCGTGCCATATCAGAGTTGCATCTGAAAATGCCAAAATGGGTCTGCCAGAAGTTTCGCTCGGAGTAATTCCGGGTTACGGAGGAACGCAACGTTTGCCACAATTAGTTGGAAAAGGCCGTGCAATGGAAATGATTATGACTGCCGATATGATTAACGCAGAACAAGCCAAACACTACGGATT
The DNA here is from genome assembly GCF_001761465.1 of Flavobacterium gilvum. Taxonomy (NCBI): domain Bacteria; kingdom Pseudomonadati; phylum Bacteroidota; class Flavobacteriia; order Flavobacteriales; family Flavobacteriaceae; genus Flavobacterium; species Flavobacterium gilvum. The sequence goes on along the minus strand of NZ_CP017479.1, from coordinate 1,009,180 downwards.
GGTAAACCATGTTGTTCCGCAAGATGAACTGATTGATTTTTGCACCGGAATTGCCCAAAAAATAATGAGAAACTCACCATTGGCCATTGGCAGAGCCATAAAAGCCATCAATGCTAATTATACCGAAGGTAAAAACGGTTACGAAACCGAAATCAAAAACTTTGGAAAATGCTTTGGAACAGAAGATTTCAGCGAAGGAACAAAGGCTTTTTTGGAGAAAAGAAAGGCGGTTTTTACAGGTAAATAATAAAACTTTAAAGAATAATTAGTTGTCAGATACTAATCTACATAGCTTCTCTCTATTTTTCAAACATATTTGCCTTTTTTTGCATCAAACACACGATATTTATATGCTATGATAAAAAAAAATGTATGGTATGCTACCATCGCAATTGTTTTTATGAGTCAATTGTCGAATGCACAACAAAAAGACAAAATCTATAAAAAAGGTTGGATTGATTTCAATAAAAATGGAGTAATGGATGTGTATGAAAATCCTAAAGAGCCTTTGGAAAAAAGAGTGAATAATTTGCTATCGCAAATGAATCTCAATGAGAAAACATGCCAAATGGTAACACTTTATGGATATAAGCGTGTATTGAATGATTCTTTACCAACGTCAAAGTGGAAAAATGAGATTTGGAAAGATGGTATTGCCAATATCGATGAGCAATTGAATGGTGTGGGAAAAGGAGGGAGTTTGAGCAAAAACTTAATATTTCCCTTTAGCAATCACGCAGAGGCAATCAATACAATACAACGATGGTTTATTGAAGAGACAAGATTGGGGATTCCTGTAGATTTCACTAATGAAGGAATTCATGGTTTGAATCATACCAAAGCGACTCCGTTTCCTGCGCCTATAGGCATTGGCTCTACATGGAATAAAAAGCTAGTGTTACAAGCAGGACAAATTGCGGGTCGCGAAGCAAAGGCTTTAGGATATACCAATGTATATACTCCCATTCTAGATTTGGCCAGAGATCCTAGATGGGGCCGTGTTCTAGAGACTTATGGAGAAGATCCTTATCTAGTAGGCGCCTTGGGAACACAAATGGTAAATGGAATTCAAAGTCAGGGTGTAGCTTCGACTTTAAAGCATTATGCGGTTTATAGCATACCAAAAGGGGGGCGCGATGGAACTGTAAGAACTGATCCGCACGTAAATCCTAGAGAATTACAAGAAATACACCTTTACCCTTTCAAGAAAGTAATACACGATGCACAACCAATGGGAGTAATGGCTAGTTACAATGATTGGAATGGAGAACCAATTATTTCAAGTCACTATTTTTTGACAGAGTTATTGCGTTGGGAATTTGGGTTTAATGGATATGTAGTAAGTGATAGTGATGCGGCTGAATATCCTTTTACCAAACATCAAACCGCACCTACTTACGAAGATGCTATAAGACAAGTAGTAGAAGCAGGATTGGATGTTCGAACTAATTTTTGGCAGCCTAGTACCTACCTTTTGCCTTTACGGAAATTAGTAAATGAAGGCAGACTGTCCATTAATATTATAAATGAACGAGTAGCCGAAGTGTTAAGAGTAAAATTTAGATTAGGTCTTTTTGATTCTCCGTATGTTTTAGACACAAAAAATGCCGATAAAATTGTAGGTGCCGATAAAAATCAAGATTTTGTATTGGATATCCAAAAACAATCCTTAGTTCTTTTAAAAAATGAAGGGAACTTACTTCCATTAGATAAAAATAAAATAAAAAAAATATTGGTCACAGGTCCTTTGGCAACCGAAGACAATTATATGGTAAGTCGTTACGGACCACAAGAACTTAAAAACACCACAATTCTTGATGGTATAAAAGAATACCTTGGTAAAGATGTAATGGTGAACTACGTAAAAGGATGCGAAACAATAGATGCTAACTTTCCAGAAAGTGAAATAATTCATTTCCCAATGACCGCTAAAGAACAAAGCGATATTGATGCTGCTGTACTTGAAGCCAAAGAAAATGATGTAATTATTGTGGCTCTAGGTGAAGACGAGAAACTAACAGGTGAGGGCAAGTCTAGAACTTCGCTGGATTTGTCGGGTCGTCAGCAACAACTATTAGAGGCTTTGTATGCTACCGGAAAACCCGTCGTCTTAGTGCTCATCAATGGACAACCGCTCACAATCAATTGGGCAAATAAATTTATCCCGGCTATTTTAGAAGCTTGGTTTCCAAATCATTTAGGAGGAAAAGCAATTGCAGAAACATTGTTTGGGGATTATAATCCAGGAGGGAAACTTTCTGTTACATTTCCAAAATCAACAGGACAAATTGAATTTAACTTTCCGTTTAAACTAGCCTCTCAGGGCGCGCAAGGAGGAGAGGAAGGGCCCAACGGATATGGAAAAACACTTGTCAATGGTGCACTTTATCCTTTTGGATACGGGCTTAGTTATACAACTTTTAGTTATTCTGATTTAAAAGTAAGTCCAACTAAATTAAATTCGCAAGCAGAAATTAAGGTTTCGGTGAATGTAACAAATACCGGAAAACGTTCTGGTGATGAGGTCGTACAATTATACATAAGCGACAAATATAGTAGTGTAGTAACTTATGACTCCGTATTGAGAGGATTTGAAAGAATAACGCTGAAACCGGGAGAAACCAAAACAGTAAACTTCACTTTACAGCCATCAGATTTGATGTTATTGGATAAAAATATGAAATGGACAGTTGAGCCTGGAGATTTTGAAATAAAAATAGGATCCTCCTCTGAGGACATAAAATTAAAAGAACTCATTACCATTTTACCTTAAAAAACAACTTCTTTTTAAAAGAAAAACAACTTTTGCTACTTCGGAAAAAAGAAGTATTTTTACGAACATTAAAATACAAATGAATCCTTTTTTTTTTGGTAAAAAACTAAGGAAAACCAAATAAACAATACATATGGCGACGAAAGAAAACAACAGTTCAGAGAAAGAAGCCAAGTTAAAAGCGTTACAGCTTACACTTGACAAATTAGACAAAACGTACGGAAAAGGAACTGTAATGAAAATGGGCGACAAAGCCATTGAAGAAGTAGAGGTTATTTCTTCGGGGTCTTTGGGAGTTGATTTGGCTTTAGGAGTTGGCGGTTATCCAAAAGGAAGAATTATAGAAATTTTCGGACCGGAATCTTCCGGTAAAACCACTTTGACGCTTCATGCTATCGCCGAAGCTCAAAAAGCAGGCGGAATTGCAGCATTTATCGATGCAGAGCATGCCTTTGACAGAAACTATGCCGAGAAATTAAATGTTGATATCGAAAATCTAATCATTTCACAACCAGACAACGGGGAACAAGCACTTGAAATTGCCGAAAACCTAATTCGTTCGGGAGCGATTGATATCGTGGTTATTGACTCGGTTGCCGCATTGACACCAAAAAGCGAAATTGAAGGCGAAATGGGAGATTCCAAAATGGGTCTTCACGCTCGTTTGATGTCTCAAGCATTGAGAAAATTAACAGGAACCATCAGTAAAACAAATTGTACTGTTTTCTTCATCAACCAGTTGAGAGAGAAAATCGGGGTAATGTTTGGAAATCCTGAAACAACAACTGGAGGTAATGCCTTGAAGTTTTACGCTTCGGTACGTTTGGATATTCGTCGTTCTACGCAAATTAAAGACGGAGAAAACGTTTTGGGTAACCGAACTAAAGTGAAAATCGTAAAAAACAAAGTGGCACCGCCATTCAAAGTTGCCGAATTTGACATCATGTACGGTGAAGGAATTTCAAAAACAGGCGAAATCTTAGATCTTGCCGTAGAATTTGAAATCATCAAAAAATCTGGTTCTTGGTTCAGTTACGGAGATACCAAATTAGGTCAGGGCCGTGACGCCGTGAAAAACCTGATTAAAGACAATCCGGAATTGGCGGATGAACTCGAAGAAAAAATCAAAAGCCAAATTAAAGAATTGGCTGAAGCATAAAACAAGAAAGACTGTCTCGTTCCAAAAAACGAAATAGTCTTTTTTTCTTTAAACCATTAAGATATCAAGGTAAATTAAGGCTTAATGAAACTTAATATCTTAATGGTTCAAATAAAATTTATTTTAATTTTTTTGAGCTGATTCGTCCTTTATTTTAAACGCCATCAATTCATCATGAATTAAGTTCCGAACGTGTTCCCTCAATTCTTTTCTATCTAAAAGTTCGCCTGTTGGGGAAACAGTGTCGACTGCCGGCAAAATCTTAGCACGCATAATGCCCGGACTACCGCTATAAAACGTATAAGACAATCTTTTTTTGTTATCCGGAAACACCAAAGGTACTATTTGCAATCCATGCTCCGATGCTAATCGGAAGGCGCCGTCTTTGAAATGATCTAGGAAAATGGTTTGGTCGTGAGGAACTCCACCTTCGGGAAAAATACAAATACTTAACCCTCTATCGATTCGCTTTTGTGCTTCATTGAACACTTCCATTCGGCTTTTGGAACAACTTCTGTCCACCATAATCATTGTTCTTTTGTAAAAGAAACCAAACAACGGAATTTTTGCCAATGAAATTTTTCCAACAAAAACAAAAGGATTTTCAACCACTGAAAGCATCAGCATGATATCGGTCATCGAGGTATGATTGGCCACGAACATATAACTTTTTTTCGGGTCCAATTTTTGCATCTTTTCTACTTTGGTATAAAAACCCATAAAAAAAAGCACTCCTTTTCCCCAAATACGTGCCAATTTAAAAAAATAAGGGTACCCCTTTTCGGTCAATATGGAAGCCGTCAAAAATGGCAGCATAATCAAGATGAGAACAAGCATTACAACGTAAAACCAAATCCTCCAAACGGCCCAAAAAATCTTTTTTAAACTTTTCATAGAGCCAAAAGTAAGGAAACTTGCGGAAAATTTAGCAAAAGAATTAACTTTGCGTCCAATTATTATATTTCCAAACAACACTACGAGTTTTAAATAAATAAAAATGGCAAAAATACTTACAGGAGTTCAAAGTACAGGAACTCCGCATTTGGGAAACTTATTGGGCGCAATCATACCAGCAATCGAACTCTCAAATAAACCGGAAAACGAATCTTTCCTTTTCATCGCCGACTTACATTCGGTTACACAAATAAAAGATGGAAAAACGCTAAGAGACAACACTTATAGCGTTGCCTGCGCTTGGTTGGCTTTTGGTTTAAACATCGAAAAAGTGATTTTTTACCGTCAGTCTGATGTACCGCAAACAGCAGAATTATCTTGGTATTTGAGCTGTTTTTTTCCGTTCCAACGCTTGACTTTGGCACACTCTTTCAAAGACAAATCTGATAGATTGGATGATATTAATGCCGGTTTGTTTTCGTATCCAATGCTGATGGCTGCCGATATTTTGCTGTATGATGTTCAATTCGTTCCTGTTGGAAAAGACCAATTACAACACTTGGAAATTACCCGAGATGTGGCATCACGTTTCAACCATCAAATGGGAGAAACTTTTGTAATTCCCGAAGCCAAAATTCAAGAAGACAGCATGTTGATTCCGGGAACAAACGGAGGAAAAATGAGTAAATCAGCCAATAACATCATCAATATTTTCTTGGACGACAAAGCGCTTCGTAAACAAATCATGAGTATTGAAACTGACAGTACGCCACTGGAAGATCCAAAAAATCCTGATACGTGCAACTGCTTTACTATTTATCAATTATTGGCAAATGAATCGCAAATCGAAACAATGAGAGCCAACTATTTGGGTGGAAATTACGGTTACGGTCACGCCAAACAAGCTTTGTTTGAACTGATTCAGGAAAAATTCAAAACCGAAAGAGAAAAATACAATTACTACATCAATAACCTTCCCGAAGTGGATGCTCTATTGAAAAAAGGAGCTGAAAAAGCCGGTGCAATTGCCGATGGCGTTTTGGCAAGAGTACGTGAAAAATTAGGGTTTGAGGTATAATTTAACCGAAAATTCGCAAATTTTATATTTAAGACCTACAACGACAGAATTCAAAATTTCACGAATTAGCACAAATAAATTGGGTGTTAATTCGTGATTTTTTTATTTCTGAAACGATATTTTTTATAAAAAAAACAAGAAAAAAAGTTTCAAGGAAACTTATCAAATTCTCTGATTTGAATCTAAAACAAAGCTGAATTTATATTTATTTTAAGAAATATCGTTCTTATTTTGCAAAAAACTAATTGAAAAAACATTTTTCAAAATAAAAAAAACAAAATTTAAAATTGGTTTTTCAGCTTTATTTTAAAAAAAATCCAACCAAAAAGAAGATTTACAACAATAATCTCAAATCTCGTTAAAGAGGGCAGTATTATACCAAATAATTTTCTCATTACCAATAGAGAGGCTATCTTTGCACAAAAATTGACAAATAATTTCTATTTGTGAAAAACAGTAAAAAAATGACAGAAAATCAGGAAACATTTATATTCGATTTTGACAGTACTTTCATTAAAGTCGAAGCACTTGATGTGTTATGTGAAGTAATATACCAAGACAGTGCAGCCGGAGAGCAAATTTTAAACGAGATCCAACATTTGACCAACTTGGGAATGGAAGGAAAGCTTTCGCTAAAAGAATCCTTGACCAAAAGAATTCAACTGTTGCAAGCTAATAGAGATCATATCGGGACTGTGATTGACGAGTTGAAAAAGAAAGTTACTGCTTCGGTAATTCGTAACAGAACGTTTTTTAAACAACATTCGGACAATATTTATATCATTTCAAACGGTTTTAAGGAAATTATCATCCCTATCGTTTCAGAATACGGCATCAAGCCGGAACACGTTTTGGCAAATACTTTCAAATTTGACCACGACGGAAAAATAATTGGTTTTGACGAAAAAGACGAATTGTGTGAAAACCAAGGAAAAGTCAAAAAAATCAAGTCATTAAACCTTGAAGGCGAGGCAATCATGATTGGTGACGGTTATACTGATTATGAAACACTTGAAGGTGGAGCGGTAAGCAAGTTTTTTGCTTTTACAGAAAACGTAAGCCGTAAAATTGTTGTGGACAAAGCAAGTCAAATTGCGCCATCATTGGACGAAATTCTTTATGAACTATCGTATAAAGCTTCTGTTTCTTATCCAAAAAACAGAATCAAAGTTCTTTTGCTGGAAAACATTCACCCGGATGCCGTGGACATCTTTGAACACGAAGGATATTCGGTAGAAACAATGAAAGGTTCTTTGAATGAGGATGAATTAATAGAAAAAATAAAAGGCGTTTCCATCCTTGGAATTCGTTCCAAAACCAACGTTACTGCCAAAGTTTTGGAGCATGCCAATAAACTGCACGCCATCGGAACTTTCTGTATCGGAACCAATCAAGTAGATTTGACCGCTTGTAGTATGAAAGGGATTTCGGTTTTCAATGCGCCGTACAGCAACACAAGATCGGTTGTGGAATTGGCTTTGGGACAAATCATTATGTTGGTTCGTAACACATTTGAAAAAAGCAAAATGATGCACCAAGGTGTTTGGGACAAATCGGCCACCAATAGTGTTGAAATTCGTGGAAAAAAATTAGGTTTGGTTGGATACGGAAGTATCGGATCACAACTTTCTATCGTTGCCGAAGCATTGGGAATGAAAGTGTATTTCTATGACGCTGTCGACAGATTAGCATTAGGAAATGCCAAAAAATGTTCTTCTCTGAGAGAATTATTGGCTCTTTCGGATGTGGTTTCTTTACACGTAGACGGACGCGCGAGCAATAAAAACATAATCGACGCCGATGCTTTTGAAAGCATGAAACCGGGAGTTATTTTCCTAAATCTTTCAAGAGGACACGTTGTTGACATTAAAGCATTGGTAGACAACCTTAAAAACGGTAAAATTCATGGCGCAGCCATTGATGTTTTCCCTGAAGAGCCAAAAAACAATGACGAACCATTCGTTTCTGAATTAATCGGGATGAAGAATGTGATTTTGACACCACACATCGGAGGAAGTACCGAAGAAGCGCAAGAAGACATCGGACATTACGTTGCCAACAAAATCATTAATTACATCAACACAGGAACTACTTACGGAAGTGTAAACCTTCCTGAAATTCAACTTCCTGAACTTCAAAGTGCACACAGAATTATGCACATTCACGAAAATGTAAAAGGTATTTTGGCACAAATCAACAATATTCTTTTGGAGTATGACAACAATATCTTGGGACAATACCTGAAAACAAACGAAACTTTGGGTTATGTAATTACCGATATTGATAATTTCCATAACAAAGATTTGGAGAAAAAATTAAAAGCGATTCCAAATACCATTAGATATAGAATTCTATATTAATGATTTTTGATTGTTGATTAACGATTTTTGATTTCAGATTTCGTCGTATTAAAAATCAACATTCGTTAATCTAAAAACTAAAAAGCTTTGCGTCTTTGCGCCTCTGCGAGAAAAATGGCTCGCAAAGACGCAAAGGCGCAAAGTTGCTAAAAACAAAAAGATTATCAATTTTAATTTAAAATTGTTGATTATTCCCGAGATTATTGGGATTGATTTCAGATTTTGTTATTGTAAAAACAAATTTTACTCTTTCGCCAGAAATCAAAAATCAACAATCGTTAATCTAAAATCTAAAATAAAATGAAGCTTGAAAATCTTGAAAAGCAATTAGACGGTAAATTATTGTACGACCATACCATGCGTACGCTTTACGCCACTGATGCAAGTGCTTACAAAGAAATGCCGTTGGCGGTAGCAATTCCAAAAACGAAAGAAGATATTCAAAAAATCATTGCTTTTGCACGAGAAAACAAAAGCAGCGTAATTCCGCGTGCGGCCGGAACTTCTCTTGCCGGACAGGTTGTTGGAAACGGAATTGTGGTTGATATTTCACAGGAGTTTACCAAAATCCTTTCGGTTGATCCAGTTGAAAAATCGGCTTGGGTAGAACCAGGAGTAATTCGTGACGAACTGAATATACATTTAAAATCCTATAAATTATTTTTTGGCCCGGAAACGTCCACCAGTAACCGTTGTATGATTGGCGGAATGGTGGGTAACAATGCCTGTGGTGCTAGATCAGTGATTTATGGTTCTACGCGTGAACATTTGCTTGAAATCAAAGGTTTTTTGGCCGATGGAAACGAAGTTAGTTTTGGCGCATTGACCAAAGCCGAATTCGAAGACAAATGCAACGGAATAAATGTGGTAAGTTCATTGGAACAAAACATTTATTTGCAAGCTAAAGAATTATTGTCATCGCCAACCAACATCGCATTATTTGACGAAAATTATCCTAAAAAATCAATCCCGAGAAGAAATACAGGATATGCATTAGATTTATTGGCGGATAGCGAGCCTTTTGGCGATCCAACCCAAAAATTCAATTTCTGTAAATTAATAGCTGGTTCCGAAGGGACATTGTTCTTTTCAACCGCCATAAAACTGAATTTGGTTGATGCGCTAAAACCGTTTGCCGGTTTGGTTTGTGTACACCACAACAGCATCAACGAATCGTTGAAAGCCAATCTTGAAGCATTGAAATTCAACCCAGACAGTGTTGAGTTAATCGACCATTATATCTTGGAATGTACCAAAGAAAATATTGAGCAAAGCAAAAACAGATTCTTTGTAGAAGGCGATCCGCAAGCGATTTTGGTTGTTGAATTTTTAAGAGATTCTAAAGAAGAAATCATCGAAGCGGCCAAAGAAATGGAAGAATTGATGCGTTCCAAAAATCTTGGCTACCACTTCCCGATTGTTTGGGGTGAAGACACCAATAAGGTTTGGAATTTGCGTAAAGCGGGCTTGGGATTATTATCTAATATTCCCGGCGATGCCAAAGCCGTTGCCGTTATTGAGGACACTGCCGTTGACGTAAACGATTTGCCTGATTTTATCGAAGATTTTAACGCTATTCTAAAAGAGCGAAACCTTAGCTGCGTGCATTATGCTCATGCGGCGACAGGAGAATTACACCTTCGTCCGATAATTGACCTAAAAACCAAAGAAGGCACAGCGTTGTTTAGAACTATCGCTACCGATATTGCCCATTTGGTTAAAAAATACAAAGGTTCGCTTAGTGGCGAACATGGAGACGGAAGACTTCGTGGCGAATTCATTCCGCTGATGTTGGGAGACGAAATCTACCAATTGTTCATCCAGGTGAAAAACACTTGGGATCCTTGGGGAATTTTCAATCCGGGCAAAATCGTGAATACGCCACCAATGGACACGAGCCTGAGATATACTCCGGGTCAGGACACGCCAATGCCGGAAACTTACTTTGATTTCTCCGAGCATAACGGAATCCTACGTGCCGCCGAAATGTGTAACGGATCCGGAGATTGCCGAAAAACAGAGAAAAGCGGAGGAACCATGTGCCCAAGTTATATGGCTACCCGTGACGAGAAACACACCACTCGAGCCAGAGCCAACATATTGAGAGAAACCATCACCAATTCGACCAAAGAAAACAGATTTGACGATGAAGCTTTACTCGATGTACTCGATTTGTGTTTAAGTTGCAAAGGATGTAAATCCGAATGTCCTTCGAATGTGGATATGGCGAAACTAAAAGCGGAAACCCTACAACAATATCACGATAAAAACGGAGTGAAATTCCGTTCGAAATTAATTGGAAATACACCAAAAATAAACGAATTATTTGGTTCATTGCCTTGGATGTATAATTTTGGAACCAAAGGAATTATTGGGAATATTGTAAAACGCGCCACCGGTTTTGCCACCGAAAGATCGCTTCCGCAAATGTACAAAATTACTTTTGGCAAATGGTTCAGAAACTACAAGCAAAGCGGAAATTTCACTCAAGGAAAAGTCTATTTGTACAATGACGAATTCCTAAATTTCTATGATGTCGAAATTGGTCAAACTGCCGTGAAGCTCTTTAACCGTTTGGGTTACGAAGTGGCGGTTCCGCACATTGGATACAGCGGAAGAACCTATCTTTCTAAAGGAATGTTGAAAGAAGCCCGTGAAATTGCCGAGAAAAACACTCAGGCTTTCGCCAAAGAAATGCCAGAAAACGCAATTTTAGTCGGAATTGAACCTTCGGCAATCTTGTCTTTCCGAGATGAATATCCGGATTTATGCCGTGGCGATTTGAAAACCAAAGCCAAAACATTCTCTAGCAGAGCGATGCTTATCGAGGAATTTTTGGCCAAAGAACTAGACGAAGGCCGCATCACATCGGATTCTTTTACAGAAAACAACGAAAGAGTTCGCATGCACGGTCACTGTTTCCAAAAAGCCTTATCGTCATTGGTACCGCTTAAAAAAATCCTGATGTTGCCAAAAAATTATACTGTCCTCAATATACCAAGCGGATGCTGCGGAATGGCGGGATCTTTTGGATATGAAAAAGAGCATTATGACATTTCGATGAAAGTCGGCGAATTGGTTTTATTCCCAACCATCCGCGCCGAAGAAGAAGCGACATTGATTTCAGCCTCAGGAACGAGCTGCAGGCATCAAATAAGCGACGGAACAAGCCGAAAAGCATTTCACCCTGTCGAAATACTTTTTAAGGCTTTAAAATAAAGATATTCGATTTTAGATTTTTAATAACGATTCTGGATTGCAGATGTTTTTAGGAGCATCTGCAATTTTTTTTGACTTAAATTGTGGTAGAATTTTTTACAAAAGCTAGTACGAGCGTAAAATCATTAAAGTACGCGTTTCACAATATGTTTTTTCAAAATTTAACTCGCAAAGGCGCAGAGACGCAAAGTTTGGAGCCGCTTTTTTTGCGTCTTTGCGACTTTGCGAGAAAATACAAATCTTAACTTTAATGACATTGCGCTCGCGCAAACTGTGGTTTCATTTGCCCACAGATTACACGGATGCAACGGATTGTCACGGATTTTATTTTTTTAACTAAATTTATACTTTCATCTGTGTGAAATTCGTTGGAAACTAACATAAAAACTCAAACCCTTGAAAAAAATAATCGCAGCAATCAATATGACACTTGATGGATTTTGCGATCATACAGCAATAGATGCTGATGAAGAAATTCATGAACATTACGCAGAGCTGTTACGCAGTGCAGACACCCTTCTATACGGCAGAACAACGTATCAACTTATGGAATATTGGCGGGAATTGGCAGTAAACCCAAGTGGTGTTAAATCGATGGATGACTTTGCCATTGTTATGGATACTACTCCGAAAATTGTTTTTTCGCATACGCTAAAAAGTGTAGACTGGAAAAGCGCAAAATTAGCAACTCGCTCTCTCGAGGAAGAAGTTACAGCACTCAAACAATCTGACAATAAGAATGGTAAGGACATTTATGTAGGCAGTCCGGGTTTAATTATTTCCATGGCAAAACTGAATTTGATAGACGAATTTCAGCTTTGTGTTCACCCTGTTGTAGTGGGAAGTGGTTTACCTTTGTTTAAAGACATAAACAACAGGATTGAGCTTAAACTTCTAAAAACAAAAATTTTAAAATGCGGTGCAGTAATTCTTTACTATGAACCGATAATATAACTATCCGTAAATTGTACCAAGGATGTTTTTTGCCACAGATTTCCACAGATTATCACAGATTTTAAACGCAGTTATAAAGAAAATCTGTGAAAATCCTTTTAATCTGTGGCGAGTTTTATCTATTTGGCATTTGTTACGGATTGTCATAACGAATAAGAAAAATATTCTGTTAAACTTTACGGATAAAGACATTGATAGAAAGACTAACCTTTTTAGTTTATACTCAAATTAATCAAATTTAAAAGGTTTTATCATACATTTGAATAATGTATCCGTATCATAATAAAATAAAATCAAGAATCGCCAATAATGAATTGGTTCACTTTGAATTTGTAGAAAAATACAAGAATATTTCCCCTTGCCTGTTATTGTATTTTAGAACAGAACCTTTTATTCGTCCAATACGAGAACATCGTTTTGAAGAATATAATACATTACTTCAAGGTTTCACTAAACTCCAAAATGAATAACCGAATTGCAAAAATTCACAATCATTAAGAATCTAAATCTCTAGCTATTATGTCTGATTCAGAAACAGATATATGCATTTAAAATAAGTGGAAATTGATTTTTTCACGCAGATTTCGCAGATTCTTAATCTCTTTTGGAGTTTCTAAAAGAAAAAATTTGTGAAAATTTGTGTAATTTGTGGCAGTTTCCCAATTTGGTTCTAATAAAGAAGGAATCTGAAATCGTTAATCCACTATCAAATCGCCTCAAACATTTTCCCCGGCAAAGGCCTAATCACGCCTTTTAATTCCATATTCAGGAGCAATCCAGAAATCCTGTAGATTGGGAAATCACAATGCAAAGCGATAATATCCATCAGTTCTTTACCTGTTTTCAAAAGATAATCATAGACCTTTTGTTCGTCGTCATCAAGGGTGACAAACAATTGTTTTTGAATCGGTTTGGCTTCTTTTTCTAAATCCCAATTCAAGTTATAAATCAAATCGGCGGCACTTGTGAGTACATTAGCTCTTTGTGTTTTTATTAAATTGTTGCAACCTTGACTGTATTTGTCCGTAGTGCGGCCGGGAACTGCAAAAACATCGCGATTGTAATCATTGGCCATGTTGGCGGTGATAAGCGAACCACCCTTATCGGCAGATTCGATGACAATTGTGGCTTCGGATATTCCTGCGACAATGCGGTTTCGGCGAACAAAATTTTCTTTATCCGGATTTGCAGAACTCCAAAATTCGGTCATAAAACCGCCATTTTGTTCCATTTTGGCAACATATTTTTTATGCGGTTTGGGATAAATTTGGTTCAGACCGTGTGCAACCACGCCAATCGTTTGCAAATCATGATCCATTGCCAGTTGGTGCGCCACAATATCAACACCATAAGCAAAACCACTCACTATTATGGGATCAAGAGGCGCAAGATCTTCAATCAGTTTTCGGCAAAATTCAGTTCCGTAAGATGTAATTTGTCGCGTGCCAACGATGCTGATTATTTTTCGGTTTTTCAAATTGATATTCCCTGAGGAAAACAGCAAAACTGGGCCGTCGATACAATGTTTTAATCGGTCGGGATAATTTTCGTCTTGAAAACTCAGTACCGCAATATTGTTCTTTTGAATAAAATCCAATTCTTTTCGGGCTTTATCAAAAATGCTTTTATCCTTGAAATTTTTCAGTAAAACAGTTCCCACGCCATCGATGGCGGCAAGCTGTGATGATTTGGCATTCAAAACCTTTTCGGCACTTCCAAAATGAGTTAGCAGTTTTTTGGCCATTATATCTCCAACTCCTTCAACTCGTAACAAAGCCAATAGGCTAAATAAATTTTCTTCTGACATATCTTACAATTATAAGACAATTTTTTGAATATCAGTTATTATTCAAAATTAAAAAACTAAGATTTTTTATACAAAAATTTAAGTCTATTATTTTCTTAAAAAAGACCAAAACCATAAATAATTGATAACGTTATACATACGAATTGTTAATAAAAATTGTGAATAAAATTTTGATAACTATTACGGTTATATATCTTTGTTATTATGAAAATAGAACTTTACATCTCGCAGCTTTTATACCGTTATCAATGCGTAACGGTTCCAGGTTTTGGAGCTTTCCTGACCGAAATCCAGTCGGCTCAACTGCTTGAAAACTCACATTCTTTTTTCCCGCCAAAAAAGATGATTTCCTTTAACACGCACATTAAAAACAATGACGGATTATTGGCAAATCATATCGCCCAAGTGGAAAAAACATCATACGATTATGCCGTAAGCGCAATCGAATATGAAGTTTTGAATTGGAAAAAAACTTTGCAGGAGAACCGCACATTTTTAATCAAAAATATTGGTGTACTAAGTTTGAATGCTGAAAACAATATCATTTTCACACCAAATGAGCAAACCAATTATTTGGCACAGTCTTTTGGATTAACTCCTTTTGTTTCACCAGCGGTGAAAAGAGAAGTGGAACTTCCGAAAGCTGAAATCGTGGTTGAGAAAACTGCAACGAATATCGAGGAAGAAACGCCTGTTTTCAATCTCGAATCAGAAACAAGAGAAAGAAGCCCGTTCCTTAAATATGCGGCTGTATTTGTGATTGGATTAGCTGTTGCCGGTTCTATTGGTTATCCGATGTACCAAAATCAAATTGCATCTGAAAGAGTTTTGGTTGAAGCAACCGTGCAAAAAAAGGTTCAGAAAAAAATTCAGGAAGCTACTTTCTTTATACAATCACCAATACCTGCGGTTACTCTTTCTTTGAAATCCAACAAAGAGGAAAAAGAAGAGGTAGCTAAATTACCGTATCACATCATGGCCGGTGCCTTCAGAAGCGAGGCTAACGCCCAAAAAAGATACAGACAGCTTATAGCCAAAGGCTTTGACGCTAGAGTTTTGGGAATTAACAAAAATGGATTATACCCTGTTTTATACGGAAGCTACGCTACTTTTGCGGAAGCGGAAAAAGAAAAAGATTCAATTACTGAAACTGATAATCCAGAAGCATGGATTTTGATTCAGTCTTTGTAGAAATATAAAATTCATTACTTAAAATCACGAATGAAGCCAATCAAAAGGTTTTGTTCGTGATTTTTTGTTTTAAGCCTTTTCGGTTTGATTTAATCTCTAAAAAAAGAATGATTTTAAAAGCACAGTTTTGTTTTTTTGTAAAAAAGAAGCATTTCCTTCATTCAAGAAAAAACGATCATTAAAACAGCCAAAAAAGCTCGAATCTGAAATCAAAATAAGCATATTATAGTTTTAGTTCCTAATAAAATCTGGCAAAGACGTAAAGACGCAAAGTATTCGTTGCAAAACTTTGCGCCTTTGCTTCTTTACGAGAAAAAATCCTTACTCAAAAACGTCAATCCCTCAAGCGTGCAATTTGAGACCAATACGAAATTCTAAGTTCAAAAATTGGTTAAAAATAAAACGGATAGAAAAAATATAAAGTACTGTAGTTAAAAAAGTTACAAAACTTTTATTAAATTTGATAAGTAAACCCATCGTTTTCAGTATCTCATTTGCAGCATATTAAAGAAAAATGCTTTTTAATACTAACTAAACCTAAGAATTATGATGAAACTATCCAACTCTTATCTGTTTCTTTTTTTGTTTAGCTGTTGTCTTTTTGCCCAAAAAAATGATCAAGATAAATCAATGGAAATCTTTGGATTTATTATGATGGACTCCGGCTATGATTTTGGCAGAATGAACCCGGATTGGTATGATACCATGAGGCCTACCCAAATTTTGGACAGCCAGGGGAATGAATACCAAAATCAGGGTGTGTATTTTATGAGCGTCAGACAAACTATGTTTGGAATAAAAAATTATATGGATACTCCTTTGGGCGAAGTAAAAACCCATTTTGAATTTGACTTATTTGGAATGGGGAAAGAAGTTGGAAATACAGCATTTCGGCTTAAACACGCCTATTTTGAATTGGGCAAATTTCTAGTAGGACAAACCAATAGTTTGTTTACAGATACCGATGTCTATCCAAATATTGTAGAATTTATGGGTCCAAATGCTTTACCATTCCTCAGAAACGTGCAGGTGCGTTACACCCCAATTAGCAATGAACACAATCTG
This sequence comes from Flavobacterium gilvum, assembly GCF_001761465.1. Classification (NCBI taxonomy): domain Bacteria; kingdom Pseudomonadati; phylum Bacteroidota; class Flavobacteriia; order Flavobacteriales; family Flavobacteriaceae; genus Flavobacterium; species Flavobacterium gilvum. The sequence goes on along the minus strand of NZ_CP017479.1, from coordinate 992,680 downwards.
TTTTCAATAGCAGTAGAACGCCCAGGTGCCACTGCCGATCAGGGACCTTACGGAACAGGCGGATTCGAATACAGCACATTGCTTGTTGATGTAAAACCACGATTTTCGGTTCCTGATTTTACAACAGAATACCGATATACTGATTATTGGGGTTACATGGAATTGGCCGGTACTCTTCGCAGTATGAAATGGGAAGACAACAACTCCGATCAATACGATTTAACAGGAAGTACAGTAGGTTGGGGTTTGAGTTTGAGCACTAAATTAATGTTTGGAGAAAACATCATTTTTCATGGCGCATTTACCACAGGTGCTGGAATCCAGAACTATATGAACGATGCCGAAGCTGATGTGGGAATCAAAAGACAATATGACAATCAAGTAGCACCAATCAAGGGAATCGCCATTCCGATGATAGGGGTTGTGAGCTATTTTGATATTAATTGGAGTCCGAAATTCAGCACTTCTTTTGGATATTCTATGGTTAAAAATGACACCACCGAAGCACAATTATCCACTGCCTATAAAAAAGGGCAATATGCAAGTGTCAATCTTTTATATTCACCGGTAAAAAACTGCATTTTGGGACCAGAATTACAATGGGGCCAAAGACAAAACAATGATTTTGCTGGAGATCCGCAATTCAATCTTCCGGCAGCAAGAGGAAACATCGGAACTGACGTGAAACTGCAGTTTTCCTTTAGATATGTCTTCAATAATACTTTTTATAAAAACAAATTATGACCGTTCGTTAAGTGAACCAAAAAAAGTTTTTTTACCATTAAGGTATTAAGAAAATTAAGTATAAACCCGGGAATCCAAATTAAAATTTGATTAATTTTTTTCACGCAGATTTCGCAGATTTTTTACCTTAAAACAATAAAAAATCCGTAAAAATCCGTTTAATCAGTGGAAATCTGTGGCAAAAAATATTTTTGATCCAATTTACGGAAGTCATATTAAATTTTTAGACTTAATTTTCTTAATATCTTAATGGTAATAAACTGACCAATCTGTCTAAATGTATTTAATTAATCTTCAATCATTTTCCAAAACATTTCAAAAGCTTCTTCAATCAACTCAGATTGTTGAGCACTTTCAAATTTATTTGAAGAAATATAATCATACAAGCCACTTGTTTGCGAACAAAACAACATGTAGATAAATAAGACTGGTAACTGTTTTATAAGAACAACGTCAATTCCGTTTTGTATTAATACACAAACCGGATTTTCCTCTTTATTCAAAACAGCTAATCCAGAAACCTTAGAGAAAGGAGAATGATTGAATTGCTGTAGATATCGAAAGTGATATGGTTTTTCGAGGCTCCAGGATACTGCTGCAGAAAAAACAAATTGAAAGGACTCTTTGGAAACAGAAAGGAAACCCATTCTCTCAACAATATAATCGTCCATTTCTTTATTAATCAAATGGTATAGAGCAAATATTAATTCTTCTTTTGTTTTAAAATAATTAAAAAGAGTACCTGTTGCCACACCAGAATATGAGGCTATTTTACTCGTAGCCGTTCCATGAAAACCATTGTCAACAAAGAGTTTAAGTGCTGTTTCGAGAATTGCTTGTTTCTTATCCATTTTATAAATTGATTAATCAGTCAATAAAATTACTATTAATCTTTTTTAAAAACAAATAAATCTAATATTTGGCTTATTTCTATCGCTTTGTTTTATCATTCTGAAAGAATGTTAATCAAGTTGCTGTGATTCCAACTGAATGACAATGTTGTGTTTAACTAGAGGTATTTACAATTACACAATTCTTAGAGCATTTATAATAATTAACCCTCCTCCTACTGTTTGGTCATCGCGAAGACTGAAGTAACTCCTCGTTGAATTTTCACCCCAATAATACACAACAGTTTCCTCTACCAATTATCAAACTAAGTTTATTGATTTAATGATAATTTAATACTTGTTGTTAATCGGATTAATACGCACTTTGGCTGATTTTTTTTTAATAGAAATTTACTTAATATAATTTTATATATATCTAATTTTTAGGTAAATAAAAAAAACATTTTTGGAGCTATTTATTGAAATTAAACTAAAAAAAAAAGTAAAGATGAAAAACGATCAAATTACCACAAAAGAATCACTGTACTTAGTCTATGCCTATGTAAGTATCTCAACATTTGTATTAATGTCGATCAGTAAATTAACTGAAAATCTTGAAAAAGCCCTAAATTTCAATCCGATTGTTTCCCTAATCATCATTTTAAACATGATCGTTTTTATCGCGTTGCTTTTTTATAATAGAAAACATCAAAGTATCGCGCACAAATAAAAATTATCTTTTGTAAAGAACCTACAATAACACAAAAAAAGCGGCTGAATGTCTATATTCAGCCGCTTTTTTTATGATAGAAAATTATGTAAAACCAAATTTAGATTTGTCGAAACTTAAACTCCGTTGCTTTCAATATCACTAGGTTAATCTTGATTTTTCACGCTAAGACGCAAAGGCGCTAAGTTTAGAATGTATTTCTTTATGCCTATGTACCTTTGCGAGAAATTGTTTTTTTAAGAAAACTGAGAAAACCTTATCAATAATTACTTTGCCTAAATCACTTTTTGTAACTGGTAAACAAATGATTTATTTAACATTCAAACTTGCCTTGAACATTCGTAGCTCTTCCCAGGTGAATTCGTCGCCGTATTTTTCTTTTAAAGGAGAAACCGTTTCTTCTTTGTAACCTTCAAAAGCCTCACTGAGGGCTTGTAATTTATCTTCAGCAAAAACTTCGTCGATTGTGATTGTTTTTGACTGAATTAATTTTGTTAAATGACCCAAAATCGTTTCCTGAGTAAACTTGCGGATTGTGGCGATTTCCTGAACTGTTTTCTTTTCCAGCCATAACTCATACGTTTCCTCAATAGTTGATTTCTTGGGTTCTTTTTTTCCGGTTTTCTTTGAATTTGATGTATAACGCTCGGCGTCTTTTTCGTCATCAATAAGCGTGATGTTAGCTTTCTTAAAATCTTCGAAAACGCGCTCTACTTTATTGATTTTGTATTGTTTAATTTCAGCAGATGTCAATTTCTCTTTCGAAATGGTTTCCCCTTTCACCAAAACCTCTATCATTAATTTGGCTTTCATCAATTGGAGTACCGCCCTGGTTTGCAAATCATCAAGCAGGACCAATTCTTCATAAAAACCCTTTGCTTTTTTGAGTCGTTTTGCTTCTTCAATTTTCCACAGAATTTCATACACCAACTTATCCATTGGCTCCATAAAATAATTGAATGCAGCATTGATTCGGTCAGAAATATGATTGAGTTCCAATTGTTCGTTGTGGAACAATTTATCCAACTGAACCAAGAATTTCGATGACGGTTCGAGCAATTGCCAAATGACCCCTACTTGATTTTTTGCCCAAAGTGCGTGTTTGGCTTTTGGTGAATTTTCGGCCTCTTCATTGTAACTGAACTGATGGTTTCGCCATTCTTGGGCCAATTCATTCCAATCGAAACAGTTTTTCAGATAGTTGAGAATAAAATTTTTGGTTTCCCTCTTTAAGGCATTTTCCAAAACTTCATCCGAAGCTTTATTCTCTGCATATTCCATAACTTCTTGATCGTTGGAAATACCATTCATTTGCATCGGAGAAAGCAAAATAAGCCCGTTTAAGGAACGCAAACGCGACAAAGCCACATATGCCTGCCCTGGAAGAAAAACGCGCGATACATCGAGCACAGCTTTGTCAAACGTCAAACCCTGACTTTTATGCACCGTAATCGCCCAAGCCAATTTGATTGGGTAATGCACAAAACTACCCAAAACCTCCTCCTCTATTTCCTTGGTCATTTCGTTTACGTTATAACGAATATTTTGCCATTCGTACTTCTCAACTTCAATCATTTTGTCTTCATCAGGAAAATGCACCCATATTTCTTTGCTGGTCATTGTTTTTACAATTCCCATTTTTCCGTTGAAATAGTTTTTTTCAAAAGACAAATCGTTTTTCACAAACATGATTTGTGCACCAACTTTCAAATGCAAATTAGGATCAATGGGATAAATTTTTTCCGGAAAATCTCCAGTGATGGCTGGCAAAAAAGACATTTGATTTCCTTCTAAATCCTCGAGCGATTGCGCATTCATCACATCGGCTTTTGCATTATGAGTGGTCAAGGTGATATAACCTTTGTTAACTTTTAAATCAAAATCCGGATTTACAAATTCATTCAAGGTTTGTATATCTTCTCTCGTAATCTGATTATTTCGAAGATTATTCAAAACCGAAATAAATCGATCATCCGTTTGGCGATAGATTTTGGATAATTCAATATATAAAGGCGGATACTGCTGAATCACATGTGCATGAAAAAAGAATTTTCCGCGGTAATAATTGCGTAGTGTACGCCATTCTTCGTCTCTGATAATTGGAGGTAATTGTAATAAATCTCCTATAAATAAAACTTGTACACCACCAAAAGGGGAAGATTTCCTGCGAACTGTTTGCATCATAAAATCCATGGCATCCAGCAAATCTGCACGTAACATACTGACTTCGTCAATAATAAGCAATTCCATGTTCTTGATTACAGCCCGTTTTTGACCGCTCATTTTAAAATGTCTACGCAAAGTAGCCTTGGTTTCAAACTTAATCGAATCAGAAAATTGTGGAGCCGAATTGTCAGGAATAAATCCCCCAAAAGGCAATTGAAACATCGAATGAATCGTAACACCACCAGCATTCAAAGCGGCAATTCCGGTTGGAGCCACCACAACTGTATTTTTATGAGTTGTTGCAATAATCTCACGCAAAAGTGTAGTTTTTCCCGTTCCCGCCTTACCTGTTAGAAAAACCGATTGATGTGTTTGGTTGATGAAACGGAGTGCGTATGCTGCGGCTTCGGAAATAGATTGCATGTAACAAAATTTTAAAATGGAAATAAAAAAAACCTTCACTCTAATTAAAGATGAAGGTTTTATAATGGGTTTAAAAAGAAAATATTATTGTTTATCTGCTGCTTTAACTTTAGAAGCGTATTTTTCGTTCAATAATTTTACAACTTCTTTAGTAATATCATATTTATCTTGAGCATACAATACCGAAGCAGCGTCACCAGTTCCGTAGATATAATCATATCCTTTTTCTTTACCGTAATCTTTGATAAATTTTTTCACTCCTTTTACAAGAGAATCCATTTCTTTTCCGCTTTCTTGTTGCAATTGCATTTGTAAACCTTGTTGCGCACGAGCCAATTGTTGTTCTCTACGTTGCAATTCAGCACCTTTTTTCTGAGCCCATTCTTGTCCATTAGCTTGAGCATTACTTTGAAAACTAGCAGCTTCTTGTTTAAATCTATTGATTTCAGCTTCCAATTGTCTACCTTTTTCAGCAGCTACACCTTTATATTTAGCCTCTAAGTCTTTAGTCTCAGTATATTCTTTCATCAGCTCTGCTGTATCAACATAAGCTGTTTTAAACTCTTTTGTTTTTACTTCTGTTTTTTTATCACAAGAAACAAGTGATATTGAAATTGCGATAAATAATAATACTTTCTTCATTTTGGTATGTTTCAATTTTTTTAGTATGGATGACAAAAATATAAAAAAATAGATAGCATTGACAAAAAGTTTAAAAAATGCTGCTATTTTATATGTATAAATAAAATTTATTTAGTATTAAGATTCAATAGTGTTTGATTATTTAAAACCAATTTATTAGAAGGTTTCTACTAGATTTTTTTAAAAAAAAGGTCTTATTCCCTATTTCTAACCAAAAAACAAGCTTAAAATCGCTTAAAATAAGTTTTAGTTGTTTTTAAGGATGTAAATGTGCGATGAATACTCCATTTTTTTGCTCGCTTTTAAATTCGACAGCAATCCGATGTAAACAGCTTTGAAATAATTCATTTTCCCAGTTTTGTATTTTTCCGAAAGCAAACTCACATAAAACGAATCAAATTTCATAGGAAGCACTTTTTCCAATTTCATATTTTCTTTCTGAAAAAGTAATTCAATTGCTTTTTTAGAAAAATGCCAAAAATGAATTGGCACATCATAAGCTGCCCAAAAATTTCCGTAATGATTTGCATCAAAAGATTTGAAATTGGGTACAGCAACAATCAAAGTTCCATTAGGTTTTAGCAAGCGTTTTAATTCTTTGATTTGTTCCTCTAAATTGGGAACGTGTTCCAAAACGTGCCACATCGAAATCACATCACAAGAATGACTTTCCAATTCTGATGTTTTTTCCACAAAAGAAACGCCTTTACTTTTTGCAATAGATTTAGCTTTATCACTAGGCTCTACTCCTATCGTTTTCCAACCGTCTTTTTGTGCAACAGACAAAAACTCACCAGTTCCGGCTCCAATATCCAAAATCAACCCTTTTGAAGGCTGATAAGAATTGATCAAGTTTAATTTATTTTTTAAAGCAATATTTTTTACAAAATGATAGGCTTTTTCAAAAATTGATCTTTTGGAATCGGTATGCGAAATATAATCGGCACTTTCATAATATTTTCCTAAAACATCCAAACTTGGTTGCGGATACGTGATCAACATATCCAAATCTTCATCATGATATAAATCGAAAGTTTCCTGGGAAACAGAATAATCTTTTACTTTTAAAAAATGCTTTTTGTTTTTAATATCCATTTTGGGCTTTTGGTCTTCTGTTTTAAGTTTTCACTTTAAAATGAAAACAAAAATTACACATTAAATTTTATATTAATTTACAAAGGAACAATAAATAAAAGCATTTATTGTTCCTTTCCTTATTTTTTTAAATATCACTTTTCTAACAAATACAAGGCTTTCGAGCGTAGTTTCACGTGGAACAAATGATTTTTGATTTAAGATTAATGATTTAAAATTCCAGATTTAAATCAAAAATCTAAATTCTGCAATCTGAAATCTAATCCTCACCTTCCCATATAAATCAAAAGCACAGAAATATCACTTGGAGAAACTCCACTTATTCTCGAAGCTTGAGAAATTGTAACTGGACGAATTTTGTTCAGTTTTTGTTTCGCTTCAATCGACATTGATTTAATTTTATTATAATCAAAATCCTCAGGAATCTTCACATCTTCCAAACGAGTTAACTTATCAGCATTGTTTCGTTCCTTTTCAATATAACCTGAATATTTAACCTGAATTTCGGCTTGTTCCAAAATTTCCTGATCCAAATCATTGGAATCAATATATTCTTTTACTTTTTCAAATTTTAAAATATCCTCTAACTCAATTTGAGGTCTGGAAAATATTTTAAACATTTTATCACCTTGATTAATCAAAGCAGATTCTTTTGCTTCAAGAATAGGATTTGTTTCAGCAATAGAAACACTGGTCTCTCTAAAAAAAGCAACCATTTTTTCTGATTCTTTCAATTTACGTTCCATTCGTCTTAAACGTGCTTCAGAAGCCAAACCTATTTCATAAGACATCGGTGTCAACCTAAAATCGGCATTATCCTGACGAAGCAAAGTTCTGTACTCAGCACGAGATGTAAACATACGATATGGTTCTTCTGTTCCTTTCGTAATCAAGTCATCGATCAAGACTCCGATATAAGCTTCATCTCTTTTCAAAATCAAAGGCGCTTGCTCATGAACTTTTAGATGCGCATTTATTCCTGCCATCAATCCTTGAGAAGCTGCTTCTTCATATCCGGTCGTTCCATTTATTTGTCCCGCAAAATACAATCCTTCAACCAATTTTGTTTCCAAAGTATGTTTCAATTGTGTTGGCGGAAAATAATCATATTCTATTGCATAACCAGGACGAAAGAATTTCACCTTTTCAAAACCTGCAACTGTACGCAAAGCTTCAAACTGAATATCCTCCGGTAACGAAGTTGAAAATCCATTTACATAAACTTCACACGTATTCCAACCTTCTGGCTCAACAAAAAGCTGATGGCGCTCTTTATCCGCAAAACGATTAATTTTATCTTCAATCGAAGGACAATATCTTGGACCGATACTTTTTATTCTTCCATTAAACATTGGCGAACGATCAAATCCTTCTCTCAAAATATTATGCACTTCGTTTGAAGTGTACGTCATGTGACAAGATTTTTGAAACTCCAAAGGTTTCGTCAAATCAGAATAAGAAAACTTATCTGGTTTCGCATCTCCTTTTTCTTCATTCATTTTTGAATAATCCAACGATCTTCCATCCACACGAGGAGGCGTTCCGGTTTTCATTCGACCAGCTTCAAAACCAGCTTGAATTAAATCTTCAGTAATTCCAAACGCAGCACTTTCTCCAGCACGACCTCCTCCAAATTGTTTTTCTCCAATATGAATCAAACCGTTCAAAAAAGTTCCATTTGTCAGAACAACAGATTTAGAACGAATCTCCACTCCCAACGCAGTTCTAATTCCTTTTATTTTTCCATCTTCAATTATTAATCCTTTGACCATCTCTTGGTAAAAATCAAGATTTGGAGTTCCTTCCAACATCATTCTCCATTCTTCGGCAAAACGCATACGGTCACTTTGAACACGCGGAGACCACATTGCAGGACCCTTAGATTTGTTCAACATTTTGAACTGAATAGCAGTTCTATCAGAAACAATTCCTGAGTATCCACCTAGCGCATCAATCTCCCGAACAATTTGACCTTTTGCAATCCCACCCATTGCAGGATTACAAGACATCTGTGCGATGTTTTGCAAACTCATCGTTACCAACAAAGTTTTGGATCCCAAATTTGCGGCCGCTGCCGCTGCCTCACATCCAGCGTGACCCGCACCCACCACAATTACATCATACTCTTCTAAAAACATTGTCTTTATATTTCTCCCAGAAACGGGAAATTATTATTTTTTTGTTCCACGTGAAACATTTCTCGAAACATTTTTAAAAATGTTTCACGTGGAACACCTAAAGAATCACTATTAATTTATTTTTAAAAAAACGCATGTTCCACGTGAAACATAATATTTTTTTATATAATTTTGATAAGTTTATAGCTATTGTTCCACGTGAAACATAGCTATTTTTTCATCTTCTTTACTGCGCATCAAGGCTTCGTCTTCATCAGATTTATCTTTATAACCACAGTAATGCAAAACCCCATGAACCAATACCCGTTTTAATTCTTCTTCAAAACTTGTATTATAATCGTTGGCGTTATCCAAAACTCTTTCAATAGAAACAAAGATATCTCCACCAATTTCATTACCCATAGTATAATCAAAACTAATAATGTCAGTTAAGGTATCATGATTAAGGTATTCTACATTTATCTTGTGAAGATATTCGTCATCACAAAATATATAATTAATTTCTCCTTCAGATTTATTTTCAGATTCAATTACAGCGCTTAACCAAGTAGCTATTGCTTCTTCGTTTTCAAGTATAAAATCTGATTCGTAATTAAAATTGATCATTTGTTATTAAAATAAACTTGAACTTTTTGATTAAAATTCGAGCGCAAAGGTAACGATTGTCTATTTAATATTTCTATGCTATTCAAATAATCTGAAAGTGACTTAGGCAAAGGACTCACTTGATTAGTAAAACTCTTAGTATTTGTTTCAGACTGGCGTTTAGGGTCTTCACCTTGTAAACGAATGGCGGTCTCTAATTTCAACAATTCCTGCTTAATATTATTAGTTCTCTGAAGCGTTTCGTTATTAAAACCTTTATTCAATAATTGTTTTTCTAATTGCTTCATTTGTTCCAAAGCGTTCTGGCCGTTATTACCCAAACCTTTTTTACTTAACTCTTCCTGCAGTGCTTCGCGCAATTGTTTTTGCTCTTTGTAAATGTCCATTGTGGCTTTAGCATCTCCTTCACCATCGCCGTCAGAGTCTCCATTCTGACCTTGGCCTTTGCCAGATTGTGAACCTTTGTTTTGACTATCGCCAAGTTTACTTCCTTCACCAGGTTTATTGCCGGGTTTCATACCTTGCTTCATTTTATCATTTAATTCACCTTGCTTTTTAATAATATCAGGCAATTGCATACCTGAACCTTGTCCTGATTTTGGTTTGCCCCCACTACTGCTTCCAGACATTTGCATTTGCATATTATTCAAAGAATCACTTAATAAATCAGCTAATTTATTAGCAGAAGATATTGCATATTGCTGTTGCAATAAACCTCTTTGCCATTGCGATTCGGTAAAACTATCAAGCGATTTATCAATATTATATTGAACATTGGCAACTTCTTTTGTAACAGATTCGGCTATTTTAGGTTGACGCAAAGACAACGCAAAAAGACTATCATCAACATGCTTAAATTGCGTTTTTAAATTTTGCTGATTTCGAATGTATTTACTAAACGATGGAGAGCCTGATTTTGTAGCCTTGAATTGATTCATAACATCTTCCTGAGAAAAGGAATAGGTCAACAAATTATCTAATATCTGACGCAACATCTTAACATCTTCCTCTATTTGATCTTTACCACCTTGTTCCAAAGCGGTACTCATAGACTTAGACATTTCTTTCATCTTCTTGGACGCACTTTTTTGACTTGGTTTTGCCTTTGGTTTATTGTTATTTTGCAGTTCAGAATTGGCTTTATTAAGATCCTCTTTGATACTTTTTTCCTTGTCTGAATCTGACGGAATATCAATTGGAGATTTCAAATCTTCGTTGTCTTTATCCAATTTTTTTAATTCATCTTGGATACTTTCAAATTCATCTGTTAATTTCTTTTGTTCTTGAGCAGAATTTTCTTTTTCATTCTCGGATAACTTATCTTCTTTCTGAGATAATTTATCTAATTTATCAGCAATTTGTTCGGCCTTTTTCTCTACATAATAACGCTTAGTTAACTCAACTAATTGTGCCAAATTCTTATTTTGACTTTTACTGTTTTGTTTAAATTGTTCGAGTTTTTCTTCAAAATTTTCATCCTGAATTTTATTGTTTAACTCATTAAGTTCATCAAGTAATTTTTTGTTTTTATCTAATTCTTTTTCTGTATTCTCAAGGCGTTTTTGCAATAATTCTTTGGTCTCATCCTTTTGCTGAGGATTAGATTTATCAAGATTGTTTTTCATTTTGCTGGCAAACTCCTTCATCAATTCATTCTGTTGTTGTTGCTGTTTAATGAAATTATTAACCTTTTGGCGTTCATTAAAATCTAAACCTTCTTTTTCTTTATTCGTTTGTTGGATTTTTTCAATCTCTGAAAACTGTTTATCTTGTTTAAATAATGTTTTTTGCAAACCATTTATAGCATTATTTTGTTCCTGAAATGCGTTATTTTGTTTTTCTACATCCGATAAAATTCTACTTGAAAAAACAGTAGAGCGAGAACTTTTGAAATGATGAATTGCATCATTATCAAAAACCTCAAAATAAAAGTCATAATTAACACCTTTTTCCAAATCAAGATTACCTGGAAAATTAAAAACAAATTGATCAAAAGTTTCATGCTTAACCAGGATTGTTCCACGTTTGGCATTGGTAGGTTTTCCAGATTCATAATACACAATCTGTAACTTAGACAAACCATAATCATCTCCAACTTGACCAACAAAATAAGAACTTTCGACCCCTAAACTATCAGGTGCTTTAGTGATATTAATCGTTGGAAACTGATCCCTTACAACATTTAGCTGATAATTGAGTTTTTCGAAGTTTTTCACTTCTTTATTTGATGTAATTATTTGATATTCTGTATTTTGAACTATATTTTTTGAAAAATTAAAAGTGTTTTCACTTTTAGCAAATGGAAAAGTCTGAGAATCATTAATCAAGATCACTTTTTGAGTAGCATTAGTATTCATTCGCCAAGTAACTTGAGTTCCTTCAGGAATTATGCCATTGCCGGTTCCTTTTACAACAGTGTTCTTTAATTTTAAATAAGAAGGATAAACAAAGGTCATCTCAAAATTTGAAATCGTTGGAACAGCCACCACTTTCAGTTCAAAATCGGGTGAAACAACTTTGTTTGCCTCCAGATGAAAAGAAACGTTATTTATAGGTTTAGTAATCTTGAATTGAAATTCTCCGGGACGAATTGTCTCAAGGAAATAACTTTCGTCACCAAGAAAAATCATCACATTATCTGGTACCACAGCACCTTCGGATTTAATTTTTAAAACAAAATCCTTTCCTTGCTCTGTAACCAAATTTTGATTTTGAACAACAAATTTGAATGGAGCCGGCGGAATAAATGCCGAATTGAAATGCACTACCCTATCGAAACTCTGAGAAATAATATTACTATTTCCAGAAATGAAAAAGAATAATAAAAGTACAATTGGCAAAATAGCCAAAGGCAAATACTTTCTGTTTGTACCAAAATCGATTGCTTTTCCAAAAGGAATTGGTCGCAAAGCATTTGCTTTTTGTTCAATAGATGCTAATAAAAGTTCTGAATTATACGCTGAAAAATCAGATTTTGCAAGCTGTAAATAATTAGTTAAAGTATCATTTACTTCTGAAAAATGATTTCCAATGATGATTGAAGCCTGTGTATAATCGATTCCTTTTTGAAATTTTAATATTTTGAATATTGGAAAAAGAATAAAACGTAGTAATAAAAAGACTTCCACAGCTATGAAACCCCAAAACAAAAAAGTTCTTCCCTTTGGTTGTAACCAAAGAAAGTACTCTATAAAGAGCGTAAATAGAAAATAAATTAAACCGAGGCCAATAAAAAATAATATCCCCCGAATCAATTCATTTGTATAATACTTCTTTATAAAAGCTTCTAACTTTTGATGTATAGAATTTGACTTTTCCAAAATTACTATATTAATTTAATAACCAATAAAAGTAATAATTTTAACGTTTACAGATAGATAAATAAAGCATAATATTAAAAAGTAAATCACTTAATAATCCAAATCAGAAAGATAAGGTGAAAAAATTAACCGCAAATTCGCAAATTAAATCAGAAACCGCACTTAATAATTTGCGAATTTGCGGTATTTCTTTTTTGAATCTGAGACTAAATAAATGGACGAACTGAAAATCGTATATTTGCAAAAAAATTACAAAAATGTCTAAACCAGTTCGTGTGCGTTTTGCACCAAGTCCTACAGGACCTTTACATATTGGCGGCGTACGTACCGCTTTATTTAATTATTTATTTGCAAAGAAAAATGGTGGAACCTTTTATTTACGAATAGAAGATACTGACCAAAATAGATTTGTGCCAGGAGCCGAAGAATATATAATGGAATCCCTTGAATGGTTGGGGATTTCACCTGAAGAAACGGTTGGAAAAAATGAAAAATTTGGACCATACAGACAAAGCGAAAGAAAACATCTTTACAAACAATATGCAGATCAATTGATTGAATCAGATAATGCTTATTATGCATTTGATACTGCCGAAGCCTTGGATGCTCACAGAAAACAACACGAAGCAGAAGGTAAAACATTTATTTATAACCATCATAATCGTGAAAAATTAGATACTTCTTTGGTTATTTCAAAAGAGGAAACAGCCAAAAGAATAGCAAATAATGAAGATTATGTAATCCGATTCAAAACTCCGGTTGATGAAACATTGCATTTGCAGGACATTATTCGTGGAGAAGTAAAATTTGAAGCCAGTCTTTTGGATGATAAAGTGTTATTCAAAAGTGATGGAATGCCAACTTATCATTTAGCAAATATTGTTGATGATCATTTAATGGAAACTTCACACGTAATTCGTGGCGAAGAATGGTTGCCTTCTATGCCGCTACACGTTATGTTGTACCGCGCATTTGGATGGGAAGCTCCAGAATTTGCGCATTTACCATTAATACTAAAACCTATAGGAAACGGTAAATTATCCAAACGTGATGGGGATAAAATGGGATTCCCAGTATTCCCATTGGAATGGAAAACGGAAGAAGGAATTTCGTCAGGATACAGAGAAAAAGGATTCTTCCCAGAAACCGTTGTAAACTTCTTGGCACTATTAGGTTGGAACGATGGAACTGATAAAGAGCTTTTCAGTTTGGAAGAACTAACAGCAGCTTTTGACTTAAAAAGAGTACATAAATCTGGCGCAAAATTTGATCCTGAGAAAAACAAATGGTTCAATCATCAATATTTAATGAAAACGGATGATACAATTTTGGCAGAAGAATACTTAAAAATTCTTGCTGAAAAGAATATTGCTGAAAAATATTCTTTAGCAGAATTGACAAGAATTGTTTCACTAATAAAAGATAGAGCTCATTTTGTATCCGAATTTTGGGAAATGAGTGATTTCTTCTTTACTGCTCCAACAAGCTATGATGAAAAAGCAAGTAAAAACTGGAAAGCCGAAACACCAACTTTGATGCAGGAATTAATATCGGTAATCGAAGAAATTAGCGATTTTACATCTCTTAACATTGAAACAATCGTAAAAGACTGGATGACCAAAAACGAAATTGGAATGGGAAAAGTAATGCAACCATTCCGTTTAAGTTTGGTTGGAGCACTCAAAGGCCCTCACCTATTTGACATTGTCGAAGTCATTGGAAAACAAGAAACAATTACCAGAATCCAAAAAGCAATTGAAACATTATAAAACGAAAATCCCGATTCACATCGGGATTTTTTATTTTGTAACTTTAAATAAAATCTTACGTATAACTTAGAGTAACTTAAATACTAAAACTATGAGTCCTTTCTTAATTTTTATAATCATCTTCGCGTTGATTATTTTTCTTTCTTCGTTTTTTACGGTAAAACAACAAACGAGCATAATAATTGAACGTTTTGGAAAATTCCTAAGTGTTCGAAATTCGGGATTACAATTTAAAATTCCTTTGATTGATAGAATTGCCGGTCGTGTAAATTTAAGAATACAACAATTGGATGTTTTGATTGAAACAAAAACCAAAGACAATGTTTTTATCAAAATGAAGGTTTCTGTACAATTTAAAGTAATTCAAGAGCATGTTTATGAAGCCTTTTATAAATTGGAGTATCCGCATGATCAGATTACAGCCTACGTTTTTGACGTAGTTCGTGCCGAAGTTCCAAAGCTAATTTTGGACGATGTATTCGAAAGAAAAGATGATATCGCAATTGGTGTGAAACGTGAATTAAACGAAGCGATGATGACTTATGGATATGATATTATCAATACGTTAGTAACTGATATTGACCCAGATATTCAGGTAAAAAATGCCATGAACAGAATAAATGCAGCCGATAGAGAGAAAACAGCAGCTATGTTTGAATCGGAAGCACAAAGAATTAGAATTGTTGCCAAAGCCAAAGCCGAAGCTGAAAGTAAAAAACTGCAAGGACAAGGTATTGCCGATCAACGTCGTGAAATAGCTCGTGGATTGGTAGAAAGTGTCGAAGTTTTAAACAATGTTGGCATTAATTCACAAGAAGCATCTGCCCTTATCGTAATTACGCAACATTATGATACATTACAAGCAATTGGTGCAGATACAAATTCTAACCTGATTTTGTTACCAAACTCTCCACAAGCCGCGAGTGATATGCTAAACGGTATGGTGACCAGTTTTACAGCGTCGAATATGATTGGAGAAGAAATGAAAAAACAGCCAAAAAGGATTAAAAAATCAGATAGCACATCGATAGATTATAATCCTTCGGATACTACAAATCCAACAGAAGATCAATCATAACAAGTGATAAAATTCAATAAAAAAAGAGGCTTAATTGCCTCTTTTTCTATTTAAAAAATAACTCATAACGTATGGAGTAATCGTTTTGAATATAAAACGTAATGAATTTGGGATCTTAATTTTATAAGGCTCCAAAAAACCACTGACAATATTTTCAGGAGTTATAGAATCCTTAGTTCTTTGAACATTGAGAACCAATTTCTGATAACTAATTTGTCGCTCCAATTTTAAAATCTCCAAATCGTTTTCAATCTCAGCATAGGATGAATATTTCTTTTTTTCCATAGTTAATCATTAAAAAAGATTTCTGAAAATTTTTCTAATATTGGTCCTTCTACAACTTTGCTCTTAACAAAAGATAAAAGAATGGTAATAATCAGATAAAAACCGCCCACAGATAAAAAACCGATTGCATAACTGCCAAAATAAACACCAATCGCGAGAGCCGCTCCTACCGAACCAAATAACAAGACCATTGAAAAACACAACAAAATTAAAGAAAACTTCAAAATCATTGTCGTTGATTTCATAGCTACCTTGAAACCCCATAATTTATAATAGGATGCCGATTTTTCAATATAATCGTGAGCCTGCTCCTGAATGTTATCTGTGTTTTCTTTTATATTATCAAAAGCCATAGATGCTGTTTTTACTTCTGTAATTTAGCATTTTTTAATTTAAGATCAGCCAATTTATTTTCTAAAAATGAAATTGCATCTTCAGTCTTATGACTAAATGAGTTAACTATATTTTGATAATTACCGTCAACATCGTCTTTACCAATTAAATCCTTAGCTTTCGTAATCAATTTATCAGACACTTCGTGGTATTTGTCCTGAAAATTATGTTTGGCTTCATCCAAACCATCTTTTATTTTTTCACGGGTTTTCGATCCTTTATCCGGTGCAAACAAAATTCCCAAAGTTGCACCTACAGCAGCTCCTGCTAAAATGGCTACAATTGTATTTCCAGTGTTATTTGACATATTACTTAAATTTTTAAGGTTACTACTTATAAATTTACAACTTTATGAACAAAGTAATGTTAACAAGCAGTTAAAGTGGTAATTATTGAAGAATAATTGGATTTAAAGCCATTATTTAAACTAAAAATTAAAAATAATATCAGAACATACAAAACAAAAATAAATACTTTACAATTGATTTATTAAAGCTAAATTTAATCAATTTTAATTATTATTTTTTATTTTTTAATATTTAAAATAAATAATAACTATAAATTATTATTTTTAAAATTATTATAATAAAAAATAATATAAAATAAAAGACAATCGTAATTTTAAAAAAAGGAATGATAATTAATTTTTAATACTCAAAAGAGACCATTTTTTATAAAAAACTTCAAATAAAGGCTTACACTGAATTAAAATTTTAAAATAATGAATTCATATCAACAAATTAAAATATTAGCTTATAATAAAAATATAAAAGCTGTTTTTTATAAAAAATAATTATTTAAAATTTAATCATAATCAATATTATATATAATAAAAAAAGTGCTTTATATAAAGCACTTTTGATAGATAAAATTTATTTTTTAAATGGAATTTAGAACCTCTAAAACTTTTTCATTTTTCTCAATATTTCTTAATTCAGAAATCTGTGTTTCGAAAACTGAATTATTATTCAAATCTCTTTTTAAATTTAACAATACAAAAATACGTACTGCCGGCATTTGACTTTTCAGAGACATGGAATACAATTTTTGTAAAACAGCAATATCAATATCATTCTCTTTTACTTTATCTGAAAAATGCAAAATCAAATTGGCAAACAACAATGAGTTATTATCATTCTTTACATTTTTGACCAAAGTTTGACAAAGAAGACTAAAATTATTGATCGATTTAATATTGGTAACAATTCCATTTAAAAGAGAAGAAGCTGATTTATCGTCATTTTCTTTTACATATTTATTGATTTCTTTTTGTGTATTCAATAACAAATTTGCCTCTTTTTTGTCTTTTTCTTCCCAGGCATCTTTTAGTCCAACTGTTTTGTTAAATACTAATTTTGAGTCAGTTGCATCTTTGTCAACAACAAAATAACCTAAACGTTGAAACTGAAAATGATCTCCAATTTTAGCTTCAGACAAGCTTGGTTCTACAAAACCTTTTACGATTTGTAACGAAGCAGTATTCATAAATTCAAGGAAACTTTTCTCTTTATGGCTATCTGGAGATTCATCAATAAACAAGCGATCATACAAACGAACTTCGGCGGCAACAGCATGTGAAATTGAAACCCAATGCAATGTTCCGGCTACTTTACGTTTGCTAGCCTCACTCCCACTTCCGCTCAAAGAATCCGTATCGTACGTTACGTGAATTTCGCTAATAATTCCTTTTTTATCTTTTACAACTTTCTCTCCTTTAATGATATAACCATTTTTTAGTCGAACTTCATTGCCAATACTTAAACGGAAAAACTTAGCAGGAGCAACCTCAAGAAAGTCATCTCTTTCTATATATAATTCACGAGAAAAGGGTACTTTTCTGTATCCTGCCGATTCATCTTCCTGATTATTTTCGGCTTCAAGCCACTCCTCTACTCCTTCTGGATAATTGGTAATAACGACTTTTACAGGATCTAAAACAGCCATAACTCTTGGAGCATTTTTGTTCAAATCTTCTCTTAAACAAAAATCCAAAAGGGAAATATCAATAATATTTTCACGTTTTGCAACCCCAATTACCTCACAAAATTTACGAATAGAAGCAGCTGTATAACCACGTCTTCTTAAACCAGAAATAGTAGGCATTCTAGGATCATCCCAGCCGTTAACTATATTTTCCTGAACCAATTGCAGCAGCTTTCGCTTACTCATAACCGTATAATTCAGGTTCAAACGAGCGAACTCATATTGATTTGGTTTTACTTTATTTTCATCTAATATTTGTTCCAAAAACCAATCGTATAATTCACGATGCATCACAAATTCCAAAGTGCAAATCGAGTGTGAAATTTGCTCGATATAATCACTTTCTCCGTGTGCAAAATCATACATTGGATAAATATTCCATTCGTCTCCAGTACGGTGATGATGACGGTGTAATATTCTGTACATCAATGGATCACGCATTAACATATTAGAAGATGCCATATCAATTTTGGCTCTTAAAACATGACTCCCTTCTGGGAAATCACCATTCTTCATTCCTTCAAAAAGAGTTAAATTCTCCTCAATAGAACGGTTTCTATATGGTCCATCTACACCAGGTTGTGTGGGTGTTCCCTTTTGCGCAGCCATATCTTCAGAAGACTGGCTGTCTACATAGGCTTTTCCTTTTTTAATTAACAAAATAGCCCAATCGTACAGTTGCTGAAAATAATCAGAAGCATAACGCTCTTCTGCCCAATTAAAACCCAACCATTGCAAATCTTCTTTGATGGCATCTACATATTCCTGTTCTTCTTTGGCCGGATTGGTATCGTCAAACCTCAGATTTACAGGCGCATTATACCTTAGACCCAAACCAAAATTAAGGCAAATTGATTTGGCGTGTCCTATGTGTAAATATCCATTAGGTTCTGGTGGAAAACGAAAACGTAATTTATCTTGTGGAAAACCGTTTGCTAAACTGTCTTCTATAATTTGTTCAATAAAATGAAGTGATTTCTCTTCTGATGCCATTTTTAAAAATTTTAGCAAAGATAAAAAATAGAACACAGATAATAGACTATTAAGATAATAGACTTTAAAGAAAAAACACTAGTCAATTTTTAATACATTTGTATAAATATTCAACGTTTTGAAGTCAAAAAAAGATTATTATAACGTATAAAGTTTAAATAATTTGGATTCAAATCACGAATTAATTACTACTAAAATGGGAACAATAAGATTAAAAAACATCCGTACTTTTTCATACCACGGCTGTTTAATAGAAGAAGGAAAAATAGGCTCGGATTACAGCGTGGATTTGGAAATAAAAACCAATTTGAAACTTTCATCAGAATCAGATAACTTAAAAGATACCGTAGATTATGTCCATTTAAATAGAATTGTGGTTGAAGAAATGGCAATTCGTTCCAATTTACTCGAACATGTTGCTAAAAGAATTATCAACAGAGCTCTTGCAGAATTAGAAACTGTTTCAAAAATAAAGATTGCCGTTTCAAAAATAAATCCTCCTATAGGTGGTGATGTAGAAGCTGTTACCATAGAAATGGAAGAAGAACGTTATTACAAATTATAGTAATTGAGAGAAAAATAGAAAAAAGTTAACTTTAAACTTTTAAACTTTAAATTTTTAAGTTACTTTTGCCAACCGTTAAAGAATGGCGTCGTGGCCGAGCGGCTAGGCTGGGCTCTGCAAAAGCTCCTACTCCGGTTCGAATCCGGACGATGCCTCAAGAAGAGAGATACAGAAATGTATCTCTTTTTTTTTATGTTTAATTTTTAGAAAAAATTAGATAAAATTATAGTTCGAATCCGGACGATGCCTCAAGAAGAGAGATACAGAAATGTATCTCTTTTTTTTTATGTTTAATTTTTAGAAAAAATTAGATAAAATTATAGTTCGAATCCAGACGATACCTCAAGAAGAGAGATACAGAAATGTATCTCTTTTTTTTATGTTTAATTTTGTCATTCCGAATAAATCTCAACAATGTGAGTAGCAAGGTGAGATTCCTTCGGAATGACAAGTTTGCGGATTATTGGAATGTTGAAAAAACATCATTAGTAGAAAAGAAGCATTCACAATTAAAATAAAAAAAGGAACTCTAAAAGTTCCTTTTGTATTCTTATTTTTTTAAAAAAATTACTTTTCTATTTTTTCAAAAGCATTTTTTACCATTTGTTTTTCCTCAGGAAACCAACCTTGAAAAATTAAAGCAAAACCAAAAATCATCAACACAACACTGATTCCTCGCTTTATTTTATAAATATTAGTCGGCGTCATTTTATGTTTCAATTGTTTTGCCAAGACTATTTTTATACAATCAATTGCCAAATAAGTCAAAATAACTGAAATGAAAAAAGTCAATATTCTTGAGGTTTCCATCTCTAATTTTGGTCCTACCGAAATAATCACGGCCAACCAAAAACCAAGAACTCCGATATTAATAATATTCAAGAAAAAACCTTTGAAAAGGAGTCCAAAATAATTTGTTTTAATAATCTCATTGTCAATTGATCTTGTGTTTATTTTCTTTTCTTTTTTAATTCCAAGAAAAGAAATAAAACCATACGCCATCATGATAAATCCACCAAAAATAAATAATGAAGAATTATCATTTAAACTCTGAATCAATCGATAACTGCCTAAATAAGCAATTGTAATAAAAAAAACATCGCCTAAAATAACACCTAAATCAAATACAAAAGCGGCTCTAAATCCTTTAATTATACTCGTTTCAAGTAAAATAAAAAACACAGGACCAATCATAAAACTAAGAAGAACACCCCAGGGAATACCCGTTAAAACATCGTTTATCATTAAAAAATGACTTTAAAAAATTATTTTATTATTTCTGAACTACAGTTCCACCCATAAGCGTTTCCTGTTTTAGTTCCTTTGGTTTACCATAAACAAAAATGGTTCCTCCGGCTTTTACTTTAGCATCAACAAGTGTAGTCGCATTAACATCAGCGCTTCCTCCTGCAGATATGCTTACAGTTGTTTGAGAAGTTGCCAGTTCTCTTCCTTTAAAAATACCTCCAGAATTAACAATAACACTTTGTGTGACAGCTTTTCCTCTTACAACCACAATTCCTCCGGAAACAGCTTTAATTGCAGTTTTATCCACATCAATCACCACAGTAATCTTTGCTCCTTCCTGTGTGTTTAAATTCAAAGAAGTTTGTTTAAAAACATCAGCGCAATTTACGATACTTCCTTCATTCGCGTCAATAGTATGGATTCTTTTAAAATACAAAGTAACACTTGCTTCGTTTCCCGAAAGTATTTTTGTTAAAGGCATTCTTATTTTCAAAAGTCCATTTTTATTAACAATTTCTACTTTACTTTGCTCAGTCCCTGTAATTACAGCCTTTGTTTCATCAGAAGCTATTAAAGTAACTTTCAATTGATCAAACACTTTTACATCATCAAAATCAGCAAGAGTTATAGTGGTTTGTGCAAAAGTAAAGTGTGCCAGAAAAATAAAAACTACTGAAATTATTCTTTTCATTTTACTAAAATTTAATTGTTTATTATTTATTTAAAAAATAAAATTTTTTCTCTCTTAAAACCATTAAGAAATTAAGGTTCATTAAGACTAAAACTTTATTTTCTTAATTTCTTAATGGTAAAAAAATAATACTTTTTTGGTTCAAATTGTGGACAGTTATTTATTTAAAAATCATTTTCATTTCTTCTAACGAAATTAAAATCCAATTGTTTTTTAACCAAATCGGCATTTTTTACGGTTACATAAATTTCATCTCCAAGTTGTAACAATCGATTCGAATTGGCTCCTACCAAAGCGTACTGTTTTTCGTCAAAAGTATAATAATCCTCTTTAATTTCGCGGGTTCTTACCATACCTTCACATTTATTTTCGATGATTTCCACAAAAATACCATATTCGGTAACACCTGAAATTACACCCAAAAATTCCTCATCATTATGGTTTTGCATGTATTTTACCTGCATATATTTTACAGAATCTCTCTCTGCATTGGTAGCCAAACCTTCCATTGTGGAAGAATGCAAACATTTGGTTTCAAATTCTTCTTCATTAGCCGATTTTCCACCATCCAAATAATGCTGCAATAGTCTATGAACCATTACATCAGGATAACGTCTAATAGGCGAAGTAAAGTGTGAATAATATTCGAATGCCAATCCGTAATGACCAATGTTATCTGTAGAATATTTGGCTTTACTCATAGATCGAATGGCGAGCGTATCAATTAAATTCTGCTCTTTTTTACCATTTACCTCTTCCATCAAAGCATTCAATGACTTTGAAATATCTCCTTTATTTCTAAAATCAATTTTATAACCAAACTTAGCAATAACATTTTGCATCGCTATCAATTTATCTTCATTGGGTTCATCATGAATTCTATAGACAAAAGTTTTCTTTTGTTTTCCAATGAATTCGGCCACTTTTCTATTGGCTAATAACATGAATTCTTCAATCAGATGATTGGCATCTTTGGCTATTTTAAAATAAACGCCTTCTGGTTCTCCGTCCTGATCCAAGTTGAATTTTACTTCGACTTTGTCAAAAGAAATAGCACCTTCATTCATTCTTCTTTTTCGGAAAATTTTTGCTAGCTGATCCATTTTCAAAGTAGCTTCAACAATTGGCTCAGAAACCACATAAGAACTCCCTGTAATCGAAATTTCCTCAGGAATGGTATTGTCTTTGGTTTCTATGATATATTGCGCTTCTTCGTAAGCAAAACGCTGATCAGAATAAATAACAGTTCTTCCAAACCATTGATTTACAACCTGACATTTTTCGGTTATTTCAAAAACTGCCGAAAACGTATATTTCTCTTCCTGCGGACGCAAGGAACAAGCAAAATTAGAAAGGACTTCGGGCAACATTGGCACTACCCTATCCACAAGATAAACTGAAGTTGCTCTTTGATACGCTTCATCGTCAAGAATGGTTCCCTCTTCTAGATAATGTGACACATCGGCAATATGAATTCCTATTTCATAATTTCCATTTTCTAACTTTTTAAAAGACAATGCATCATCAAAATCTTTGGCATCTTTTGGGTCAATCGTAAACGTCAAAGTATCGCGCATATCACGACGCTTTTTGATTTCCTCTTCAGTAATAGAAGTATCTATTTTTTGAGCAAAAGTTTCAACCTCAATCGGAAATTCTGATGGCAAACCGTATTCCGCCAAAATCGCGTGAATTTCGGTATCATGTTCTCCAGGTCTTCCTAGAACTTTTATCACTTTTCCAAAAGGGCTATCTGCTCTTTTAGGCCAATCTTCGATATGAACCAAGACAACATCGCCTTGTTGTGCATCTCCTAATTTATCTTTTGGAATAAAAATATCGGTGTACATTTTTGGATTTGCCGTTGAAACAAAAGCAAAATTCTTTTGAATATCAATAACTCCAACAAAATCGGTTTTGTATCTTTCGATTACTTCAATTACTTCTCCTTCTGCCCTTCTGCCGCTTCTTTTGTTATAAACATACACTTTTACGGTATCATTATCCAGCGCATGATTTAGATTATTGCTAGGAATAAAAATGTCTTCTTCAAAATCAGGACAGATAAAATAAGCCGATTTTCGACCGGTCATATCAATTGTTCCTTCGTAATACTCTTTACTTGCGGCTTTAATTAAATATTTTCCGGGTTCGGATTCAATAATTTTTTTTGATGCTGCCAAAATCTTTAAATCCTTTATGATTTGATTACGGCTTTGTGTGTCATCCACTTCCAATTTAGCTGCTATTTGCTTATAATTAAAGGCTTTATTGGCACTATTCGATAATATTTTTATAATTTTATCCGAGAAATCTTTACCTTTCTTTATCGGCTTTCTTAATCTTTTACCCATGTATCTTTTCTTATAAGGTTTAAAATTACGAAATAGTATTCAGTATTCCCTATTCTCAAAGTGTTTTAAACTAATAATAACTTTATTACATTTATAAAAAATTCAAAATGAAAGGCTTCAAAACAATTGCTATTTTTAATTATCCACATGAAATTGTGGTTCTTAGACATATTTTGGATCAGGAAGAAATTCATTATTTTTTTGAAAACGAATATATAATCTCCATCGACCCATTGGCAAGTTTTGCATACGGTGGAATCCATCTCAAAGTACATCCAAACGATTTTGAACAAGTTCAAGAAATCCTTGACAATTTAAAACCAAAACTTTTCATCGTTTAAAAAGAATTCAGTAATTAGTAAAGAGTAATTAGCTATTTTTTATTTTTAAAAACAAATAACTAATCACTAAAATCTATTCACTAATTACTAAACATTTTTTTCAAATTTAAAAGTTGTCAACATATATTAAATACAACAAAAAGAAATTTTAAAATTTTAAAAAATATTTATTGTTATTATAGCTTGTTAATTGTTGCTATAATTTTTTTAAAAAATGTATTGAAATCAACTTTTAGGTTTTTATCTTGAGTTATTAACAGTGTTATTTATACTTATATTCTTGATTTTTAAGATTTTTTATGAAATAGTTAACAACTGTTGATATTTGAAAAATGAGGTGAATTGTAAATAAGTGTTTTTTATTTTCTTGTTAAGAAATCAAAATATAGTATTGATAACTTTTCTAAAAATTCCTCAAACTTTATTTGGATTTTAAATATCAGTTTTGGATTACTTATTTTTTGTTTACAAATGCAAAAAACTTCTAATTTTTTATTTAAAGTTATAAACATTTCACGTTAATTTAAAGTTATCTGAAAATCAAGTATTTGCATTTTACTATTAACAATACAAAAAATTAACATTTAAATTATATTCTGTTCACTGATTTGCAGTGTATTGTGAATTTATTAAAATGTTAATAAACTTCAAATTTTCTTATAATCAAGGAGTTAAAGTAATTAGTAATTAGTCATTAGTGATTAGTAAATAAAAAAGGTTTTTAAATTTTCAAAGAGGTCAAAAGCTAAACACTAAGGACTAATTACTAATCACTATTTTATGGTTTATATCTAAAATAGTTTGGCTAAATTTGCAACTACAACTAAATTATATAAAAATGAAAATTTCTATAGGAAATGACCACGCCGGACCAGATTATAAAAAAGCGATAGTTCAATATTTGGAATCAAAAGGACATCAGGTAACCAATTATGGAACAGATTCTGATGCTTCTGTAGATTATCCGGATTTTGGTCATCCTGTTGCAAGCGATGTTGAAGAAGGAAAAGCCGATTTTGGAATTGTTATTTGCGGAAGCGGAAACGGAATTGCCATGACTGTTAATAAACATGCCGGAGTTCGTGCGGGTTTGTGTTGGACCAAGGAAATAGCTTATTTAACACGTTTACATAATAATGCCAATATTGTTAGTATTCCAGCTCGTTATACTTCTATTCAACAAGCTATCGAAATTGTTGATACTTTCCTAAATACCGAATTTGAAGGTGGAAGACATCAAACTAGAGTCGATAAAATAAGCTGTTAGTATATTTTGGAGCATCATCACAATCATAATCACGGTCATCACCATCATGTAGAAGGTAAGAATCTGTTGTTTTCGATTGTTTTGAATATTGTAATAACGGTTGCACAAGCTATCGGAGGAGTTATTTCGGGAAGTTTGTCTTTGTTATCCGATGCATTGCATAATTTTTCAGATGTGCTTTCGTTGGTTTTTAGCTATGTAGCCCATAAATTATCCAGAAAAAAAGCTTCGAATGATCAAACTTTTGGTTATAAAAGGGCCGAATTAATTGCTGCTTTTGTCAATGCATTAACATTGATATCGGTGGCTTTATTTTTGGTTTATGAAGGTATTGAAAGGTTTTTTAATCCTCAACCCATTAAATTTGGATTGGTAATTTGGCTTTCCATTTTAGGAATTGTTGCCAATGGTTTATCTGCCGTAATGTTAAAAAATGATGCCGATAAAAACCTAAATATGAAATCGGCTTACCTGCATTTATTTACAGATATGTTGGCTTCGGTTGCCGTTTTAATCGGTGGTTTCCTGATGAAATATTACCAGTGGTTTTGGGTTGATAGTATATTAACTTTAATAATTGCCATTTATTTGATAATTGTTGGATTTGATTTACTCAAAGAATCGACACAAATGTTAATGCTTTTTACACCAAGTCATATTGATGTTAATGAAATTATAAGTGAAGTACATAAAATACCAGGTGTAAAAAAACTGCATCACATCCATGTTTGGTATCTTAATGAAGAGGAATTACATCTTGAAGCACATCTCGATTGTTCTGAAGACATAAAAATGTCCGAATTCAATATCCTTTTGGATAAAGTAGAACACATTTTATTCGAAAAATTCCACATCAATCACATCAATATTCAACCTGAATATAAAAAAGAAGAAGATTCAAAGGATTTTATCGTTCAGGATTAGGATTTTTATTTAGTAAAATAAAACCATCCCATCAAAACTTGTACAATTACAATTATCCAAAATTTTAAAAGATAGCTTTTTTTAACCGTTTTATGTCTAAAAATAAGCATTGCTAAACCCGAACCAATTGTTCCTCCCACAAAAACACTACCCAAAAGAGTACGCTCTGGAATTCTCATTTTTTGAGCTCTTGCCAAATATTTATCATAAGCTATCAGAATAAAAGCAACAGCGTTTACAATCAAAAAATAGTTGAATAAAACTTTCATTTAACTAAAATTAAGTTCCAAAGATATTATATTAGCTGTAAGAAAATTCAAAAAGTAATTTTTATTAATTAAATTATGATCGAAGATGAGTCCAGTGCAATTATTTGAGCAGAAAAAAGTAAGAAGTCATTATGATTCCGAAAAAGAAGTATGGTATTTCTCCGTTATTGATGTAATTCAAATTTTGACAGGAAGTACAATTCCTAAAAGATATTGGACTGATTTAAAAAAGAAATTAAAAAAGGAAGGAAGTGAAGCGTACGATAAAATCGTACAGTTGAAAATGCTTGCTGAAGATGGAAAAAATAGACTTACAGACTCCGCAGATACTGAAACGTTATTGCGTTTAATACAATCTATTCCATCGCCAAAAGCTGAGCCTTTTAAGCAATGGCTTGCTAAAGTAGGGTATGAACGAATGCAAGAATTAGCTGATCCGTCCCAAAGTTTAGATCGTGCTCGTGAAAATTGGCAAAATTTAGGACGTAGCGAAAAATGGATTCAACAGCGAATGACGGGACAGGAGACTCGTAATAAATTAACAGACTACTGGAAAGAATCAGGTGTGGAGAAACAAGATGAATTTGCAATATTAACAAATATTATTCATCAGGAATGGACGGGTTTGTCTGTGAAAAAACACAAAGAAGTAAAAGGGTTAAAATCTCAAAATTTAAGAGATCATATGTCTGAAGCAGAATTGATTTTTACCGCTTTGGCTGAACTTTCTACAAGACAAATTGCTGAAAGCGATGAAGCCAAAGGACTTTTAGAAAATGCAAAAGCAAGTAAAAAAGGAGGCGCAATTGCAAAAAATGCCCGATTAGCTTTGGAAGATAAAACGGGAAAAAGTGTCGTAACAGGGGAAAATTTTCTGCCTCCAAGTAAAAAAAGATTAGAGTAATTAAACACTAAATAAGAACATTTATTTTTGAACAAAAACCCTTGCAAACTTTACGAAAACTTCGCTTCTTTGTGATTAGAAAATTAAAAAAATGACCAATATACAATTCATATCCAAATCCGTTAACACGGTTGCCATAAATATTCAAAACACGGTTCAATTACTACAGGAAGATTGCACGATTCCGTTTATTTCCCGTTACCGAAAAGACAAAACCGGGAATCTCGACGAAATAGTTATTGAACAAATTGCCAAACTTCAAAAGGATTACGAAACTATCGTAAAAAGAAAAGAAGCGATTTTAAAATCGATTGAAGAGCAAAACGCCTTGACGCCCGAATTGGAGAAAAAAATCCAGCAAAGTTTCGATTTACAGGAATTGGAGGACTTTTATCTGCCTTACAAAAAGAAGAAAAGAACCAAGGCCGATGTGGCAAGAGAGAATGGATTGGAGCCCTTGGCAAAGATTATTATGAATCAAGGGAAGGACGATGTTGATTTCCTGGCGACACAATATCTGAATGAAAATGTGATTAATGAAGAAGCTGCTTTACAGGGAGCCAGAGATATTATTGCCGAATGGATTAATGAAAATATTTACGTTAGAAAACAACTCAGAAGATTGTTTGAACGAAAAGCGACCATTACCACAAAGGCTGTAAAATCCAAAAAAGAGGAGGAAGGCGCACAAAAATTCAATCAGTATTTTGATTGGTCGGAACCGCTGACCAAAGCGCCGTCACATCGATTATTAGCCATAATGCGTGCCGAAAATGAAGGTTTTATAAAATTTAAAGTGGATGTCGAAATCGATGATGCCTACGATATTATTGATGAAATAATCATAAAAGGAGATAACAGCACGACACCACACATACAATTGGCGATTGAGGACAGTTACAAACGCCTGCTGAATCCGGCGATTTCGAATGAAACGTTGCAGGAAGCCAAAGCCAAAGCCGATGTTAATTCGATTCAGGTATTTGCTAATAATTTAAGTCAATTATTGTTGGCACCGCCATTGGGCGAAAAACGTATTTTGGCAATAGATCCAGGATTTCGTTCGGGTTGTAAGATTGTTTGTCTGGACGAAAAAGGCGATTTATTGTACAATGAAACCATTTATCCGCACGCACCGCAGAACGAAACCGCAATGGCGATGAAAAAGATAAAATCGATGGTCAATGCTTATAGTATTGATGCAATTTCTATCGGAAACGGAACGGCTTCGAGAGAAACAGAATTCTTTATCAAGAAAATCGCTTTTGATAAACCGGTTCAGGTTTTCATCGTTTCAGAGGCAGGAGCTTCGGTTTATTCGGCTTCGAAAATTGCGCGAGAGGAGTTTCCAAATTTTGATGTTACGGTTCGTGGTTCGGTTTCCATCGGAAGACGATTGTCGGATCCGTTGGCCGAATTGGTAAAAATCGATCCAAAAGCGATAGGAGTGGGGCAGTACCAACACGATGTGGATCAAACCAAATTGAAAGAAGAACTGGATAATACGGTAATTCGTTGCGTAAACTCGGTTGGGATAAATATCAACACGGCGAGTAAACATTTGTTGAGTTATGTGAGTGGAATAGGAGAGAAGCTGGCCGAAAACATTGTTACGTATCGTTCTGAAAATGGTCCTTTTACGGATAGAAAAGAACTAAAAAAAGTGCCGAGATTGGGTGACAAGGCATATCAACAAGGTGTGGCTTTTATCCGAATTTCAAATGCGAAAAATCCATTGGATAATTCGGCAGTTCATCCCGAAGCATACGGAATTGTTGAGAAAATGGCAAAAGATTTGAAACTTTCGGTGAATGATTTGATTGCCAACAAAGAGAAAACAGCTTTGATTAAAGCAGAAAATTACATCACCTCTGAAATAGGTTTATTAACATTAAAAGACATTATCAAAGAGCTTGAAAAACCAGGATTGGATCCTAGAAAATCGGCCAAGGTTTTTGAATTTGACCCAAATGTAAAAACAATAAAAGACCTGAAAACCGGAATGATTCTTCCGGGAATTGTGAACAATATTACCAACTTCGGCTGTTTTGTTGATATCGGTATCAAAGAAAGCGGATTGGTTCATATTTCCCAACTCAAAGCTGGATTCGTAAGTGATGTCAACGAAGTGGTAAAATTACATCAACATGTTGAAGTAAAAGTGACTGAGGTTGATGAAGATAGAAAGCGAATTCAGTTGACGATGGTTATTTAAGACTATTTCTAGAGACTGAATTGACGGAATTTAATTGATTTCCGTCTTGTTATTGACGGAAATCAATTAAATTCCGTCAATACTGAGACGGAATTTAATAAATATGATTATCTTTGTGCTGTTTAAAGAAATCTAAATTTTATGGAAATAAATAGATTGGCACTTGATTTAGTTCTTCAAAAATTACAACCCAATAAAGTGGTTGTACTTTTGGGAGCAAGGCGCGTTGGCAAGACCGAACTGATTAAGAAACTGATGGGAAGTGTGAACGAAAAAGTACTTTTTTTGAACGGAGACGATATTGAATCCCATAACTTATTAGAAATTCAGAGTACGGCAAATTTTAAAAGACTGCTAGGTGACACCAAATTATTGATAATTGATGAAGCACAAGAAATTCCTGCTATTGGAAAAAAACTAAAATTGATGGTTGATACTATTGAAGATCTGAAAGTTTTGGTCACAGGTTCTTCAGCATTTGAAATAAACAATCAGTTGGGTGAGCCGTTAGTCGGGCGGATGAAAACCATAAATTTATATCCTATTGCGCAAATTGAGTATGCGAAGAATGAAAATTATCTTGACACCCGGAATAATCTCGAAGACAGATTAATATTGGGTAGTTATCCAGAATTGAGTCATATTACTAATCGGGAAGATAAAATAAGTTATTTAAAAGAGTTGGTAAATACTCAATTGTTGCGAGATGTTTTTGCTTTTGAAGGCATCAAAAAAAG
Source organism: Flavobacterium gilvum (assembly GCF_001761465.1). Lineage (NCBI taxonomy): Bacteria > Pseudomonadati > Bacteroidota > Flavobacteriia > Flavobacteriales > Flavobacteriaceae > Flavobacterium > Flavobacterium gilvum. The sequence continues at coordinate 961,970 of NZ_CP017479.1, read as the reverse complement.
AGATAAAATTATTGCTCTACTTCAGATTATTGCTTTTAGAACGGGTAGCGAATTATCTCTCGAAAGCGTGGGGCGTGATTTACAAATTAGCAAAAACACTGTTGAAAAGTATTTGGATTTATTTAGCAAAGTATTTATAATCTACAGTGTCTCAGGATTCAGCAGAAATAGGGATAACGAAATAACGAAGATGAAAAAATGGTATTTCGTTGATAACGGTATCCGAAACGCCATTATTAATTCGTTTAATCCTTTGAATACTAGAGAAGATGTTGGCAAACTTTGGGAAAACTATTTAAATTCCGAAAGGATAAAAAAAATGAGTTATGCCGAAAATTTTGTTCATGACTATTTTTGGAGAACTCATACCAAACAAGAAATCGATAGGATTGAAGAAAAAGACGAGCAGTTATCGGCTTTTGAATATAAATACGGAAAAGTAAAAGCAAAAATTCCAACTGAATTTGCAAAGTCGTATCCTCAAGCTACTTTTGAAATTATTAATCAGGATAACTATTTGGACTATATACTTTGATGTATTAAAAAAAAATTTCAGGTAAATAAAAAAGAAAACTCCCAAATTACTACTGTAATTTGGGAGTTTTTGGTTTTGGTTATTTTGTTTTTTTAAAGATCAAAAACTCCTCCTATGTTGAAGCTTGAACCACTGTTAGCTATTTGTTTAGGTGTTGATTTATTAATATTTGTCATACCAGCAAAGCCTTGAAAATCGACTAAAATTCCAAATTTTTGAGTAATTTCAATTTTATAACCAATTCCAAAAGTTAACCCCAATTGAAAAGATTCTATTGAGTTTTTAGGCATTTCCGTATTATTTACTTTAGCATCTAGTAAAAAAGAGGGACTTAATCCAAAATTCAAATTCCATTTACGAGTACTTCCAAAGTGCCAGTTGGCATTGATTGGAATGCTTAAATAATGTAATTTGTCTTCATAATATTGATATTGTTGTTGCGGAGGCGAATACATATCATATATGTAATCGATTGGTGCAGTTGCACTATATTCGCCCCCCATTTTGTCAAAAATTAATCCCGAACGTAAACTCCATCTGTCGCTGAAATAATAATCTGTAGTTACTCCAAATTCTACACCTGAGTTTTGATTTGTATCACCATGATCAGCAACTTCTGAAAATCTTGAGAATCCAATTTTCGGTGTCATTTCAAAAGTTCCTTTTTCTTTTATTTGGGAATTGGCAAAGCCAAAAGAGACCAAAGAAATTAATGTAAGTAATGTTTTTTTCATAAAAATGATTTTTTTTGTACCAAAATAAGGAGTAAAGATTTTGCAAACAATTAAATAATGTTAATGTTTGTATAATCGCAAAATTAAAATGTACACAAATCTAAAATGAAATGTACATTTTTTCACCTAAAACAAGCAAAGCCTGTACGTTACCGTGCAGGCTTTTTAACTACAATTTAAACACCATTTAACCAACGTTTAAATTAAATTTAACCGATTCGCCGCTCAATAGCTCCTTAGTCCCTTCAATATTATTCTCATACACATGAACGTTGCCCAGGAACAACGTAATAGACTTCAATGGCAGCGCAATTTGTTTGCTTATGAGATACAAGTGATAGATGTCCGCGGGTAAGCCTAGATTAGCGTCAGAACTACGTTGGTAAGCACTTACAACGAGCTTTCCTTTCTCTATTTGAAACTGTATTAGGCTAAGGCACGGCTGTTGGTTGCTCTCAGTGTTGTTGGAACCAAGGAACAACACATAGTTCTTTGAGGCGCGCTTTTCCTTATTGATGCGTTCAATAAGCCGTGGCAACTGCTCAAAGTACGTAGGATAGCTATTTACAAGGATAGGCCCGCAATAATCCCACCACGTTACGCCAATATCACGATATGCCTCCGTAGAGCGTTCACCGGCCATAAACAGACCTAATTCATCTTTTAGCTTTTTTCGTGCAACAGCGTGCCCCTCGAACAGCTCCAACAGGTCAATTGGCTTTAGTTCGAGCGGCTGGTTCAAAAGGTAAGTGATTGAACCCTTTTTGTTTTGTTGCACCTTTCCTTTGGTGATAATTTTGTTTAAGATTTGGTGATACTTATTCATTTGATTTTTGATTGATGATTGATTATTCTATATTTGCACCTCTCACGGATTATATAAAATAGCAAAAGCCAGCACTAGAAGACTTATGTCCTCCAACGCTGGCTTTGGTGCTAAAATTAAAATCCGTGAGAAGTTTTTAATTGTTGGAGGACTACTTTTTACTTCCCGTCTCCTGAGAAATACCTTCTAACTAATGGATTTCAAATATTGCATCCAAGCAATGTTTTTCACTCAAAATCCAAACGAGGACTTTCCCTGTTTTGGTCAATGATCCAAGTAGTATGTTTTTACCCAAAGCACTTGAAATCGTTTCTCCTTCCTTGCCGAACTTGTAACCGTTTTTGGTTATTAATTTTTTGTTCCAAAAGGTTCGAAACTCTCTACAGGCAAATATGTCAATTGATTTTGCTGATGAACGGAAATAGCCTTTTTTATCTTCTACAAAAAAGAAGTTTAGCAACGACAACGGCCAAAACAACAGGTAGGCGATTATGAAAAGTAGGAAGCCTAGCATTATTCTGACAACACCCAATTTTCGGGCAACAAATTGTAAATCGTGTGAATATTATCATCAAGTAAATCTGTTTGAACAAATGCTAATAGAGCTAATTTAGCTTTAAGCCATTCTCTTTCAAACTTTGGCATTGAAGCAAAATCAATCTCCAATGTGCTTAAATAAGCATCGAACTGATTTATCTCAACAATCTCTAATCTTTTTTGGCGTGAATTAATTAAGTGTTTTGCGCCACTCTCCAAAATAATTGAATCTTCAATTTCATAAATAGCAAAGTCTTTAAACATTTGCCAGTTTACTATTTCTACTAATAGAGTCCCTGTAAGGGAAACAGCGACTCCTGTGTGCGTGTAGGGGGTATTTGTTTGTATCATAATCGTGGTATTAAAATGATATATTAAAATTTATCTAGTATTTGTTATAGTACATATTGTAATTTGAAGCAGGTAATGTTGATAAATCGGAAGGTATTTGAGCATCAGATCCTATTATATCAGGAATATTAATTTTAGACAATTGCATTATTTGATTAGCCGCCCTCGGCGCAAAATATATTTTACCATTTGGAGCTAAAACACCAAATGCATATTTAGAAGAACTACTATAAATTCCACTTAATAATGATGTTGTATTAGTAGTCGGGTCTAATTGTAAAATTTGCGAAGCTCCATTAAATACAAAATATATTTTACCGTTTGGAGCTAAAACACCACCTGCATATTTATATGAGCCACCATACACACTTCCTATCAAAGAAGTAGTATTTGTGGCTGGGTCTAATTGTAAAATTTGTGAGGCCTGTAATGGCACAAAATATATTTTACCATTTGGAGCTAAAACACCGCCAGTATATTTTTCTACACCAGTGTACACACTTCCTATCAAAGAAGTAGTATTTGTGGCTGGGTCTAATTGTAAAATTTGCGAAGCTGAATATGGTGTAAAATATATTTTACCGTTTGGTGCTAAAACGCCACCTTGATATTTATTCGAGCCACTATACACACTTCCTATCAAAGAAGTAGTATTTGTAGATGGGTCTAATTCTAAAATTTGCGAAGTATCATGTGGCGCAAAATATATTTTACCATTTGGAGCTAAAACACCGCCAATCCATCTTGCTCCACCACCATACACACTTCCTATCAAAGAAGTAGTATTTGTAGATGGGTCTAATTGTAATACCTGATTAGCATTATTTGGCACAAAATATATTTTACCGTTTGGTGCTAAAACGCCACCTGCATATTTAAAAATGCCCATACTAGAATAATTACTTCCTATTAAAGAAGTAGTATTTGTAGATGGGTCTAATTGTAAAATTTGATTAGCCGCCCTCGGCGCAAAATATATTTTACCATTTGGAGCTAAAACACCGCCGTCCCATTTTTCAGAACCACTATACACACTTCCTATCAAAGAAGTATATTTTGATTTTCCAAAATAATATTTCTTTAATCCCATAATTAGAAATCTAATATTATCGTGTTAGTCGAACCTCTACGCATAAAATGACCTACTGTTTTCTCAGGGGTTGTGCTTGGTGTAGTCTCCCAAGTAAACGGAGCGGTAATAGCCCACGTAACGGTTACACCTGCCAATGTTCTAAAGACAAATCCAAGTGAGTTGTTCAATGTTGACGGTACAGTTATAGTGCAATTTGCTGCAAACAATACCGTTTGTCCGTGCCACGCATTAAGAACGTTGCTATTTGCCGAAACTTCTACTTGGTTGTCTTTGTCCTGTTTTAAATCATGTTGAGCCTTGGTCACGGCATGATTTGGCTTCGTTGCCGTTCCAACACCTACAGCTCCCGATCTTTCAATCTCATTATTTTTATTATTACCGGCATCTTTATTTGTGCCATATAAATAAAAAGTTGAAGCTTTTGAAGTAATGGTTTCTGCATCGTAAGTAAAAGTAGTTGCGTTATAAACCCAACTAGATGTATCCAATCCTATATATAAATTATTTACATCCGACTTTAACGAATTATCATTTGTTACCGGAGGATTGTTAGTGTCAAAAATTGTTGCTGTGGTAGGTGTATTTGCATTAACGTAAACTACCTTAGAATAATCTTTCGGAATTTTGGCTGATAGGCTATCAACCAACCCTTTCAACGTTTTTCCCATTTCAGCCGTTAAGGCTTTCGTGGTTCCACCAGTGGTCAGGTCATTCACCAGGATAGTACTAAGTGAAGATTGTACCGTCTCAATCGCATCCACAATCTCCTGGACAGTATCAAGATTAATATTGTCCGAAGTCAGTAAGGTATTGATGGCGTTGATTTGGGTTTTCAGTGTTTTAACGGTTTCGGCACTTGCCAAAGCAGTAGCCCCACCGGTAACCAAATCATTAACAATGGTCAAATATTCCGAAGACAGTTTCACAAATTCGTTGAGTGGTGCATAACCGCCAGCAACGCCTTTTTGAGTCTTATCTTCCTTGTCTTCAAACAATAAATTATGAGCAGTTTCATCTTCTAAATGATTCTCAAACGCTTCGGTTTCAGCTTTACCATTTATCGCTGCAACAACATCGTTAAACTCTCCCGCCATCAAGAAATACTTAGTATCCTTGCCAACGATTGCCGCCAATTTCTCAGGGCTGTCTTCTTTGGTTTCTATAATTAAAGTTCCCATTATGCTTCTGTTCCTACGTATCTGATATAATCAACTACTCTATATGGAGGCATGATTGAAAAAGCTTCGCCTCCTCCTGTTTTACCAGTTTTAGGTCCTGGTATCAATCTTTCGTCAGAACCCGAACTTTCGACAGAGGATTGCATATCGGCTCCACCGCCTCCATCAACAGGGGTTTGGGTATCATGATCGTGTTCCGGCATTTGGGCAATCGTCAAAGTGTGGTCCTTAGAACCTCCAACAGCTCCCACACCTTCCGTACTATCAAAATCAGGATCAGTTAAGTCTTTACCTATTGGCATTTTACCAAACAATGGCGCATGTTCCACCCAACCTGCGGGAATTTCATCCGCTGGTAATCCCCAAATAGCCACCAAACCAATTGGCACATTAGCCAAAGGCCTTTCCTCTAATGCAATAATTCTTTCAATTAAAGTTTGAGTATCTGGAATTCCGAAGTTTGGGTCAGTCACAATACCGTCAGGCTTATCGGCGATATTACCCCAAACCAAATTTTTAACCGTTTGGATTCGTGTAAATGCCGATAAGGCAACACCGTCAACCTCTACAACCATAGCGTTAGTCGCTCTGAAAACAGGCAAACTAGAACCTGATTTAAAAACTAAATTGGTATAGGCTACGTTCTTTTTTATCAAACTATCGGCAGTTCCAGGCGTTTCGGCAAACTCGCAAAGCTCACCATCTATGTACATCATACCGGACGTGATATTGTCACCAACAATCGTACAGCCACTAATAATAAAATTGCCTTCGTCTGGCATATCCAAATGCTTCACAAATGCTTTTAGAATTTCAAAATAAGCAGTCTGCATCTTACGAAGCGTTGCCTGCTTAAATCGATAACCACCCGCCTGTAATAAGTCTATTAAAATCATAATGTATAAGTTTGAATAATGTATTTTTTTCCAAAATATCGGTAGGTATCTACCAAAGCCCTTATGTTGTATTCCTGAAATTCGTAGGTATCTGGTATGTAGATAATGAACGAATAGCTAAGAAATCCCTCGTTGTCGCTATCCAAAAAAATATCATCTTCATTGTCGTCACCGTCATCTTCCAAAAAAATAACTTCGTCCTCTTCGTCCTGATAGATGTAGAGCTTGTCAGGCTGTGGCACATCTTCGATGTAAATAGTTTTTGTAGCATCATGGTTTTGATGATTATATCCAACTACTTGAAAATGCTCGTTAAGCATTTTTTCAAGACTTATCGTTGTGCCATCGTGTTGCATTTTATACAATGTTTCCTTGTATATTTCATCAAGGGGAGTAACTATTGACTGCAAGAACAAAAGCATACGATCATGTCGTAAGAATGTTGGTAGCAATTGTTCTCTGAGAACAAAAAAATTAATTACTTGCCAAAGCATAAGGTAGATAGGTTATAGTTAAGTTTTCGTCCAATAATTTAAAGTAACCTGCATCCGGTATCCTCCATTCACCCGTATCAATAAAAGGAAATCCAGCAAACTTGCTTTGAATGGAATTAATCACTACTAATTCAATTCCCTCCGCTTCTTTTAATGTTGTTCTGAAAAAATCCTTTACAAACGCACCGTCAAATTCCAAATTGGCCAAATACAATTGAATAGCGTCTTTTACAGGGTAAACATCTGTTGTGGCTGATAATAATTTACCTGTGGGTAAATCAATAACCAATGGATTAACATAAACCGTTAAATTGGCTTTTATCAAATCGGCTGTTTGGTTAATCAATGAAAAAGGAACACCAGGCATTTTCTTTTTTATGATATAAGCTTCAATCCTTATTTGTTGTGCAGGAGTTACCGGTTCAAGATTTCCTGCGTTATCGGTGGCAACTTTAAAAACCAAACCCTCATCGCTTTCAAGCACGGCACAACGATCAATAATTTTTCTTTCCTCAGCATCGGCAACACCTGTTAAATCATATTGCCAACCGCCGTTTATCCAAACCAAATCCAAACCGTCGTGATAATCCAACATAGTTTGTTTTAAATTTTGTTGGTTTTGTGGTCGGGTATTATTGGCGTTGGTTTCGACTATCTTTTCGTGAAAAGAAAGAATAAATGCTATAATAGAAAAAATGATGTTTTCTATACTTACTACCGAAAATTGTTGCTCAAAGGTTTGACCAGGCACTAATCCATACATCGCAATAACCGTTTCGTTAGAAATGTATGCCGTTGTAATGCTTAACTTTATATCTGTTGTACTTCTTGCCATATTAAAAACTATAAGGAAACTCTCCTGGTGATGTAAAAACGAATACTGGGTCTGTTGGTATTATAACTGCAACATAAGTCGCAGGTCTGTTATTATCTGTAAAATAGGAAACAACATCATAATCAGTGATTGCACTTTTTTTTAATGTTGTGGCTACTTGTAATTTATCAGTTATGGTTCGTGCGTTGAGTAGGGACATTTCAAAAGCGTTTTCAATATCTCCAGTACATTCAATGATTTTATCAAGAAATGATTGTCCGGCATAAGCGATCTCTTTACTCATAACTCGCATCAATTATTAATGGCTTCCCTTCCGATAATTCAATGTTTTTTACAATTAATCCATCCTTAGCAAAATGCTCTCTTATACGGTGCCTCATTCTTAAATAATCATTGTCCAAAATCAATTCGTCAATAGCAACTCCCAGCGTTGGATTAAACTTGAACTCTCCCGGATTAGCAATTAACATTAAAGCCTGATTTTGGTTCATTATTTCCCCAATCACCAAGCCTTGTGTTATTAATCCGTCGGCATCACGTATAACATCAATTTTTAAATCAATATTTTCAAGGGCGCTTGCGCTATCGTTAAGTTGAATGCCTCTGTTTTTCATTTTTAATCACTGTTTAAAACCGAATTAAATTGAGTTTTCAATTGATTCAGTTGTGTTTTGGTCGTGGCATTAATTGCACCAGGACCGCTTGGAGTATCAATTAAAGCATTTGAAATTGTATCAATGAGATTACCAATTAATTTTCCAAAGTTCACGCTCCCTTTTTTCAGCGTCACTTTTCCTGTAGTCCCATCGATAAGGAACTCGAAAGCTCCTTTTTTGTAAGCGACACTTTCAACAGCATCCATCTTCATAACCATTAAGCCGGAAAGCTTTCCTGTTTGACTCATTAGCACGACTTCAGAGCCAATTTTAGGAGCCATAACAAATAAATCCTCGCTTTGGTTAATCGTGGCACAAAGTCGAACATCGCTAAGAACCAACTCCGAAACAAGCTTCACCGTACAGGTTGTATTTTCAACCGAAACAACCTCGGCGGTAATGGCAAGGTTCGGATTGATCCCCAAAACTTCAATTAATGCCTGTTTTAGTTTGGCTGCTTTATCCATTTACACACTTACTTTAATTCCAAGTTTAACTGTTCTTTTAAATCCACTCTCATTAATTGAAGTGGTTACAGCTTCTACATAATATTTACCGTCCTTTTCAGGATAATCTTCGTCTTTTATTTTTGCCGAGTATGTAGGCTGTACAAATGGTATTGCCCACGTGTCAATTGTTCCCTCGTACATATCGGCAGATCGTCGTATGAGTTCTGCATTGGCAATTTTGGGCAAGTCTCCTGGACTCACAGAACCCACTTTCAAAGTGATTTTTTCGCCTCCAGTGGTTCCGGTTGTGTAACTTTCAACTTTTCCCGCTACGTTGGTGCTTTCAACTATAACCTCGACTTTCCGGTCAATCGCTTTTTTGTATTCCAGAGAACTGTTTTCGATATTTCTTTGCAGGCTGTAAATTACTTCACCTCCTTTTTCTATATAAGGCGGATGTATGTGTAATTCCTTTTTTTCTGTGTTGAAATAAATATTGGCTTTTGTTTCTTCAGCTAGTTTTTTCAAGACATCATAAGCCGTGGCTTGGTGGATGACAAATTTTTCGTAATTGATAGTATAATCACAAACCAATCTATAAGACGAATCTATTTGATTTATTAAAAGCTGTGCAATTTTGGGTACCGATGTGGGTTTCAGTTCTACATCTTTCACACCTTTTCTAAACAGAAAAAGAGCATCCTCACACATAATTTTCAATGAACTGTCATTGGTTACTATATCCTGGACAAAGCCCACAAATTCCGTTTTTAATTCATAATCATAGCCCGCCTTAATAACCACTTCAGAGCCTCGTTTGACCTCGTTGCCTATATTTAAAACTTGGTTCATTACAGCTTCGGGAAGCGTAATTACAGCCGTATCGCTCAAATTGTCAACACTGCACTCAATGTCTATCGAAGCAACAGTTTGCAAGGAGTAATTCACTCCTTCTGTTTTAAATCGTATGTCCCAAATGATGTTGTACATTTTAAAATTCTTCTTTTATCAAAAGGTTATACGAATAATCACTTGTGAGCTTCAATTCATACGCCTGCACATTTTCACCTTTGGTAAATGGAAAACTATAGTCTTCCACAACAACTTTATTGATTCCTAACAATAGCAAAGGATGACAGAATATGTATATTTCTTTGGAATGCTTTAAAAACTCAAAAAGTTGGATAAGCTGATCCTTTGGAAAACAATCCTCCGGCTTTCCCTGCATAATGCTTCCAATTAAAACCCCTGTTACTGTTATATCAAAGTCTTTTCGGCTCCAACGCTCCTTGATTGTACCGATAAGGTTACCTCCTTGTTTGGCAACATTCCTCTTCACAATGTTATTACCAGACGAAATGTTGATCATTGGTTCATAAGGAAACAACCAATTTGTACCAGCACCTCCAGTAAAGGAAAAGCTTAACGGAAAGAACTGCTTTTGCTCCTCTATCGAATCCCTTGTGGTCCAATTATCCTGCAGGTTAATAGCATGTCCTTTTTGAGACAAAACATTGTTTTGGTTTTTCAAAGGCAAAAAAGGAATAACCGGCAATACGCGATTAGCTAATTCATTATTCAGAATATTTGCATTCTGAATTAAATCAACCGAACGGCTTCCCATTAAACTGGCGAATAATATATCTTGATTATCTAATGTCATATTATCTTGTGGCACTTCCTGCCATTGCTAAAGTCCTTAATAGTTCATCTATTACGCCTTCACCTGATTGTTTTGCCGTGTCTTTTCCACCACTTACATTGTCAGCTTTTAAACCAATTAATTCTTCAATTTTGATGGTAATGTAGTTGTGCTTGGTTCCACCTGTGGCTACAGATTCATTGCTCTTTTTCATCTTGTCAGAACCACCACCGCCCAAACCACTGGCACCTCCTTTTCCAAAATCGGTTCCGGGTATTCCAGGTGCTGCAATACCGTTATCAGTTTTGGCTTTCTTTTCCTTTTTCCATTTTACGGAATCGTAAGCAGCCTTAAACTCACCCGCCGCCTGCATTGCGGTGTTACCCGCTTTTTTGTACCCGTCAGTAATTGACTTTTTACGGGCTTCAACTTGGGCGTTGAGCTGTCCTATTTGCGCAGTGTTTTCAGCTTTATTGCCTAAACCAACAACATTCTTAAACTTGTACCAGGCAATCTGAATCTTATTAATACCAATCATAAACCCATTGACCAATAAGTTGAATTGCGCTTTTGCCGTTTGCACATAAGCTGTAAACAAAAGCTTTGCCCCTGTAACCGTATGTTTCCACGCATTGCCCCATCCTTCAGTCTTAGAAATCACCAAGGCAATTGTCCCCACAAGAGCTATAACACCGGCAACAATCAAAACAACTGGATTCATTGCCATAACTGCATTAAAGCCCGCTTGAACTCCTGTCCACACACTTGTAGCTCCTGAAACGATGCCAGTCCATAATGCTTGAAGCTTTGTGGCACTTGTCATAATGGAAAATAATTTTCCGCCACCCTCCAATATTGGCATTAAGTTTGAAAAGTCTCTAGCGGTATTTCCCAAGACATTGGCATAACCTAACCATCCATTGGTACCATTAAATAGCGATATTTTAAAATTATCTATCTGTGCCTGGAGACGTTTATTTTTTTCTTCCGGCGCTTTCATGATGTCCGCCGCCTGACGATACGCATCGTTAGAACCCTGCACGGATTTTGTCAAAGTGTCCATAGAATTTCTTCCTTGGATCAATGCAATGGCAGCCGCGCTATTTTCTTTTCCAAACAACTTGGTAACCAAAGCCTGATCCCCCATTACTTTGTTTAATGGATCTAAGCGTTGTTTCAAAGTTTTGCTTTTGTCGGTTAGTGCATTGACGTCAACACCTGCCGCTTTCAATTCTGCTTTTACGTCTTTTGGCAAAAAACGGCCTTCTGATAATGTGGCCAATACATTTCGTAAAGCGACACCGCCTTCAGCTCCTTTTTTTCCGGCTTTATCCAAAACCTGAATAGCTGCGTTAGTTTCAGCAAATGAGACATTGGCTGTTTTGGCAGCTAATCCTGATTGTTCCAAAGCGCTTTTAATGCTTGGAAGCTCTGCAGAACCATCGGCAGCCGCTTTCGACATAATATTCATCATTGAAGACATGTCTTTGGATGCTCTGATTGGATCATCCAGCGACACTCCATATTGATTCATAGCCGTTGTAAGAACTTCCGCAGCTGCTGCATTGTCTCCTTTCATTTGTTTGGACAACACACTAACAGAATTACCCATAGCCTGTAAAGCTTTGGGTTGTTTTGCTAATTCAGGCGTTAATTGAGAAAGCAAAAGTTTGTAGGATTCGACTCCATCCGCAGCAGAACCACCAAAGGTTTTTGCATTTTGACGGGCGTAACCCTCAATTTCTTTTAAGCCATTACCTGTGACACCTGTAATTGCTTTCAATTCGGCAAGACTAGAACTCAACTTCATTCCAGGATCATTCATGCTATTAATTCCATCAGCGGCCGCACTTACATTTTGTATGAAGGCGTTCATATTGACGGCATTTAGTCGCTTTTGAACTTTGTCAATACTTCCAAGAACGTTATTTGAAAACTTATTAAAGCTATTATTAGCCTTATCAACATTGCTGTTGATTTGAATCATATAGCTTAAAGTATTGCTCATTACAATTGGTTATTTTCTGATTTTCTGATATAGATTAATTCGGCATATTTCGAGGCCCATTCTTCGTCCGTTAAGTCATCAGGATTAAGATGGAAGTAATATCTTAATTGGGCGTTCGCTATTCTGAGCCAGTCATTTTCATTAACTGCCGATGACTCTACAGCTTTTCCAACTCGAACTTTTCAAAGGCACATATTTCGTCCAGCATTGGACAGATTCCTAAAAACAAACTATCGTTTGTCATTATTTCTTCATCTCCGTGTAACCAACAGCTTTTTAAAATTGTGGTGTTAAAATTCAAAGGATCGGTTTCGCTTGCTTTAGTGGCATAGCTAAGTTCCTGACGTGTTGGCTTTCTTAGATAACATATTTTATCAGAGGTCGCAGCTTTTAGCGCATACACATTAATATGTTCTGCTTTCCATGCAGTGATTTGTTCCGGTGTTGCTGTTTTCATTGTTTGTTGTTGTTTTTTATAAAGGCACTCCCGAAAGAGTGCCTTTTAATTATGCTTGATTCACTACTGCCAAAGCGATAAAAGGAATAGTGATTTCCATGTTTTTGTCGCCTTGTTTCATTTCTTTCGCGGCTTCCGTAAAGCTGATTCCAACGATTCTGTCCGTTGTCATGGCATCGCCAAGGCTTGGATTACCATAAGCCACAACCGCATCAACATTAAGACCTATAACAGAACCGTTACCGGCTTTCTCCAGTGCGATCAATTCCGATTGTAAAACAGTGATTTCACCTTCTACGGTTATGTTACCGGTTTGAATGCTGTGAGCGTGTCTCCCTTTGGCAAACAAGGGTTCTTTTTCGCCTTTTTCGGTGTACTTAATTCCACGGAATCCGGTTACATCTCTACCGCCTAGAACGAGCGTCATGTCACCCCATTCGTATTGTCTTGAATTAAAACTCATAACTATTGACCTGTGTTAAATCCGATTGTAAACTCCAAGAATCTTCCGTATCCGTGAGGACGTACTCCAATTCTTCCTTTGATTGTTGAATCCTGTGCAATGTTATTGGTAACATCAATCACACAATTAACTCCTGTATCATTTGCGACAGTAACGTCTGCCGAAAGTTCCCCTTTAGCAGTCATTTCCTGTGCAATTACTCGCTCTACTTCAGCTTCTAATGCTTTTGCATACGCCGCTTGTATCTTACCCTCGTTTGTCAATGGAACGGTGTCCAGGATAAAGTTGGTTAAGGTTTGGTTTGCCAAAACATACGCTTTGTCAATTACACGTCTGCGGGTCAAAAAGTGGTAATCATCCTCCAGCTCACAAGCCAGCATGTCATCGACAAAGTAGTAACCGCTTTTACCTATGTGAGTGGTTAAAGTGATAAATCCTTTGTCATAAAGGGCGCCTACATTTACCTGTTCCACAGGAATGTCAACCACATAAAATGTCAATGGTTTCAATGCACCGTCTTTTACGCGTCCTACGTTTACATGCACTTGATTTTTGGCAATTCTACCCGCCAAAACCCCTACAGCCGCACCTTTTGAGGCAGTCGCTCCAGTTCTTTTTTCAGTATCACCAATCATCACAGCAACCCTGTTATATGTTGTGTCACCAAAACCAATTAAATCAGCCGGTACCCCTGAATAATTGTAAGCCTCCAATATGAAAACTACTGGATGGGTATTGTCAACTGTGAACTGTTCTGCAATTGCCTGAGCCGCTGCACAAGTAGCAGGGAAGCCCTCTCTTAATCCAGCCTCTACGTCTGTATCGGGAACCGATGGAGCATACTTTATCGTCACAAAACGGATTCGTCTGTTTGATGATGTCAAAACCGTCTCACTTGCTGCAACTAATTCATCAAGTGTTTTTGTTTTTGCAAGGCCATAAATCCAAAGCTCCATTCCGTTTCCCGCCTCAGCATAAAACTCTTTAATGGTTTTGTGCAGTTCGTAATTCCCCGCTATCGTGGGAATGATGCCCAAAGCTTCCGCTTCGTTCAACGAATACACCGTATAAGGCGTACTCAGGGCAAAGCCTGCATTGGCAACGGCACTCGAAACAATCACATTCACCCCGTCAGGGCTAGTGGTAACGGTTCCAATGTTGCCGTTTTCAAAGGCTATATTTACATGAGGTTTTCCCATTACTCTTGAGTATTAGCTCCTTGTTGTGCTTTGGCTTTTTCAGCTACTAACAAAGGATAGATTGTGTCTTTTTTCTCGTTTTCTGATTCCAATCCCAAAGCTTTGAACAATTTCAATGCTTCTGGATATTTTGTTGTTTCCGGATCAAATTCGGCTAATGATTTTTCCAATTCTGCTTTTGCCTCATCAGCTTCGTGCTTTGGAGCATCTTCTTTAGAACCTGAATCACCTAGATTCATTCTGTCTGCTGAGGGCACAAACGGAATTGTTTTATTGATTTCCTCTTTTGGTTCGTCATCACCGTCAACATCTTCAGCAATCGTGTCAATTAAAGACGGATTAATAACCAATTCCACATTTTTGTCTTCGAGCGTTTTGGCGTGCATTTTGGCATCGTTGTCGTTGTAAAATGCTTGACCGTCCGAGGTCAGGTGAACCTGCTTTAGGTTTGGGTTTGTTTCAAAAATTTCGTGTTTTTTCATTAGATCAATTTTTTAAAGTTGTATTTAAACACCGTATAAACCACTATTAAAAGCAGTATAACCATGAATCCCCAAAAGCCCTTGATTTGCGTTTGTTGCCACCAAGTCAGTTTATTTACTTCTATGGTTTTAGTAACAGTCAGTATTTTAGCTTCGTGAGTGTTTTTATAATGGGCTAATAGTTCCCGCGCCCTGGCTTCACAATCGACCTGCAGAACATTATCAGCAATCCGAACCCTTGGGCTTTTTAATGTGCGCCCTGGTTCGGACTGGACAATGTTTTTGACGACTACCTTACCGTTTTGGCACTCTAACAATGCTTTTAGCGAAGCGCTGTCTTTTTCAATCTTGAAAACAGTATCATGTACTGTTTGAGTAATGGTCTTGGTTTCATTCTGCACCACAACCGGTTTGTTGCTCCCGCAAGAAACCAGTAACGTGGTGAGAACAAAAAACAAACAACCTAGTTTTATAAAGTTTTTCATAATCTTAAAAATCCTTTTATTGTTGATAATTTTCTAACTCTTCGACAAACTTCATAGCCTTCACGGCTTCCTTCGTCGTTGGTATTCCCTTCAATAGTGTGAACATCGGTTCCGATCACCTTTTCGACTATTCCGGTGTGGCCTAATCCTTTTCCATAATCAAGGATCATTATATCGCCCGGTTGTGGATCAGTTACCACTGAATCCTTTTCTTTGTTGTACATGGCCAATACTCCGGCTGTTTTGAAAAGCGGGTTTTCTACCCCTAAATCTTTTGCTGCCTCTTTAGTACACCAGTAGATAAATGCCATGCACCAAGCGTAACCTTTGCCAAGTCCAACGGACTTTAAATATTTTTCTACCGCTGGCCCTGCATTGCTGTTTTTTGGTATTTCTTGAACTCCCAATTGGGTGATTGCAACTTCAAGTGTTTTTTTTCCTAATGCGATCATTACCCTTTTGTAATTTTTGACTTCACATATACCGAAGCCAGTTTAATTATTTGCTCGATTTCGTCTAAGATGAGTTTTGAGAACACTCCGGACAGACCACATAAAGCGAATACTATATTCTCATTTGTTATTTTGAGATAATCTTTACAAGCAATCCCCACACATACTGAAATGAAAATCGACACGACAACCGATTTAAAAAAAGCAATCCAAGACATCTCCGTTCTCATTCTGTGAATGATGGAACCAATTGCACCCCCTAATATGTATGGGCTGAATTTTTTCATAAAATCGAATGCGTAATCGTATATTTCTTGCACAGTGATAAGTTTTAAAAAAAGGCTACTACATGTTGCAGTAGCCTTTTTGGTTATAATCTAGTTGGGGGACTAGTAAATCGCTCCGATTGCTTTTGAATCAAAAGGCATTGCAATGAAGTAATGTCTGTAATTCAATAAATTGGTTTGCGCTTCTGGGTCGTTTTTCGCTTCTTTGAAGTACTGCTTTGTCATACCTGACTTTTTAGCAATTTGACCAGTCCAGAAAGCAAATGATCCTTGACGGTCTCCTGCAGCTTTAACAGCACCATACGCTTTCTTGGCTCCTGCATTGGTGTACAATGGATTCCCATTGTATTGATACAAGGCAAAACCTGCAATTACTGGCGCAGGCATACCTGTGTTGTAATTCACCAACTTGTCTCCAAAGTTTTTACGGTCAACCAATAGATCATTCCAGTGAGCTGTTGACAACACTAAACGTCTGCCTTCTGTCGAAACTTCAGCTGCATCCAATGCGTCTTTTAAGTTCACGATGTCCTCATAAGTCAATGATGCTGGACCGCCTGCAATTCTTGGCGCACCTGTAGCGGCAATAACCGGAGTAGCAGCAGTATGGGAAGCCGGAGCAATCGCGTGAGCTGCTTTTGTGTATTTTTTGGTGTTGATCGCATTAGTATGTGATTTTGTTGCTGGATCAATAACCGCATACGACGCACCGATGATTTTATCATCAGAGATTGATGTAGGCTTGGTTTGGTATTTATCCAAACTTACCACTGTCTCATCATCTGTATAGGCTTGAACAGCCAAAGGATAAGCAGTATTATTGATTAATACATCTGGGTTGAATGAGGTACGTGGAATGTGAATCACGTTCAATTCAGAAGCGTCACCCGAACCCATTTCCAACACGTTTGTGTCAAGTTCCGGGATTCCGTCCAACCAAGGAGCTACATCTTGTGTAGTTAGGTTCTGGCGCACTCTCGCTAACCAAACCTCTGCAAAATTTGCTGGCATATTTTCTTTTTTAAATTATCCTACTATTTTTTTGTACTCTTCTGGGTTGTCGTTTTTGAACGCTAATTGCGCATCGAATGAAAGTTTTTGGAAATCTTCCATTGTTTTCACTTCGGGTGCTCCATTTCCTGTCAGTGTTTTCACTCCTGCAGAAAAGTTTTGTTTTTCAGGGATCATTGCCAAAGTTGCTTCCAACACTTCTGGCGAAGTGATACCCAACTGGACAAAAGCTTCTTTTTTGTCTGCTGGAATTTTACCTTGGGTGATAGCCAAATCAACTTTTTGTGTAGCCGCCAACTTCGTTGCAGCTTCTTGTGCATCTTTGGCAGTTTTTGCAGCCAATTCCAGCGCTTCGTTTTTTACAGTTAGGTCGTTAACCTGCTTGGAAAGTCCCAACACTTTGGCTTCGACATCCGAAACATCCAGTCCGTCCGTCGGCTGGTCCTTAAAGCCCAATGCCATCAACGTGGCTACGCTTAAAATGATTTTCTTCATGTTATCAATGTTTAGATTTAATTCGGGATTTTTAATACCAGGAATAACAGATAAAGACAGCTCTTGAATTTCTTTCTCTTCCATCGGTTTACCATCGGCGTGCATCAAGCGCACGGCATTGGCATTGGAGGGAACCGGAACAATAGACACCTCCACAAGCTCGCACTTGGTCAAAATGACTTTTCCGGCCACTACAGTAAGATTTTCCCTGTCGAAGATGATGCCCATAGAACAGGCATTGATGTAACCGCGTTCGACTTTGCCGGAAATTGCGGCTGCGTCTTTGTCTTCGGTGTCAAAATCAGGCAGACCAGTTAAAATGGAGCCGTCTTTTTTCACATCAAACCATTTCCCAATAACATTCCAATTCGAATTCCAGTGGTCGGAGAGCATAACTGGATTTTTGCTAAATCGGGTTAAGTCTATTCCTTCGGTAAGGATTGAAAAACCATAGGTGTTCTCGATGGTTTCATCATTAAAAACAAACGGCTTGATTACAGGTGGTTTTGACATCTTCTTTTTTTCGATTTATCCTGGCGTTTTATCGCCTTATGAGATGACAAAGATTAAATGGTTTGGATTCTTAAAAAATTGAAAGCTAAGAAGCCGAACGCCTGTGTTTGCAATACCTACAGAGTTGTAAAGCAAGTAAACGGGTGTTTTTTTAAAAGGCTCTAATCTTTCAACTTTGCTACAAATAGATAGTATATGGCAGTTAAAAAACAAGTTGAAAAGGACCTCGCTAAAATTCTTTTTGTGAATGATAAGCTAGACCGAAAGGAAGTATCTATTCGGGTAAATGTTACCGAAAAAACCGTTGGTAAATGGGTAACAGAGGGGGATTGGGAAAAATTAAGGGTTTCATTATTAACAACAAAAGATAATGTTCTTAAAGACTTATACAGTCAACTTGATAACCTAAACAAGGAAATCGCTACACGCCCCATTGTTCGTGATATTCCTGCTAGTTTACTTAAACCAATCAAGCTAAA